>NZ_JBFRHB010000108.1:0-1015 GCF_052115645.1 Arthrobacter sp. 2MCAF14 | reverse complement strand
TGACCCTGGCACCTGAAGGCCGTAAGCTGCTGCGCGTTGAACAGCGCAATAAAGCCGTCCCGGTCGAACGCAAGCCCGAGTGGATCAAAGCCAAGGTCCAGATGGGCCCTGAATTCGTGGGCCTGAAGAACCTCGTGAAAAAAGAAGGCCTGCACACCGTGTGCGAGGAAGCCGGCTGCCCGAACATCTTCGAGTGCTGGGAAGACAAGGAAGCGACCTTCCTGATCGGCGGCTCCGAATGCACCCGCCGCTGCGACTTCTGCCAGATCGACACCGGCAAACCCTCCCCCGTGGACATGTTCGAACCCACCAAGGTCGCCCGCTCCGTCMAGGCCATGGCCCTGCGCTACGCCACSGTCACCGGCGTGGCCCGCGACGACCTGGAAGACGAAGGMGTCTGGCTCTACGCCGAAACCGTCCGCAAGATCCACGAACTGAACCCCGGCACCGGCGTCGAACTGCTCATCCCCGATTTCTCCGGCAAASCCGAACACATCCAAGCGATCTGCGACTCCGCCCCCGAGGTYTTCGCGCACAACGTCGAAACCGTSCCCCGGATCTTCAAGCGCATCCGCCCCGCGTTCCGCTACGACCGCTCCCTGGACGTCATCACCCAGGGCCGGGCCGCCGGCATGGTSACCAAATCCAACCTGATCCTGGGCATGGGCGAAACCCGCGAAGAGATCTCCGAAGCCCTCACCGACCTGCACGCCGCGGGCTGTGACCTGATCACCATCACCCAGTACCTGCGCCCCTCCGAACGGCACCTGCCCGTGGACCGMTGGGTCAAACCCCAGGAATTCGTCGACCTCGCCACCGAAGCCGAGGAAATCGGCTTCCTCGGCGTCATGTCCGGCCCCCTGGTCCGCTCCTCCTACCGCGCCGGACGCCTCTGGGCCACCGCGATGCGCAAAAAAGGCCGCGAAATCCCCGCCCACCTGGCCCACATCGCCGAAGGCATCCAGGACTCCGGCACCACCCGCCAGGAAGCCCGCACCCTCCTCGCACACCACGC
>NZ_JBFRHB010000107.1:0-1038 GCF_052115645.1 Arthrobacter sp. 2MCAF14 | reverse complement strand
TGGCGGATGACGCCCATGCCGGGGTCGTTGGTGAGGAGGCGTTCGAGTTTCCGGGCGGCGAGTTCGGTGCCGTCGGCGACGGAGACCTGGCCGGTGTGGATGGAGCGGCCGATGCCCACGCCGCCGCCGTGGTGGATGGAGACCCAGGTGGCGCCGGAGGAGGCGGCGGTCAGGGCGTTCAGCAGGGGCCAGTCGGCGATCGCGTCGGAGCCGTCCTTCATGGACTCGGTTTCCCGGTAGGGGGAGGCCACGGAGCCGGAGTCCAGGTGGTCCCGGCCGATGACGATGGGGGCCTTGACTTTGCCTTCGGCCACGAGCTGGTTGAAGAGCAGCCCGGCTTTGGCGCGTTCGCCGTAGCCGAGCCAGCAGATCCGGGCGGGGAGGCCTTCGAATTCGACGCGTTCGGCGGCGGCGTCGAGCCATTTGTGCAGGTGGGTGTTCTCGGGGAAGAGTTCCTTGATGGCTTTGTCGGTCACGGCGATGTCTTCGGGGTCACCGGAGAGCGCGACCCAGCGGAACGGGCCCAGSCCTTCGCAGAACAGGGGCCGGATGTAGGCCGGGACGAAGCCGGGGAAGGCGAAGGCCCGGTCGTAGCCGCCCTTGCGGGCCTCGTCGCGGATGGAGTTGCCGTAGTCGAAGACCTCGGCCCCGGCGTCCTGGAACCCGACCATGGCCTGGACCTGCTTGGCCATGGAGGCCTGGGCTTTCTTCGTGAACCCTTCCGGGTCGGCCTCGGCCTCGGTGTGCCATTCGGCCACGGTGATGCCTTCGGGCAGGTAGGAGAGCGGGTCGTGCGCGGAGGTCTGGTCGGTCACGACRTCGATGCTSAKCTCGCCTGCTTTGTGGCGGGCCAGGAGTTCGGGGAAGACYTCGGCGGCGTTGCCGACGTAGCCCACGGACCAGCCGCGGCGCTCGGCCTTCGCGGCCTGGACCTTGGCGATGGCGGTGTCCAGGTCGGTTTCGACCTCGTCCAGGTAGCGTTTGCCCACGCGGCGGCGCAGCCGGGACTCGTCCACGTCCACGATCAGGCAGGCCCCG
>NZ_JBFRHB010000106.1:0-1086 GCF_052115645.1 Arthrobacter sp. 2MCAF14 | reverse complement strand
CTGGGAAAAGCTATCGGGCTCTTGCACGAGTTGAGCGTGCCAGAGCCCGATACAACCCCGACGAGCGCTCAGGACGGTTCATAGCGGCCGAGAACACTCTGGTCCTGGAGCTGCATGTGATCATCGGCTCCCAGCGGACAGCGCTCAAGCTGGCGGGCGTGTCGCGCGGGAGCTGGCACTACCGGTCCAATCCCCGTCCGGCGGTGCAGGACCCGATCCACCAGGCCGACCGGGCCTACGAATCCCGGATCAGCACCGCCCATCAGGACCGGATCCGGGGGTTCATCCTGGCCGGCTGGGAGAAGGGCAACTCCGTTGACCATGCCTTCGCCACAGCCTGGGACAACGGCGTGCTGCTCGGCTCCAACCGCTCGTGGTGGCGGATCGCGGCAGAGTACGAGGACCAGCAGGCCCGCCCAACCATCCCGCGCAAGCGCGGGGGCACGCGTGGTTCCTCTGAAAAGCCGGTCCTCAAGGCCACCGGACCCTGCCAGGTCTGGTCCTGGGACATCACCGACATCTATTCCAAGTGGCAGGGCAAGGTTTTCAAGGTGTACTCCATCATGGACATCTTCTCCCGGGAGATCGTCGGCTGGCGGGCGGAGGAACGCGAGTCCGACCACCTCGCCGCGGAGATGTTCAAGACAGCCATCGCCCGGCACGGCGCCCCGCGCATCGTGCACGCCGATTCAGGCCCGGCCATGAGATCAAACCTGCTCCGTGACACCCTCACCGCCCACGCCGTGGAACTCAGCCACAACCGCCCGTACGTCTCCAACGACAATCCCTTCTCGGAGTCAGGGTTTCGCACGATGAAATACCGGCCCGGCTACCCCCGGATCTTTGACGATCTCGAAGCCGCCAGGGCCTACCTCACCGGCTATGTGCACTGGTACAACACCGATCACAAACACTCCGGCATCGCACTGTTCTCACCATCACAAGTCCACGACGGCTCCTGGAAAGAGCTATGGGACAAGCGCGACAAAGTCCACCAGGACTACTACGAACGACACCGAGGAAGATTCCGCCAACGACCCACCACACCGGCCCCCGCCACACACGCCGGGATCAACCTCCCCCAGA
>NZ_JBFRHB010000105.1:0-1098 GCF_052115645.1 Arthrobacter sp. 2MCAF14 | reverse complement strand
CACGTTGATGCCCTTGGCGGTGACGTCGTCCTGGACGAGGCGTTCGGCCAGGATCCGGGCACCGGTCAGGACGCGCTCCTGGCGTTCCTTGAACTCGGCAGTGCCGGCGATCTTGAAGGCCACGGCCTTGCCGGCGATCACGTGCTCCAGCGGTCCGCCCTGCTGGCCCGGGAAGACCGCGGAGTTGATCTTCTTGGCGATGTCGGCGTCGTTGGAAAGGATGATGCCCCCGCGCGGACCGGCGAGGGTCTTGTGCGTCGTCGACGTCGTCACGTGCGCGTGCGGGACCGGGGACGGGTGCAGGCCGGCGGCCACGAGGCCGGCGAAGTGCGCCATGTCCACCATGAGGTACGCGCCCACCAGGTCCGCGATCCGGCGGAACTCSGCGAAGTCCAGCTGSCGYGCATASGCGGACCAGCCAGCCACGATCAGTGCCGGCTTGTGCTCGAGCGCCAGGCGCTCCACTTCGGCCATGTCGATCCGGTGGTCCTCTTCGCGGACCTGGTACGGGACGACGTTGTACAGGCGGCCGGAAAAGTTGATCCGCATACCGTGGGTCAGGTGCCCGCCATGGGCCAGGTTCAAGCCCATGATGGTGTCGCCCGGCTTGATCAGGGCGTGCATCACCGAGGCGTTCGCCTGGGCGCCGGAGTGCGGCTGCACGTTCGCGTACCCGGCACCGAACAGGGCCTTCACCCGGTCGATAGCCAACTGCTCGATGACATCCACGTGCTCGCAGCCACCGTAATAGCGCTTGCCCGGGTAGCCCTCGGCATACTTGTTSGTCAGCACCGAACCCTGCGCCTGCATCACGGCCACGGCGGCGTGGTTCTCGGACGCGATCATTTCAAGGCCCGAACGCTGACGGTTCAACTCATCGTCGATCTTCGCCGCGATCTCCGGATCCAGCTCGGACAACACCGTGTCCAGGGACGGCGAAACGACCTGTTCGAACACAATGTTCTCGGTGCCTGCGGCCCCGGTCGCGGCGCTCACAGCTCGCCACCATTCTTGGAAGCGTATTCCTCCGCGGAAAGCAGCGGACCGTCCGACTCGGCGGCCACCTTGAAGAGCCAGCCCGCACCGTACGGATCGTTG
>NZ_JBFRHB010000104.1:0-1109 GCF_052115645.1 Arthrobacter sp. 2MCAF14 | reverse complement strand
GGCTCATCGCATTTGAGGGTGTAGCCGGGGTCTGAATCCGCCGGTCTCGAGGAGTGATCGGGCGATGTAGTTGGCAAGGTTCCGGAAGCCGAGGGCGGAGCCGCGGAGGTGTTCGAGCCTGCCATTGAGCGCTTCCGTGGGGCCGTTGCTGGTGCCGGGCCGGTCGAAGTACGCGAGCACGTCCCCTGCGCGGCGTTTCAGCGTCCGGCCCAGCGTAATGACCTCGGTCAGCGCAGCGGGAACGCCGGCACTGATCGCGCCGATCAGTGCTTGCATGAGCTCTTTGCCTCGGGTGCCGTCRGGTTCGCGGTACGCGGCGATGACRCGCTGGTAGATACCCCAGGTCGCTTCGACTTCGGCATGGTTGTCCGCAASGAACAGGGCCTCCAACCTGTCCTTCTGCTTSYCGGTRAGCAGATCGTGCCCGGTGTGCAGGGTCCGGCGGGCTGCGTAGAGCGGATCCCCGGACCGTCCACGGTGACCAATGGTCTGCTGCTGGACRCGCTGRCGGCACCTGTCCAGGGCATCGCCGGCAAGCCGGACGACRTGAAACGGGTCCATGACCTCGACCGCGTCCGGGAGCTCTTCGGCGGCTGCGGTCTTGAACCCGGTGAACCCGTCCATCGCAACGACCTCGATCCCGTCCCGCCACGCTTTCGGCCGCTCGGCAAGCCAGGCCTTGAAGATCTGTTTCGAGCGGCCCTCGACCATGTCGAGCAACCGTGCCGGGCCGGTCCTGTCGCGGACCGGGGTGAGGTCGATGATGACCGTGACGTACTTGTCCCCGYGCCGGGTGTGCCGCCAGACATGCTCATCGACGCCGATCACGGCCACCCCGTTGAACCGGGCCGGGTCCTCGATCAACACCCGYTTGCCCTCGGCAAGGATCGCGCTGTTCGCGGTATGCCAGGACACGCCCAAGCCCTCGGCGACACGGGCGACGGTGAGGTGCTGGCACACGATGCCCTCCAGCGCCCAGCGCAGCCCGCGACGGGAGATCTTCGCCCGGGGCTGCGCGGCTTTGGAGATGTCCTGCCGCCACACCCGACCGCACCCGGTGCACTTGTAGCGGCGGACCCTCACCAGCAGCGTCGTGGGCCGCCATCCCA
>NZ_JBFRHB010000103.1:0-1114 GCF_052115645.1 Arthrobacter sp. 2MCAF14 | reverse complement strand
TTTCTGAGACGAAGGTCCGCGGCGTAGGCTCACTCTTCCAGCAGGATGCGGTTGAAGCGTTCGATGCTCCTATATTGTCAAGCGGTCGTTTGGGGCAGGTTGGCGTAGATCTCCCTGGCGATGTAACGGTTGAGGCATCGGATGATCTCAGCGTTGAGCTGCTTGATCTCATCGTCCAGCACCTTCCAACGGTCCAGAAGGTCGCGCTGTGCAAGCTTGGTTCCTGCCAGATGCATACGCTCGGGATCGGTTGCTAGTGACATGAGATCCTCGGTCTCGGCGCGGAGTGACAGGCACCAGTTCATGAGTGTGCGTTTGGTGAGGTCGACCAGTCCGTCGCGCAGGTTGGGTGCGCAGATCGTGATGCCGAAGGTGTTGAAGGCTTGAGTTCGTGCTTTCGCGGCGCTGGACCGGGTGAGGCGGAGGGCTCGGATGACCTCGATCGTCCCTGATTGCTTTTCGGGATGGCTGTGGAGGTTTCCCCAGAACGGTGCGAGCGATTTGTTCGGCTAAGGCGATCAGATTTGCCGCCATCCGGCGGGCTATCCGATCGCGCCGGTTCACCTCGGTCACGTGTTCACCTTGGCGGGTCAGTTCGCGCGAGAGTGCCGCGCATCCAGGACTGCAATGCTGCGTATCCGGGCGAGGTGTCGGGGAACTCCCGATGGCCGAGCAGCCGGCTTTGGTCATCGATAACCGCGGCATAGCGGGTGGTGTGCTTATGGGTGTCGACACCACCAATGACCCTGACATCCTCGATCAGGATTGTCATGCTGGAAACGTTCCTTCTTTAGTGGATGAATGAACGGATGAGGACGAGCCGGCCGGGCGGGCGACAGGTCTGTGAGCTTCTAGTCCAAGCTCCCATCAGGTCGGATCCGTCTGGTCGGCGCACTCCACGGTGTTGCGCAAGGTCCAGTCGACAAATCGAACGAAGGACACCATGGTCAGACTTTGGCCGGGGCCAGGCTGGACCCAACGCAGCACCACCATAAGTCTTCACGGACTTTTCCGTTCGTCTCTGGCCGGTAGGGTCTGGTGCGTTTGTGCCGGATACCGGCTTCGGCCAGGATCCGGGCGAAGGCTTTGGACCTGTAGCATGAGCCGTTATCGG
>NZ_JBFRHB010000102.1:0-1204 GCF_052115645.1 Arthrobacter sp. 2MCAF14 | reverse complement strand
CGGCCCACATCGGGCCGTCGGGAAAGCTGTAGTCGGCCAGTGTTCCGCCGACCATTTCGCCGCCGGCACCGGGCGCCGAAGGCGGCCAGTAGCAGCCGTCGTGGACATCCACCGGAGTGACGAAGTGCTCATGCAGATGGTCGACGAACTCAATCATCCGACCATTCTTGTCGCCGGAAACCGCCACGAAATCGAACATCGACAAGTGCTGGACGGCCTCGCAGAGACCCACTCCGCCTGCATGCGGACAGACGCGGACGCCGAACTTCGCGGCAAGGAGGAGGATGGCGATGTTCTCGTTCACCCCCGCAACCCTCGCGGCATCCAATTGCAAGACCTGCAGGGATCCGGCCTGCAGCATCTGCTTGAACACGACACGGTTCTGGACATGCTCACCCGTAGCCACGGGAATCGGAGCCACGCCCCGGGCAATCGCGGCATGGCCGAGGACGTCATCGGGACTGGTGGGTTCCTCAATCCAGGCAATGTCATAGGGCGCCAAGTGCGCCATCCAGTCAATGGCTTCCTGAACGTCCCAGCGCTGATTCGCGTCCACCGCGATCTTGATATCCGGCCCCACGGCATCGCGTGCCGTGCGGACGCGCCTGATGTCGTCTTCCAGCGAGGCCCCCACCTTGAGCTTGATCTGCCCGAAACCGTCCGCAACGGCTTCCTTGGCCAGGCGCACAAGTTTGTCGTCGCTGTAACCCAACCAGCCCGGCGTCGTGGTGTAGGCGGGGTATCCCTCCGAGAGAAGCGCTGCCCTGCGGGCGGCGCGCCCCGGCTCCGCCGTCCGCAATATTCCCAGCGCGTCGTCCGGTGTGAGGGCATCGCTGAGGTACCTGAAGTCCACGAGCGCCACGATCTCCTCGGGGCTCATTCCGGAAAGCAGCTCCCACAGCGGGAGCCCGGCCCGCTTGGCCTTGAGGTCCCAAAGCGCGTTGACGACGGCGCCGATCGCCATGTGCATCACGCCCTTTTCGGGACCGAGCCAACGKAGTTGGGAATCGTGGGCAAGAAGCTTCCACGTGCGGCCCATGTCGCCGAGCAATTCCTCGACGTTGCGGCCCAGGACGTGATGGCGGAGGGCTTCGATCGCCACCGCCTCCACCTCGTTCCCGCGCCCGATGGTGAAAACGAAACCGTGACCCTCATGACCGTCACCGGCGTCGGTACGGATCACCAAATATGCCGCCGAATAGTC
>NZ_JBFRHB010000101.1:0-1295 GCF_052115645.1 Arthrobacter sp. 2MCAF14 | reverse complement strand
GGTGAGTTTCTTCATTTGGTGGGTCGCGTTGCGGCCCTCGAAGTGGGGTCCGAGTCCGTAGCCCTTGACGGTCTTGGCCAGGATCACGGTGGGTTTGCCCTTGAACTCGGCCGCGGCCTTGTACGCGGCGTAGACCTTGCGGTAGTCGTGSCCGCCGCGTTTGAGGTTCCAGATCTGCTCGTCGTCCAGGTCCGCGACCATGTCCTTGGTCGCCGGGGTCTTCCCGAAGAAGTGTTCCCGGACGAACCCGCCGGATTCGGCCTTGTAGGTCTGGTAGTCCCCGTCGACGGTTTCGTTCATGATCTTCACYAGGGACCCGTCGGTGTCCTTGGCCAGGAGGTCATCCCATTCCCGGCCCCAGACGACCTTGATGACGTTCCAGCCCGCGCCGCGGAAGAACGCCTCCAGTTCCTGCATGATCTTCCCGTTGCCCCGGACCGGCCCGTCCAGGCGCTGGAGGTTGCAGTTGATCACGAAGTTCAGGTTGTCCAGGTTCTCGTTCGCGGCGAGCTGGAGCAGGCCGCGGGACTCGGGCTCGTCCATTTCCCCGTCGCCCAGGAACGCCCAGACCTGCTGGTCACTGGTGTCTTTGAGGCCGCGGTCGTGCAGGTAGCGGTTGGACTGGGCCTGGTAGATCGCGTTCATCGGGCCGATGCCCATGGACACGGTCGGGAATTCCCAGAACGAGGGCATCAGGCGCGGGTGCGGGTAGGAAGAGAGGGCGTGGCCTTGTTTGGACTTTTCCTGCCGGAACCCGTCCAGGTCCTCCTCGGAGAGCCGGCCTTCCATGAACGCCCTGGCGTACATGCCCGGGGACGCGTGTCCCTGGAAGAAGACCTGGTCCCCGCCGGAGGCGTGGTCCTTGCCGCGGAAGAAATGGTTGAAGCCGACCTCGTACAGGGTCGCGGCCCCGGCATAGGTGGAAATGTGCCCGCCCACCCCGATGTCGGACCGCTGTGCCCGGTGCACCATCACGGCCGCGTTCCAGCGCATGTACGCCCGGTACCGGCGCTCGAACTCCTCGTTGCCCGGGAACGGCGCTTCCTGGTCCGCCGGGATCGTGTTCACGTAATCGGTGGTCGTCACCATCGGCACCCCCACCGACTGGGACCCCGCCCGCTGAAGCAGGCTGCGCATGATGAACTGCGCCCGCTCCGTGCCCTGCTCCCTGATCAACGCATCCAAAGACTCAACCCACTCGGCAGTCTCTTCCGGATCACGATCAGGCAGCTGGGAAGTCAACCCGCTAAGGATGTGTGAGGTCTCTTCTCCTGCAGCCACGTCCAACCTCTCTT
>NZ_JBFRHB010000100.1:0-1335 GCF_052115645.1 Arthrobacter sp. 2MCAF14 | reverse complement strand
GGTGTCGCCGGGTTCGCCCTCGAAGTGGATGGCCACCCGGTCCCCGAGCCCGTTCTCCACGTGCCGGTCCAGGGCGTTGTACGCGGCGTTGACCTGCCCGCCGACGAACCACTTCGCGAACGGCGGGTCGGACCAGTCCAGGGCCTGGCCGAAGTCCGTCTCCCAGTCCAGCAGTTCCCGGGCCTGCTTCGCCCAGAACGCGGGACGGTCCGCAGCCGCTTCCGCGTAGACTTCGGCGCCGACTAGCGCGTTCGCGGCGAACTCAGCAGTGGGCGCGAACTTCCGGTTCTCGTGAAGAAGGTTTTCGAGGGCATCGCCGCGCTGCGGTGGCCTGTACGATGCTTCGGTGCGGGCGTTGGACATAGCTAAGCTCCTTAGGTCTCGCTAAGCTGTGCTGTTGAAATGCACACGAGTCGATGTTCCGGCATCCTCCGCCGCTGAATTCGATCAGTATTTGATGACCACGCGGCCGTCGATCTTGGCGTGCTTCATTTCGTCAAGGACCGCGTTGACCTCGGAGAGTTCCCGCGTGGATACGGTCGGGTGGATCTTGCCCTGCGCGTAGAAGTCCAGCGCTTCCTCCAGGTCCTGGCGCGTTCCCACGATCGAGCCGCGGACGGTCAGGCCCTTGAGCACAATCTCGAAGATCGGCGCAGGAAAGTCTCCCGGCGGAAGTCCGTTGAAAACGATCGTCCCGCCACGCCGGGCCATGCCGATCGCCTGCCCGAACGCCGAAGGATGCACCGCCGTGACCAGGACACCATGGCAGCCTCCGGTTTCCCGCTGGATGACTTCGGCCGGATCTTCGTGCAACGCGTTGACCGTAAGCTCGGCACCGTGCTTCTTGGCGAGGGCGAGCTTGTCGTCGGCAATGTCCACCGCGGCAACCCGCAACCCCATGGCCACCGCGTACTGGACGGCGATGTGGCCCAGGCCGCCGATGCCGGAAATGGTGACCCACTGGCCCGGCTTGGCCTCGGTCATCTTCAATCCCTTGTAGACCGTGACGCCGGCGCACAGCACCGGGGCGACCTCCACCGGGTCCGAACCTGCCGGAATCCTCGCCGCGAACCGGCTCTCCACCAGCATGTACTCCCCGAAGGAGCCATCCACGCCGTAGCCGGCGTTCTTCTGGGCCTCGCACAGCGTTTCCCAACCGGTCCGGCAGAACTGGCAATCGCCACACGCGGACCAGAGCCAGGCGTTGCCCACCAGGTCCCCGACGGCCAGGTCGGTGACGCCCTCGCCGAGGGCCACCACTTCGCCCACGCCTTCATGGCCGGGCACGAACGGCGGCGAGGGCTTGACCGGCCAGTCGCCCTCCGCGGCGTGCAG
>NZ_JBFRHB010000099.1:0-1512 GCF_052115645.1 Arthrobacter sp. 2MCAF14 | reverse complement strand
CTGACTCGAAAATGGATGGTGAGTGGTTTCAGGTTGCTGCGGCGGTCTGATGGATGGGGTCGAATCGGACGGTGAGGCCGAGTGCGTTGGCTTGTTTGGTGATGCGGCGCATGACGTTGGCGGGCTCGCGTCGGGTGAAGTGGTCAGGTCCGAGTTCGTGGTAGTCGAGGTTGTTCATGAGCATGTGCCAGATCGCGGTGAGGAGAGAATGCTCGATCGCGACGATGGCTCGTTGTTTGCCTCGTCTGGCAGCGAGGCGGTAGTAGCGTTCGCGTAGGTAGGTGTTTTTGGTCCGGGCTGCGCCCATCGCCGCGTTGCCCAAGGCAGCTTCGAGTGCTTTGTTGCCGTTTCGCCGGCCTCCTGGCTTCTTGATCCCGCCGGATTCGTGGCTGCCAGGGCATACTCCTGCCCACGAGGCCAGGTGCGCGGCGGTCCGGAATCTGGTCATGTCACCTCCGGTCTCGGCGATGATCACGGCGGCGCCTTTGCGGTCGATCCCCGGGATGGTCACGAGATGCTCGACCGTGTTAGCGAACGGGGCGAGTTCGGTATCGATCCGTGCGGTCACCTCCTCGATGACGGCGCTCAGTTCATCGATCCGGCGCAGGATGATTGCGCAGAGGAACGCGTGGTGGTCGGTGAAACGGCCTGTCAGCGCCTCGACCAACGCATCGTGTTTGAGCCGCAGCTTCTGTTTGGCCAGATCGGCGAGGACCTGTGGATCCCGTTCACCCTCGATGAGGGCCTGCATCATCGCTCGACCGGACACCCCGAGGATGTCGGTGGCCACCGCGGAGAGCTTCRCGCAAGCGTCTTCGAGGACCTTTTCCAGCCGTTGCGCTTCCCGGTTGCGTTCCCGGACCGTGGTGGTCCGATACCGGGTGAGATCACGCAGTCGGCGGATCGGCTCGGGTGGGACCATCGAGGGTCGCAGTAGCCCGCATTCGGTGAGCTGACATAGCCACGCTGAATCACTGACGTCTGTCTTGCGGCCCGGAAGCCCCTTGGCGTCGCGGGCGTTGACCAGCATCAACTCGAACCCGGCGTCCTCCAGCAGGTAATACGCGGGTTTCCAATAGTCGCCGGTGGCTTCCATCGTGACCACGCTGACCCGTTCGCTGATCAGCCAATCCTTTAACTCCAGCAGAGCATTCGTCATGGACGCGAAGGTTCGAACTTCCTGCCGCCTTTTACCCGTCCGGTGCGGGTCCGGCGCCCGGACACATGCCTTGACGTCACGCTTGCTGATGTCCAAAGCGGCGCACCGTTCTTGTAGCACTTCCATCGCTCGTCCCTTCCCCGGTCTGTCTCGGCGGTGCCGCCCGGGGAGGCCTGCAGGACGAAAGAGTCTGACTCACGTGCTCGAAGCAACAATCAGTAGTTCCTGTCGGCGGCCTCCGGTCTCCAAACTCATTTGCGGGCTCCAACCGCACCAAGTCAACGCGGGGTCACCGGGCGACCATAGAATTTTCCTCCATCCGTGGCGCGGCCGGTAGGCGGCCGATCAACTCA
>NZ_JBFRHB010000098.1:0-1571 GCF_052115645.1 Arthrobacter sp. 2MCAF14 | reverse complement strand
CACTGATATGTAGGTCTGGTTGTCAAGAGTGCATGGATGAGCGGCTCCTGGGTTTTGTTCCGGAGGCCGCTCATCGTGTACCGGCCGGTTGTGGTGTTGTGCGGGCGAGTCGTTTTTCCGACTGCAGTGTCAGGCTGACATTCGCGGGTTGGTTACCGCATGACGATGTGTTCGACTGGAGCCTTATCGGTGTCTAAAATCGAGCGTCGACGGCTTGGACCGTCTGCTCATAGTGCGTTCCCGAGTTAGCTCCGGGTGCTGCCATCGCACTCCGGTCACGTCCCGGCCGGCCGTTTATGTCAGGCTGCGTTCATGCGTTCTCCCTGCTGGAGCGGTGCGGCCAGTGACCAGCACCAGCCGGCGAGTTCACGGGCGATCGCGGCGTTGGCTTTGACCGGCATCTTGTGGCGTTCATCGAAGTGCTCCCACTTGCGGTGCAGCCGGTGGTTGCCTTCCAGGGCGCGGATGCGGGTTGCCGGAGCGACGAGTTCAAGCTGGTGCAACAGCCGGTCTCCGGGCCGGGTGTAGGGGCGCCGGTGCTGCCAGGCCGCTTCGATCAGGAGTTTGCGGGCGTAGGTGTTCCCGGCCTTGGTGATCGGGCCCTGGTGCCGTGACGGACCGGAAGATTCCTCGCTGGGGACCAGCCCGAGATAGGAGCCGATGGAGGAACCGGTGAAGCGGGTCCAGTCCCCGATTTCCACGGCCAGCCCGAACGCGGTCGTGAGCCGGATGCCACGAAGGCACATCAATGCCTCAATCACCGGCGTGTAGCGGCAGTTTTCCGCCGTCGCGGTGACCTGTCTATCGATGCGTGCCAGGTGGGCGGCGAGGAGTTCGGCCTGCTCGAGGTCGGCGTTGTAGGTGAACTGCAGCGCGGGATCACTGAAGTGCTGGTGGAGCAGCCACGCCCGGTGTTCCTGTGTCCACCGGGTGTCTTTGGGGTAGCGGATCCCGTATCGGAGCAGGATGGCATTGACACGCTGGCGGGAGTGCGCGAGGTCCTTGGCCGTGGCGGCGCGCAGGCGGGACAGGTCCCGGAGGGCCTCTTCGTCAGGGTCGGGGATGCGCACCTCGGTGACCGAGCCGACCGCGAGCATCTCGGCCAAAACCCGGGCATCGCGCCGGTCGGTTTTCACCCGGTCTCCGGGTGCTCGCAGCAGCTTTGAAGAAGCCGCGACCACGCAGTTGATGCCCGCGGCCTGCAGGTACCGGGCAAGGAGAAATCCGGTCGGGCCGGATTCATAAACGACCTTGACCGGCGGCTCGAATCGCCGGACCCACTCGAGGACCGCGGCCGGGTCAGCTGCCATGGTGTGCCTCGCAATTTCACCGGTATCAGGGGTCAGCGCAAGACCAACGACGTTGACCGCGTGAACATCCAGACCAATGAAAGTAAGCTCGAACATAGCCGGGACCTCCCAAACCTCACATGTGGCACTACCATTGCACCCCCGACGAGCCGGGCAGGCCAAGGGAGCCGTCAATGGCAACCCACGGACCCTGTGAAACAGAAGGCCCCGGCCCTCATCCGCCTGTCCGAACCTGCCCGTCCGGGATAAAGGACATCACCG
>NZ_JBFRHB010000097.1:0-1618 GCF_052115645.1 Arthrobacter sp. 2MCAF14 | reverse complement strand
GGTGCCTGCGGCCCCGGTCGCGGCGCTCACAGCTCGCCACCATTCTTGGAAGCGTATTCCTCCGCGGAAAGCAGCGGACCGTCCGACTCGGCGGCCACCTTGAAGAGCCAGCCCGCACCGTACGGATCGTTGTTGATCAGGGCAGGATCGTCGACGACGGCGGAGTTCACTTCCGTGACCTCCCCCGTCACCGGGGAATACAGGTCCGAAACGGACTTCGTGGACTCCACCTCCCCGCAGGTCTCCCCCGCAATCACAGCCGAACCGACCTCGGGCAAATCAACATACACGATGTCACCCAGGGCATCAGCAGCAACCGCGGAAATCCCAATCCCCACAGGCCCGGCCCCATCGCGCGCAACCCACTCGTGCTCAGCCGAATACTTTAGCTCCGCAGCTACTTTGCTCATTTCATTTCCTAACTTCGTTGTTCCAATAGTTGATAAGTCTTGCCCCGCCTTTGGAACTCATCGTCCATAGGCTGAATGCCGAGGATGTCGGCACCGACGGGCAAAAGATGACTAAACGGGGTTGCGAAACTCGCCTACTTGACCCGCTTGTAGAACGGCAATGCGACAACTTCGAAGGGCTCGGACTTGCCGCGCAGGTCTACGTCCACAAGGGTCCCCAGCTCGGCGTGTTCGACGTCGACATAGGCCATGGCCACCGGGTAGCCCAGGGTCGGGGACGGCTGGCCTGAGGTGACTTCGCCGATGAGCGTTCCGTCCTTGAGGACCGAATAGTGGGCGCGGGGTGCGCGTCGGCCCAGGCCCTTGAGCCCCACGAGTTTTTGGCCAAGGGACGTTCCCACGCCGGCGGCCTTGATCGCGGTCAGCGCTTCCTTGCCTACGAAGTCGCCTTCTTTGGTGAGCGAGACAACGGGCCCCAGCCCGGCGGCGTAAGCGTTGACGTAGCGGGAGAGCTCGTTGCCGTAGAGCGGCATGCCGGCTTCAAGGCGCAGGGAATCCCGCGAAGCAAGGCCGGCGGGAATGAGCCCATGGCCCTCGCCCACTTCGAGGAGCCCTTCCCAAAGTCCGGCCGCATCCTCATTCGGGACGTAGATTTCGAAGCCGTCCTCGCCGGTGTAGCCGGTGCGGGCCAGGAGCAGCTCCTGACCGGTGATCTCGACCTCAACAGCCGCGTAGTACTTGAGCCCGGTGACGAGGGAGTGCTGCTCGGCCGGGACAAGGGTCAACAGAATGGCTTCCGCTTTGGGGCCCTGGACGGCGATCAGCGAGGTTGCCGCGGAGGCGTCCTCGACGACGACGTCAAAGTTGGCAGCCCTTTCGACCAGGGCTGCCGTCACGACCTGCGCGTTGCCGGCGTTGGGGACCACGAGGAACTTGTCGCTGCCGTCCTCGGAAGACGGTCGGCGGTAGGTGATGAGGTCATCGATGATGCCGCCGTCGGTGTTGCAGATCAGCGAGTACTTGGCCTTGCCAATCGACATCGCGGAGATCTTCCCGACCAGGGCGTAGTCGAGGAAGGCCGCGGCTTCCGGGCCGGTGACCCAGACTTCGCCCATGTGGGAGAGGTCGAACAGGCCTGCGGACTGGCGGACGGCGTGGTGCTCGGCCAGTTCGGAGGAGTACTTCAGGGGCATCTGCCAGCCACCGAA
>NZ_JBFRHB010000096.1:0-1668 GCF_052115645.1 Arthrobacter sp. 2MCAF14 | reverse complement strand
CCTTGATCCACCGATGATGATCGAGACGCGGGCGGCGGTTTAAACCGAGAATGCCCGTCTTTTCGAGGAAAATGGAGCTTGTCTAGAGCACATTGACCACCGAAAAGAGAGGCATCTCGTAGATGAAAGTTTCCCACAAGCCTGCCGCGGTGTCGGTTTCCTTCGACGAGCCGAACCTCGTGTCGGCTGCCGGGCTGCTGCCGGTGATGACCCTGGCCCGGGACGCCGGTCTGCAGGAACTGGCCGATGAGTGGCTGAGCGTGCCAACGGACAAGGGTGCGAACGCCGGGTTGAAGCTCGCCTCGCTCGTGGCCGGGATGGTCGCTGGCGCGGACTCAATCGATGACATGGCCTTGTTGCGCCACGGCGGGATGAAGCGGCTCTTCACCACCTGCTACGCGCCCTCGACGCTGGGTTCGTTCCTTCGGTCCTTCACCTTCGGGCACGTACGCCAACTGGACGCGGTCGCGTCCCGCTTTCTGGCCAACCTTGTGTCGCGGGCCCCGTTGCTCGGGCGTCCCGGCCCGGAGGACTTCGTGTTCGTGGACCTCGATGACACGATCATCGAGGTCCACGGCTACGCCAAGCAGGGCTCTGGCTACGGGTACTCCGGGGTCCGGGGCCTGAACGCACTGCTGGCCACCGTCTCCACCAAGGACACCGTCCCGGTCATCGCGGCCCAGCGGCTGCGGAAGGGAGCGGTGAACTCCGCCCGCGGAGCCAAGCGTTTGATTACCGATGCCTTGTCCACGCTCAAGCGTCTGCAGACCGGCGGCCGGGTGCTCTGCCGCTTCGATTCGGCCTTCTACGGCCATGACTCGGTGGCCGCCGCCCTGGCCGACGGGGCGGCCGTCTCGGTGACCGTGCGCATGAACCCGGCCGTGAAACGGGCCATCGCCGGGATCCCGGAGACGGCGTGGAAAACCATCGAATACCCCGACGCGGTCTTCGATGAGACCACCAACACCTGGGTCTCGAAGGCCGAGGTCGCCGAGACAGTGTTCACGGCGTTCAGCTCCCGCAAAAAGGCCGAGCAGATCACCGGCCGGCTGGTGGTCCGCCGCATCCCGGAGCTGAACCCGAAAACCGCCGACGGGCAGGAAACCCTGTTCGACACGCACCGGCACCACGCGTTCTTCACCACCGTGGACACCGAACTTCTTGACACCGTCGCGGCAGACAAGATCCACAGGAAACACGCCATTATTGAGCAGGTCAACGCCGATCTGAAGGACAGCGCGCTGGCTCATTTGCCTTCAGGTGTTTTTGCGGCGAACTCGGCCTGGCTGGTCGCCGCGGTCATAGCCTACAACCTCACCCGCGCCGCCGGGATCCTTTCAGCCGGGCCCTTCGGTAAGGCCCGCACCGGCACGATCCGCCGCAAACTCATCCACGTCCCGGCCAGGATCGCCACCAGCGCCCGACGCACCCTGCTCCACCTGCCCGAAGCGTGGCCCTGGCAAAGACCATGGCAGGCCTTATTTGACCACCTCTACCCACGGCTGCAACCTGCCTGAACTCCCGCCCACCCAGCCACCCGGCGCAACCAGGACCAACAGTGGAACACCGAAGGGCAGCGAGGCCTGGCACCCCAGCATGCTCCCTGCCCGCACAACGAGCCGAACCGGATTCAAATCATCAGCCCGGGCACATCGGTGGATCGAGGCT
>NZ_JBFRHB010000095.1:0-1714 GCF_052115645.1 Arthrobacter sp. 2MCAF14 | reverse complement strand
GGACGTGAGGGTCCACGCCGTCGTCGTCGATGGCGGAGAGGTGCCCAATATCATTCCGGAGGCGGCGTTGATTAGGGCGTATGTCCGGGCGCCGGACACGCGGAAGCTGCTCGCCGACGTCGTGCCCCGCATCGAGAACTGTGCCCGCGGCGCCGCGCTGGCCACCGGCACCGACGTCGAGATCGTCTCGCCAGCCCCGGCTTATGCCTCAATGGTGCCAAACGGCGTCCTGGGCAGGTTGCTCGAGGACAACTTCCAGCGGATCGGCCGGAGCACGGAACTTCCACGGGCTGAAGTGTTCGCCGGGTCGACCGACATGGGAAACGTCAGCCAGGTCATCCCCTCAATCCACCCGACTATCGAGCTGGGGCCAGGCTTGGGCATGCACACCCGTGAGGCTGCAGGGCTTGCCGGCGGTCCCGAAGGCGACCGTGCGGCGTTGGACGGTGCCCTAGTGATGGCCATGACGGCGGCCCAATTGTTCCAGTCCCCGGCGTTGGTGCGCGAGATGAAGGAAAGATTCGAGCACGATCTCAGCAACTGACAGCCCATCACGGAAAAGGAACCCAAAGAATGGCACCCACACGAGTGAAATTCGCCCTGAACCCCCTCCAATACTTCGCGACGGCGGACGGCTGGCTCGATCCCAGCCTCGCGCCTCCGCTGGAGGCCCGGCTGGAGCAGATCGCTGGCGCCGGGTTCACGGCCGTCCAAGCCGAAGTCCCCGCGTCGATGACCGTTGGCGCGTACGGCGACCTCCTGGCCAAGCATGGACTGCAAGCAGGTCCGGGATACGCCGGCCTAGCCTGGACCGACGATGAAGATGCCCGGAAAGCCAGCATCCAACGGGCGGTTTCCCGGGCGCGCGATAACGTTGCCCTCGGAACTCCGCTGTTGTTTCTGGCAATCGGAATGGGACGAGAGGCCCCGCGCGTAGAGCACCCCGCCGTCGGTTACGACGCCTCGCCGGACCGGTTGCTCCGGGCGCGGGACTACCTCGCCGAGGCAGCCGAGCGGATCGTCGCAGAGGGGGCCGTGGCCGCGCTTCATCCGCATGTCGGCACATGGGTGGAGACCGCGGACGAAGCCCGCTTCGTGCTGGATTCCGTTGATCCTGCGGTTCTGAGTTTCGGCCCCGACGCCGGCCATCTCGCCTGGACCGGCGTCGATCCTGCCGCCCTCATCCGCGAGTACGCCGACCGCGTGGCAGGGGTACACATCAAGGACTTCCGGGCCGGGATCGCCAGGAGAAGCCGCGAGGAAGGCTGGGACTATCGGAAGGCCTCCCGCGCGGGACTCTGGACTGAACTGGGAACCGGGGACATGGACATCACGGCTCTCTTCACCGCCCTGCCCGGCGATTTCGACGGGTGGTTCGTGATCGAAGTGGACCGGGGAACCACGCCCACTCCCCAGGAGAGCATCAACATGTCCGGTTCCTGGCTTGCTTCCTTCTCGGAACTGCAGCCGGCATGAGTGAATCGCTTGAAACCACGCGGCTTCAGGGGAGCCTGGTTCGTGAAAGCCCGGCGGCCGATGAGCATGTCCACCTGTCGGCAGCTACGGATGAGCATGTCCTCCGGACTGCGTTGGAGCGGGTTGCGGGCACTGTTTTGGAGGTCAGCCACGCGATCCACGCACGGCCGGAGATCCGTTTCGAGGAATATTTTGCGTCGGGTTTGCTGGCGGACACGCTGAAACGGAAGGGCTTCGC
>NZ_JBFRHB010000094.1:0-1746 GCF_052115645.1 Arthrobacter sp. 2MCAF14 | reverse complement strand
TCGATCGCGTTGGTACCGGGTATGAAAGATGGTGGGTGCCTCGCGTTGTTCGTCTGGCTGGCTGGGCTTGGTGGTTTGGTCGTACGGTGAGACCGTCCGGAACTGGGGCGCTTGTAGGGAATCGGGGTGGGCAGACCGGTCTTGCACGATGGGCTGAGAGCCCGTGTTAGTAGATGGTCGCCCCGCGACTTGTCCGGCTGCGTCGTGAACGCGGATCCGTAGGTGTCGATTGCCTGACCGATTCCGATCCCTGATATCGGGGTGGGAGGAGAAGGTGATGGTTCGGTTTATTGGTTTGGATATTCATCGGGATTTCGCGCAGATCGCTGTTCTTCAGAACGGTGAGGTCCGTGACGCCGGTCAGGTGGCGTGCCGGCCCGACGCGTTGGTTGGCTGGGCACGGACGCTGGGTCCGGGCGACCAGGTGGCGTTGGAAGCCACTGGCAATAGTGAGGCGATCGCGTTGCTGATCAGGCCGTATGCTGGCCGGGTCGTGGTATCGAATCCGTTGAAGACTCGCGCGATCGCGGAGGCGAAGGTGAAAACGGATAAGGTCGATGCCCGCATCCTTGCCCAGTTGCTTGCCGCGGATTTCCTGCCACCGGTGTGGTTGCCCGATGAGCGCACTGCACGGCTGCGCCGTATTGTGGGTCAGCGCACTCAGCTGGTTCGTGAGCGCACGCGGATCAAGAATCAGGTGCATGCAGTTCTGGCCAGGAATCTGCTGCCACGCCCGACGGCGACCGATCTGTTCGGTAAGGCCGGGCGGGCCTGGCTCGGCCTTCAAGTGCTACCCCCGGACGAGCGGGACACTGTTCAAGCGCTACTGCGGCACCTGGATTTCCTGGGTACTGAGCTGGTTTCCTATGAGCAGGCTCTGGCAACCGAAGCGCTCACGGATGCCACAGCACGCAGGCTGATGACGATTCCCGGGGTGTCCATGGTCGTGGCGATGGCGTTGATCGCCGCGGTGGGCGACTTCGGGCGGTTCCCTACCGCCGCGGTGGGCGACTTCGGGCGGTTCCCTACCGCCGAGAAGCTGGTCGCCTATCTTGGGCTGCATCCCAGRGTGCGCCAGTCTGGCGGACAGCCTGCGTACCACGGCCGGATCACCAAGCAAGGCAATGCCCACGCCCGCGGCATGCTCGTGGAAGCGGCGTTCACCGCGGCACTGGCGCCGGGGCCACTGCGCGCGTTCTACTCACGGATCAAGGCCCGCAGGGGCTTCCAGATCGCCGTCGTGGCCACGGCACGCAAGCTGGCCACCTTGGCCTGGACGCTGGACACCCGCGGGGAAGACTACGCGTTCGCCCGGCCCAGCCTAGTCGCGTTCAAACACCGCAAACTCGAGCTCACCTCCGGTGCTCCCCGCGCCGTGGCTCACCGTGGACCCGGATACGCCTACAACGACAAGCAGCTACGCCGCGAGGAACGCGAACTCGTCGAAACCGCCGAACGCGCCTACCAATTGCTCATCTCGAACTGGCAACCTCACCGCCCGCCCGGAGCGAAGAAAATCGAATTCACCCAACTCCGGCAAGAATGAGACCGCGCAAGGGTTTCCTGGCATGGCCCGTGCCGTAGGGAGGCTAACGTGGCCGCCCCTCCGTCCTCAAGGGTCACTGCCGTGATCGCTGCGCGACGGCCTACGGCCGCCCTTGACCCCGGAGCCTCGGCGACCCCGGTCAACAGCAGCAGGAGCCAACCAGGAAAGATTGACGCACCCGACTTGACGATTTCATCCGT
>NZ_JBFRHB010000093.1:0-1808 GCF_052115645.1 Arthrobacter sp. 2MCAF14 | reverse complement strand
GCCAGGCCCTGGACTGGTCCGACCCGCCGTTCGCGAAGTGGTTCGTCGGCGGGCAGGTCAACGCCGCGTACAACGCCCTGGACCGGCACGTGGAGAACGGGCTCGGGGACCGGGTGGCCATCCACTTCGAGGGCGAACCCGGCGACACCCGGACCTACACGTACGCGCAGCTSACCGACGAGGTGAAGAAAGCCGCGAACGCGTTCGAATCCCTCGGTGTGGCGAAGGGCGACCGGGTGGCCGTGTACCTGCCCATGATCCCCGAAGCSGTSATCACGATGCTGGCCTGCGCCCGGATCGGGGCCGTGCATTCGGTGGTGTTCGGCGGCTTCTCCGCGGACGCCCTGCGCTCCAGGATCGATGACGCCCAGGCCAGGCTCGTGGTCACCGCGGACGGCACCTACCGGCGCGGCAAGCCCAGCCCGCTCAAGCCCGCCGTGGACCAGGCCCTGACCGCCCCCGGCCACACGGTCGAGCATGTCGTGGTGGTCAGGCGCAACGGTGAGCCGGTGGACTGGGTCGAGGGCCGGGACCGGTGGTGGGAGGACACCGTGGGCGCCGCCTCGGGAGAGCACACCGCCGTCGGGCATGACGCCGAACACCCGCTCTTCATCCTGTACACCTCCGGGACCACGGGCAAGCCCAAGGGCATCCTGCACACCACCGGCGGCTACCTCACCCAGACCGCGTACACGCACAAGGCGGTGTTCGACCTGCACCCGGACACGGACGTGTTCTGGTGCACCGCCGACGTCGGATGGGTCACCGGCCACTCGTACGTCGCCTACGCACCCCTGGTCAACGGCGCCACCCAGGTCATGTACGARGGCACCCCGGAYTCCCCGCACCAGGGCCGCTGGTGGGAAATCGTGGAGAAGTACAAGGTCTCCATCCTCTACACCGCCCCCACCGCGATCCGGACGTTCATGAAATGGGGCAAGGAGATCCCGGGCAAGTACGACCTGTCCTCGATCCGGGTCCTGGGCTCCGTGGGCGAACCCATCAACCCCGAGGCCTGGATGTGGTACCGGGACGTCATCGGCTCCAACGCCGGCAAGAACGGGGAAAAGAAGGCCCACCCKGCCCCGATCGTGGACACCTGGTGGCAGACCGAGACCGGCGCCCAGATGATCGCGCCGCTGCCGGGCGTCACGGCGACCAAGCCGGGCTCGGCGCAGGTGGCGCTGCCGGGCATCGCGATCGACGTCGTGGACGAGGCCGGSGAGTCCGTCCCGGACGGGCACGGMGGCTACCTCGTGGTCCGCGAACCCTGGCCGGCCATGCTGCGCGGCATCTGGGGGGACCCKGAACGGTTCAAGGAGACCTACTGGTCCCGTTTCGAGGGCATGTACTTCGCCGGCGACGGGGCCAAGAAGGACGACGACGGCGATATCTGGCTCCTGGGCCGGGTGGATGACGTCATGAACATCTCCGGCCACCGGCTCTCCACCACAGAAATCGAATCCGCGCTCGTGTCCCACCCCTGGGTGGCGGAGGCCGCCGTCGTCGGAGCCTCCGACGAGACCACCGGCCAGGCCGTCGTCGCGTTCGTGATCCTGCGYGAATCCGCCCCGTCGGGACAGGACAGCGGCGACACCACCATCSMSGAGCTGCGCAACCACGTGGGCAGGGAAATCGGCCCCATCGCCAAACCCAGGCACATCCTCGTGGTCCCCGAACTGCCCAAGACCCGCTCGGGCAAGATCATGCGCCGCCTCCTCAAAGACGTCGCCGAAGGCCGCGAACCCGGCGACGCCACCACCCTCTCCGATCCCACCATCATGGCCCAGATCGCGCAGTCGCTGAAG
>NZ_JBFRHB010000092.1:0-1895 GCF_052115645.1 Arthrobacter sp. 2MCAF14 | reverse complement strand
AATTCTAGGGGTCGTTGCAACACCGATGGTGTCTAGTTCGTCAATAGTAGGTCACGCAGGCGCTCGGCTGGGGTATCCCAGCTGAGCGTTTTGCGTGGGCGTGCATTGAGTTCCTGGGCTACGTGCTCGAGGTCCTCGGGACCGTAGACGGAAAGGTCGGTGCCCTTGGGGAAGTACTGGCGCAACAGCCCGTTGGTGTTCTCGTTGGACCCGCGTTGCCAGGGGCTGGCGGGGTCGCAGAAGTAGACGTCCATGTCGGTGGCGATGCTGAAGGCTTTGTGCTTGGCCATTTCGGCGCCTTGGTCTCAGGTCAGTGATCCGCGCAGGTGCGCCGGCAGGTTGCTCATGGTCTTGATCAGCCCGTCGCGGACCGATTCGGCGGTGTGGTCCACGGGCAGGTGCACCAGCATCACGTAGCGCGTGGTGCGTTCGACCAGGGTCGCGATCGCGGACTGGTTGTAGGCTCCGGTTATTAGATCCCCTTCCCAGTGCCCCGGGACGGCGCGGTCTTCGATCTCTGCGGGGCGTTCGGAAATGTTGATCATCGGGTCCCGGAAACGGCTGGTGCGTTCCTCAGGGCTCTTGTGCTGCTTGCGGCGGGTCCGTCCGGTGCGCAGGGCCTCTTTGACTTCGCGTTTGAGTCCGCCGCGGGCCTGGAAGTAGAGGGCCTGGTAGATCGTTTCGTGGCTCACGCGCATCTGCTCGTCATCGGGGAATTCCTTGATCAACAAGTGGGAGATCTGTTCGGGCGAGCACCGGGTGAGCAGCTTGCCCTTCACGAAATCCCGCAGCCGCTCGTTGCCGCTCAGCTTACTGACTTTTGGTCGCGGCCGGCGTGCCGCCGCGGCCCGTTGGGCGCCGTAGGGCTGGTATCCGAGTACCGGGTGGCTGTTGCGGGAGATCTCGCGGCTGATCGAGGACGGGGAGCGCCCCAGGGCCGTTGCCACGGCCCTGATGGAGGAGCCCTGGGACCTCATGTCCCGGATTTTCTCGCGGTCCTGCAGCGAGAGGTACCGGGGATCGATCACCTTCTCCAGTGCCGTTTGGGGAATCGAAACATTCGTTGTTCCGCCGGTGGCCCCGGGCGGGGCAATCGCAGTAGTCACCGCCTGTTTATAGTCGACGGCAGGGGTCTCAGGGTAAACAAGTTTCCCCATGGCCTGGACTATGCCGTTATCCCACAGGTAGGCCGTCTTGCGGTCGATGCCGACGGCAGTTGTTGCTTCACGCCGGCTGACCCCGGCTGCGCGCAGGCGGAAGAACTCCTCGCGTTTGCCCACCGTCACGCGGACGCTGCGGATGCCGGCAGCCTTGGCCCATCTAAAACACGTATCCCGGTGTAGGCCGATCTGCTTGGCCGCTTTCTGCCGACTCTCTCCAACACGGTGAAGAATTCGTCTTTCTGTGCCTGCGTATGTTTCCGGTTGGGCCCGGTGGTCTTCCTTGCCCGTTTGGGCAACGCCTTGGTCTCGTGGACCCATGCGTAGCACGCGGCGGCGCTCAGCCCCAGCTCTGACGCCGCGGCCGAGACGTTCCCGAGGCGGTCCAGGAGCGTGAAGAACTCCTCCTTCTGAGCCTGCATATACTCCCGGCGGGGTTCCGGACCCCTCACACCGTACTTGAGCTGGATCCCGGCTTGCCGGACCCACTTGCGGCACGTCGCGGCCTTGAATCCGAGCTCCCTGGCCGCCGCGGCGGCACACTCCAACCGCTCCAACACAGCGAAGAACTCATCCTTCTCGGCCTGTGAGTACCGCCTGTAGGTGTTCTTCTGTGGCGGCGCGGGCACGGGACCCGATTTTCCCCTTAAAGAAGATTCTTGATTTGAAGACGACACGGTCGTTGCAACTCCCGAAAATCTGGGGTGTTGCAACGACCGCTAGAACCCAAGCAAG
>NZ_JBFRHB010000091.1:0-1996 GCF_052115645.1 Arthrobacter sp. 2MCAF14 | reverse complement strand
GGTGCCTGCGGCCCCGGTCGCGGCGCTCACAGCTCGCCACCATTCTTGGAAGCGTATTCCTCCGCGGAAAGCAGCGGACCGTCCGACTCGGCGGCCACCTTGAAGAGCCAGCCCGCACCGTACGGATCGTTGTTGATCAGGGCAGGATCCTCCACGACGGCGGAGTTCACTTCCGTGACCTCCCCCGTCACCGGGGAATACAGGTCCGAAACGGACTTCGTGGACTCCACCTCCCCGCAGGTCTCCCCCGCAATCACAGCCGAACCAACCCCGGGCAAGTCAACATACACGATGTCACCGAGGGCATCGGTGGCCACGGCGGAGATACCGACGGACACAATGTTCGATCCGGCGTTGCCGGAGTCGCGGGCAACCCACTCGTGCTCGTCGGAGTACTGGAGTTCAGGTGCAACTTTTGCCATGTTTTTTCCTTTGCGTTGGTCTAAAACAAATTGTGGTCGGGTTGGGTGGCGGGGGCCGCCATCCTCGGCGTGCTGCTCCTTCGTCGCTTTGACGCACGCTGCCGGAATCCCGTCACCCGCCCTCCGCCAGTTCAGTTTTCGGGGCCAAGAGTTCCGGAAAAGAACGCTGGCCCTTTCGGGTTTAGTCGGTGACCCGTGGTTTCCCGTGGGCCGATCCAGTTCCCGCGAGCCAAGCCGCGGCAGGTGGCCCATTATCCAAAATCTAGGGCGATCGAACGCGACAGGTGCCGCAACACAGGCGCCAAGGGTGAGCCGAGGTTTCATACGGTTCGCCCTTCTGTTCGATAACCAAAGGTGACGGGGACGGCCCCATCGGGTGCCGGCATCCGGCAGCATGCGTCTAAGGGAGCGACACGTCCGCTCAGCGGGCGTCTTCGCGACCGAGCATGCAGAGGATGTCGGACCCGACGGGCTCAAGGCGAGACGACCTACTTGACCCGCTTGTAGAACGGCAGTGCGACAACTTCGAACCGCTCGGGCTTGCCGCGCAGGTCTACGTCCAGCGCCGTGCCGGGCTCAGCGTGTTCGACGTCGACATACGCCAATGCCACAGGGTAGCCGAGGGTCGGGCTGGGCTGGCCGGAGGTGACTTCGCCGACCACTACGCCGTCCTTGAGGACCGGGTAGTCGCTGCGGCCGGCGCGGCGGCCCAGGCCCTTGAGGCCAACCAGCTTCCGGCCGCTGGTGGAACCGGCGCCATCGGCCTTCAGTGCTTCGAGGGCAGCACGGCCCACGAAGTCGCTTTCCTTGGCGAGCGAAACCACGGGGCCCAGGCCTGCCGAGAAAGGGTTCCCTTCACGGGAGAGCTCGTTGCCGTAGAGCGGCATGCCTGCCTCGAGGCGGAGGGAGTCACGCGAAGCCAGGCCCGCGGGGATCAGCTCGCCGTCCTGGGCAACTGCCGCGATTGCTTGCCACAGGGCGGCAGCGGCATCGTTGTCTACGAAGATTTCGAAGCCGTCCTCACCTGTGTAGCCGGTGCGGGCGAGCAGCAGTTCCGTGGCCTTCCCGGCAAAGGTGAAGGGCACCTCGACGGCGGCGTAGTACTTGAGTTCGGTGACCAGCGAATGCTGTTCCGTCGGGACCAAGCGGAGGAGGATTTCTTCCGCTTTGGGACCCTGGACGGCGATCAGGGAGGTTGCCGCGGAGGCGTCCTCGACGACGACGTCGAAGTTGGCAGCCCTTTCGACCAGGGCTGCCGTCACGACCTGCGCGTTGCCGGCGTTGGGGACCACGAGGAACTTGTCGCTGCCGTCCTCGGAAGACGGTCGGCGGTAGGTGATGAGGTCATCGATGATGCCGCCGTCTTCCTGGCAGATCAGCGAGTACTTGGCCTTGCCTACCGCGATCGCCGACAGCTTCCCGACTAGGGCGTAGTCGAGGAAGGCCGCGGCTTCCGGGCCGGTGACCCAGACTTCGCCCATGTGGGAGAGGTCGAACAGGCCTGCGGACTGGCGGACGGCGTGGTGCTCGGCCAGTTCGGAGGAGTACTTCAGGGGCATCTGCCAGCCACCGAA
>NZ_JBFRHB010000090.1:0-2271 GCF_052115645.1 Arthrobacter sp. 2MCAF14 | reverse complement strand
ATGGTCTGGGAGCGACGGGTCACGAGGCTCCGTGCAGCAGTGTTGCGCCGGTATCCCAGTTCGGTGATGGCCGCCTCGACACGCTCACGAGTGCCCTTGCTGACGTTGGGGTGGTCGTTGATCACCCGGGACACGGTCTGGTGCGAGACACCCGCGTGTACCGCCACATCTTCAAGCCGTGGCAAGCGCCCGCTGCTATTCATCATGGGGCTATTCTGCTCGACGCGGCGGTGCAACCACGAACGGAGTCCCCACGCCGCCGTCTTCTCGCGAAGGCTGCGCCGACGTGGCACGCTGCCGACTGCCCCAAAAAAACTTCCTCGCTCAGCCGGACCAACCGGCAACCTCTTGGGCCATTGAATGGGCCTGCGGCAGATCAGGCGAAGGGACCAGCCGCTGGGCGCTGCCGGTGGCTGGCCTATTTCCTGCAGGCCGTGGGTGGGCACTGCAGGGCGGAAGGGGCAAACATGGAGGATCAACAGCGGCCGCAGGCCAGCGCCTGGCAGATCGCGGCGTCTGGATCGCAGCCGCAGCGCCGCTGCTGACGGCGGCACCGATGGGACTGGATCTGTGGCAACTGATCGGTCACCGACCATCTGGGCCGGGGGTTCCGCGGTCAGGTATTCGTCGTTATGGCGCTCAGCAGAGTGGTCCTACCGGGCCTCATCCGGCGAAGGCGGCGCCTTCCTGATAACGGGCAAAGGTGCGGTGTCGAAGAACCTGTATTCCCTCGTCGGAACGCGCATTATGGTTCCGGCGGCCTCCGCCTTCTCCCGGATAAAATCACGGTCCTCCCGGGAGAGCACAACCTGCCCGTACTGATCACGCTCAAGGTCCCCGTGTGCGCCCTTGCTGACCTTCGCCGACATGGCGGGGGGCAGGACCAGGCATGCCGGATTTTCCAGAAGCCACGTCCGGGTCCCGGAATCGAGCCTGTCCCACTCGTCCTTGAGGCTCACGCTCGTCAATACCGCCTTCTGTCTGGCCTTGCCTGAATGTGAATTCCGTCCAGATTACCCCCTGACGCCAAGCCGAAGACAGGACACCCCTGCACATGCCGGGAGTGCCTTCTTATCGTCGGAGCGTCCCGCCTGGTCCCCCACCAGGGGGACTTTCCCTATCTCTTGGAGTTCGGGGCGCTGCCATAGGATCAGAGAACCAGTGGCCATTAGGAGGAGCGGCATGTGCGGACGCTACCTGATGTCCCGGGCAACGGGTGACCTTCTGGCCTACTACGATGCGACCGAGGCCGTGGGCAATGCTCCCGGGCAGGCGTTCGAGTTGGGCGACCAGGCGCCGGGTCTGGGCCTGCTCGTGCCGGTGCTGCAGCCAGTCCGGTCCGAGGTCGTGGTAGGGCTCGTTGCGTTCAAGCATGTAGTAGGCGCTGACGAGGATTGAGTGCGCGGCGGCGATCTGGGCACGTTTGGCGCCGCGGCGGGAGGCGATCCGGGCCTGTTGCGCTGCGAGGTAGGTGTTTTTGCTGCGCGCCGCCGACGCGGCGGCCTCGACCAGTGCCGAGGTGAGCCATTTGTTTCCGTGCCTGGCACCGGCCGGGGTCCTGCGTCCTGCTGACTCGTGGATCGCCGGCGCGACACCGGCCCAGGCCGCTAGGTGTCCGGCCGACGGGAACCTGGACATCTCCGCGCCCGTTTCGGCGATGATGGCCTGCGCGACTTTGATCTCCACTCCCGGGATCGTCTGGAGCAGCTCGATCTGGCGGGTCCACGGCCGCGAAGCGTCCACAATGGCCGCGTCAAGTGCCGCCAAGGCGGCGTCAACCCGGTCCAGGCGGCCCAGCATCGCCGCGGCCAGCCGGGCGTG
The DNA here is from genome assembly GCF_052115645.1 of Arthrobacter sp. 2MCAF14. NCBI lineage: Bacteria > Bacillati > Actinomycetota > Actinomycetes > Micrococcales > Micrococcaceae > Arthrobacter > Arthrobacter sp. 2MCAF14. Next base: position 450 of record NZ_JBFRHB010000090.1, on the reverse strand, counting down.
ATCGGCATCGAGGTGGCCCGTCAGCGCCTCGATCAGGTCAGGGATCTTGGAGCGCATCTTTCCCTTCGCCGGCTGCGCCAAGACCTCCGGGTCAGCCTCCCCGGCGATCAACGCCGCGAGCATGGCACGTGCGGAGGCCGTGGTCACGGACGAGGCAACCGAGGAGATCTTGATGCTGGCATCTTCGAGCATCTTCTCCAACCGTCCTGCGTCCCTGCTCCTGTCTCCCATCAGCTGCACCCGGTAACGCGTCAGCAGGCGCAGACGGCGGATCGGCGGAGGGGGCACGAACGAGGGCCGGAGCAGGCCATGCTCCAGTAGCTGGGCAATCCACTCAGCGTCTTTGACGTCCGTTTTGCGGCCCGGGACGGCCTTCATGTGGGCAGCGTTGAGCAGCCAGCACTCCATCCGCTCTTCCAAGGCGTAGAACACAGGTTTCCAGTAGGTGCT
>NZ_JBFRHB010000089.1:0-2434 GCF_052115645.1 Arthrobacter sp. 2MCAF14 | reverse complement strand
ATGGCGGCGGCGCTGATCAACAACCCGCGGATCCTCTTGATGGATGAGCCGTTCGGCGCCCTCGACGTGCAGACCAAGGCCATCATGCAGAACGAGCTGCTGCAGCTCTGGGARGAACTGCGCCCCTCTGTCCTGTTCATCACGCACGACCTCGACGAGGCCGTGGCCCTGGCCGACAAGGTGGTCATCATGACCAGCAGCCCGGGCACGATCAAGGATGTCTTCGACATCGATCTGCCCAGGCCGCGTGGAGATGTCCAGAAGATCCGGCACGAGGAACGTTTCCTGGAGCTGCAGGGCCAGATCTGGGAGTCCCTCAAGGACGAAGTCACCCGCGCCTACAAGCAATCGGCGGGTGCAGCAGCATGACAACCACAATCAATAGAGGTGCTCCCGTGCAAGATCAAGCACAAGCGCAAGCGCAAGCGAGTGAGCTGAAGGCCTCAGCCCGGCGTTCCCTGAACCGCCGCACCACCTGGGTCTGGGCCGGCCGTGCCATCCTCGCCGTCGTCGTGATCGGTGGCTGGCAGTGGTTCACCACGGAGGGCTGGGTGGACAAGTTCTTCTTCGGCCAGCCGACCGAAATCTGGAACAGCCTGGTCAATCTCTTCACCCAGGGCACCGCGTTCGGCACCATCTGGGAGAACCTCGGAGTCACCATGCAGGAAGCGTTCATGGGCTTCGCGCTCGGAACGCTCGTCGGCGTCGTCCTGGGCCTGCTCCTGGGCTCGAACAAGTACCTCTCGGCCGTCGTCGGCCCGTACATCCGGATCGTGAACTCCATCCCCAGAATCGTGCTCGGCTCGATCTTCATCGTCGCGTTCGGCCTGGGCACCTTCCCCAAGGTGCTGCTCGCGGCGGTCCTGGTCTTCTTCGTCGTCTTCTTCAACGCCTTCCAAGGCGTCCGTGAAGTGGACCAGAACCTGGTCGGAAACGTCCGGGTCCTGGGTGCATCACCGCTTCAGGTAGCGATCCACGTGACCATCCCGTCGGCCATGACCTGGATCATCGCGAGCCTGCACACGGCGTTCGGCTTCGCGATCATCGGCGCACTCGTTGCTGAAGTGCTCGGCGCCCAGCAGGGAATCGGCTTGATCATCAGCCAGGCACAGGGRACCTTCGATCCCAACACGGTCTTCGCCTGCATGGTGATCATCGCAGTCATCACCCTCGGCGCCGAAGCCCTCCTCACGCTGCTCGAACACAAGCTGCTCAAATGGCGGCCGCCGAACCGTTCCGAAGCCCAGGCCATCTGATACCCGCCCTCTTCCCGTCCACTTACCCCAACACTCGGATCCCTCACAATAGAAGGAAAAGCACAACCATGATGAAGAACAAGATCTACGCCGTCGGCGCTGCCGGAGTGATCGCCCTGAGCCTGGCCGCCTGCGGYACCGGTTCCGGGAGCGGCRGCRRCAGCACCGCAAGCGGCAGCGCTTCCGCGGACACCGCCTCGATGCCCACCGTGAAGATGATGGTCGGCGGCATCGACAAGCAGATCTACCTGCCCTACCAGCTCGCAGAGCAGCTGGGCTACTACCAGAAGTACGGCGTCAAGGTGGAGCTTTCCACCGAGTCCCAGGGCGGCGTYGGCGCCGAAGACGCSATGGCMTCCGGGCAGGTGGACATGGCCGGTGCGTGGTACGTCCACACCGTGGACTTCCAGTCCAAGGGCAAGAACGTCATCAACCTCGTGCAGCTCTCGAGCGCCCCGGGCGAACGCATCATGTGCAGCCCCAAGGCGAACGTGAAAACGGGYGCTGACCTCAAGGGCAAGACCGTCGGCGTCACCGACCTCGGCTCGGGAACCGATGAGCTCACCCAGTTCATCGCCGCAAAGGCCGGCCTCGCGAAGAGCGATTACCACACGATCGCCGTCGGCGCCGGAGCAACCGCWATCGCGGCCATCCAGCGCGGGTCCGCTGACTGCGTCATGACCACCCAGCCGACCGTGGGCGCCCTTGAGAACAAGAACCTCGCCGTTTCCGCGATCGACCTCGCCACCTCTGACGGAGCCAAGGCAGCGCTKGGCGGCACCCTGCCCTCGGCCGGCCTTCTCGCCCAGTCGGACTGGGTCAAGACCCACGAGGACGCAGCCCAGAAGGTCGTCAACGCCCTCGTCGACACGATGCACTGGATCAGCACCCACTCCGCCCAGGASATCGCCGATAAGCTGCCCCAGTCCTACGTCCAGAACAGCACCATCTCCAAGGACCAGTACGTCGCCGCGCTGAACCAGGACAAGGGCCAGTTCCTCCCGGACGGCCTCATGCCCGCAGGCGGCCCCAAGACGATCTTCGACGAGGAAAAGACCATCGGCGTTGACACCTCCAAGGTCAACATCCCCGACACCTTCACCCAGAAGTACGCCCAGGCCGCGCTCAAGCTCGAGGGCTACACCGCCACCACCACCCCCGCCGGCAACGACGGCTAA
>NZ_JBFRHB010000088.1:0-2661 GCF_052115645.1 Arthrobacter sp. 2MCAF14 | reverse complement strand
TTTCTGAGACGAAGGTCCGCGGCGTAGGCTCACTCTTCCAGCAGGATGCGGTTGAAGCGTTCGATGCTCCTATATTGTCAAGCGGTCGTTTGGGGCAGGTTGGCGTAGATCTCCCTGGCGATGTAACGGTTGAGGCATCGGATGATCTCGCATTTGCTGAGACCCTCAGCGGGCCGTCGTTCGACCTAGGCGCGGGTGGGTGCATGCCTGCGCATTCGGACGAAAGCGATGATGTAGAGCGCACTGTTTGCTGCGTGATCGCCGCTGCGGGAGAGCCGGTGCCACCCGGTTGTCCGTCCGTTGCTGGCCGGTTGCGGTGTGACTCCACAGAGTTTCGCGAACGCGGACTCGTTGCGGAATCCTGCCGGTGTTATCGCCGACCGTGACCAGGAACTGTCCAGGAATTTCGGTGCCCATCAATCTTAGCGTTGAGCTGCTTGATCTCATCGTCCAGGACTTCCAACGGCCCGCGAGGTCGCGCTGTGCAAGGTTGGTCCCTGCCAGATTCATCCGTTTGGGGTCGGTTGTTAGTGACATGGAATCCTCGGTCTCGGGGCGGAGTGGCAGGCACCCGTTCACAAGTGTGCCTTTGGTGAGGTCGACCAGTCCGTCGCGCAGCGTTGAGGGAGAGCAGATCATGATGCCGAAGGTGTTGAAGGCTTGAGTTCGTGCTTTCACGGCGATGGACCGGGTGAGGCGGACGGTTCAAATGACCTCGATCGTCCCTGATTGCTTTTCGGGATGGTGTGGAGATTTCCCCAGAACGACGCGAGCGATTTGTTCGGCTAAGGCGATCAGATTTGGCGTTGGCGGGTCAGTTCGCGCGAGAGTGCGACGCCGAATGATCCTGTGCTCTCCACCCCAATCGAGGCGAGGTGCCATGGCCGCGCATCCAGGAGTGCAATGCTGCGTATCCGGGAGAGGTGGCGGGGAACTGCCGATGGCCGAGCAGCCGGCCTTGGCCATCGATCACCGCGGCATAGTAGGTGTGCTTGTGGGTGTCGACCCCACCAATGACCGTGACATCCTCGATCAGGATTGTCATGCTGGAAACGTTCCTTCCGTACTGGATGAATGAACGGATGAGGGCGAGCCAGCCGGCCGGGCGGGCGACAGGTCTGTGACGGGGCTTCTAGTCCAAGCTCCTGACTTGTTCCATTGGTGGTGGGATGCTGCGGGATCTGCAGTCTTGTAGCGTCCAGGGTGTCAGCCGGCACAGGTCCGCAAGCTCCTTGCCACCCGGTTGTCCGGGTTGGCTCACTGATAGCGTGCCGCGCCGCTGACACCCGCCCGGGGCGTGGCTCGACAGAGGCATGCAAACACTTCAAGTCAGGGTGCCCGCCACGGGTGATCCATCACCGACATTGGCGAAAGGAACCCGGACATGATCGTTATCGGCATCGACCCTCATAAATCCTCCATTACCGCCTCAGCCATCGATCCCACGGGTTGTCAGCTCGCGGTGCGGCGTTTCGTGGTCAACGCAGGCACGGCCAAGCAATTGCTGGGCTGGGCCGCGCAATGGTCCGAACGCAGATTCGCTATCGAGGGCGCCAACGGTCTGGGCCGCCGAATCGCCCAGATCCTGGTGGCCGGTGGGGAATCCGTGGTCGATGTCCCCTCGACACTGGCCATGAAGGTCAGGGTTCTTTCCACCGGCGGCGGCCGTAAGAGCGACTCGGCAGATGCGTTCGCCGTCGCCGTCACTGCACTCCGGCAGGAGCGTCTGCGCCCAGTCGCGGCCGAAAACCAGAGCACAATTCTGCGCCTGCTGGCCGAACGCCGCGAAGACCTCGGCCACGAACGCGCGCTGCTCAGCCGCCTGCACCGGCTCCTGCGCGAGCTGATACCCGGAGAAGTTGAGCCTGGCCTTAGCGCCGAAAAGGCTGCCCCGCGATGCGTATCATCCGGCCGGCAACAGCCACCGACGCGCTCAGACGCGAACTCGCCAGGGAACTGCTGGCCGATCTGCGGCGCATCGACGCCGGCATCAAAAACGACGAAGCACAAACCCGCGACGCCCTGGCCGCGTCCGCTACGACACTGCAGGAAATCCCAGGAGTCGGGGTCGTCCTCGCGGCAAAGCTCCTGGGCCATGTCGGGGACATCACCAGGTTCCCCAGCGCCTGACACTTCGCCAGCTACACCGGAACAGCACCCCTGGACGCCTCCAGCGGCCAACAAAACCGTCACAGACTCAACACCGGAGGCAACCGGCAGCTCAATTCCGTGCTGCACACCATGGCCGTCTGCCAAAGCCGTGACCCCGGACCAGGCCGGGAGCACTACCTGAAGAAAACCGCCGAAGGAAAAACACCCCGCGAAGTCCGCAGGGCACTCAAACGACGCCTCTCCAATGTCCTCTGCAGGCGGATCCTGCACGACCATTGGAGGCTTGACACACAGAGGCGCTATCAGGCCAGATCCGTCGGGTCGGCGCACTCTACGGTGTTGCGCAAGGTCCAGTCGACAAATCGAACGAAGGACACCATGGTCAGACTTTGGCCGGGGTCAGGCTGGACCCAACGCAGCACCACCATAAGTCTTCACGGACTTTTCCGTTCGTCTCTGGCCGGTAGGGTCTGGTGCGTTTGTGCCGGATACCGGCTTCGGCCAGGATCCGGGCGAAGGCTTTGGACCTGTAGCATGAGCCGTTATCGG
>NZ_JBFRHB010000087.1:0-2744 GCF_052115645.1 Arthrobacter sp. 2MCAF14 | reverse complement strand
GTCTCGCACCAGACCGTGTCCCGGGTGATCAACGACCACCCCAACGTCAGCAAGGGCACTCGTGAGCGTGTCGAGGCGGCCATCACCGAACTGGGATACCGGCGCAACACTGCTGCACGGAGCCTCGTGACCCGTCGCTCCCAGACCATCGGCGTCCTGGCGAGTGAGCTGGCGCAATACGGCCCGGCGAACACCTTACTGGGCGTCGAACAGGCGGCGAGGGATGCCGGCTATTTCGTCAGCATCGCAGCCTTGAGGACGGTCAATCGCGAGGCGATTCTTGATGCAGTCCGGCATTTCCTGGACCAGTCCGTGGATGGGATCGTCGTCATCGTGCCGCATTCGGAGACCCTGCTGGCGTTGGCGGAAGTGAACGCGGGGGTTCCCGTGGTGGCCGTCGGATCAATGGGCGACGCCTCCGTCAGCGGAGCCATGGTGGACCAGAAGCGCGGCGCGGAACTGGCCGTCAGGCATCTGCTCGATCAAGGACATCGCAGGATCGGACACGTGGCCGGGCCGCAGGATTGGATCGACGGAGTGGCCAGGGCCGAAGGGTGGAGCGCGGCGTTGCGGGCCGCGGGCCTTGAGGATGATCTGCTGGTAGTGGGGGACTGGAGTGCCGGCAGCGGCTACGACATCGGCAGGAAACTCGCCGATGAAAGGACGGCCACCGCGCTTTTTGTGGGAAATGACCAGATGGCCCTGGGTCTGTTGCGGGCCTTCAGCGAGGCGGGCGTCCGCGTGCCCGAGGACGTTTCGGTGGTGGGTTTCGATGACCAACCCGAATCCGGCTACTTCACGCCGCCGCTGACCACGGTGCGCCAGGACTTCGAAGAACTCGGGCGGCGCTGCATGGACCTCATGCTGGGCGGCATCGAGGACGGGCAAAGCGTCGGCACCACCGTGGTGGAGCCTGAGTTGGTAGTGCGCCGAAGCACTTCCGCCCCCGTCTGACTGCTTCTGTTCCCTTGGGCGGGCCGGCCGTGGATCACCACATCTTGACGTGTGGATTGTTAGCGCTCACAATTGGACGAGTCCGCAAGGCTGCGGACTGGCTATTGGAGGATTTTCATGGGCGTCACAGCGGACGGCAAGGAACATTACGTCATCGGCGTGGACTACGGCACGCTTTCCGGCAGGGCCGTCGTGGTGCGGGTCAGGGACGGCAAGGAACTGGGAAGCGGGGTGTTCGACTATCCGCACGCGGTCATCACCGAGGCCCTGCCGGCCGATCTGGCGGATGGACCTGATGGCACAGCGGTCCGGCTTCCGGGGGAGTGGGCGCTGCAGGTGCCCCAGGACTACCGGGAGGTGTTGCGTCATGCGGTTCCAGCCGCGGTGCGCGACGCCGGGATCGATCCGGCCGCCGTCGTCGGGATCGCCACCGACTTCACGGCGTGCACCATGGTGCCGGTGAAGGCTGATGGTACTCCGCTGAGCGAGCTGGACGGCTTCGCCGACCGGCCGCATGCGTATGTGAAGTTGTGGCGGCACCACGCGGCCCAGGGGCAGGCGGACCGCATCAACGCCCTGGCCGCCGAGATCGGCGAGGCGTGGCTGCCGCGCTATGGTGGGCTCATTTCCTCTGAGTGGGAGTTGGCCAAGGGCCTCCAGTTGCTGGAGGAGGACCCGGAAGCGTATGCGGCGATGGACCACTGGGTCGAGGCCGCGGATTGGATCGTCTGGCAGCTCTGCGGAAGCTATGTGCGTAATGCTTGCACCGCCGGGTACAAGGGCATCTACCAGGACGGCAAATATCCGTCTGAAGACTTCCTTGCGGCATTGAACCCTGGCTTCAAAGACTTCGTGTCCACCAAGCTCGAACGCACGATTGGCCGGCTGGGGGATGCCGCCGGTTACCTGACGGCCGAAGCTGCCGCCTGGACCGGCCTGCGTGAGGGCATCGCGGTCGCCGTCGGGAATGTCGACGCGCACGTCACCGCGCCAGCGGCCCGGGCCGTGGAACCGGGACAGCTCGTCGCGATCATGGGCACCTCCACGTGCCACGTCATGAACGGCTCCGAGCTGCACGAAGTGCCGGGCATGTGCGGAGTGGTCGACGGCGGGATCGTGGACGGGCTCTGGGGTTACGAAGCCGGCCAGTCCGGGGTCGGTGACATCTTCGGCTGGTTCACCCGGTACGGCGTCCCGCCCGAATACCACGAAGCCGCCGAGGCGGCAGGCCTGGGCATCCACGAATACCTCACCGAACTCGCCTCCCGTCAAGGGATCGGCGAACACGGGCTCATCGCGCTGGACTGGCACTCGGGCAACCGGTCCGTCCTGGTGGATCACGAGCTGTCCGGCGTGGTCGTGGGCCAGACGCTGGCAACCCGCCCGGAGGACATCTACCGGGCGCTCCTGGAGGCCACGGCCTTCGGCACCCGCACCATCGTGGATGCCTTCCGCGACTCGGGAGTGCCGGTTAAGGAGTTCATTGTGGCCGGAGGGCTCCTCAAGAACAAGTTGCTGATGCAGATCTATGCCGACATCACGGGGCTGCCGCTCTCCACGATCGGCTCCGCCCAGGGGCCTGCGCTGGGTTCGGCGATCCATGCCGCCGTCGCTGCCGGGGAGTACCCGGATATCCGGGCGGCCGCGGCCGCCATGGGATCCGAACCCGGGGCCGCCTACACGCCGATCCCGGAAAACGTCGCCGCCTACGAAGAGCTGTTCCGCGAGTACCGGACACTGCACGACTACTTCGGCAGGGGAAGCAACGAGGTCATGCACCGGCTCAAGAA
>NZ_JBFRHB010000086.1:0-2811 GCF_052115645.1 Arthrobacter sp. 2MCAF14 | reverse complement strand
GTGACCCAGACTTCGCCCATGTGGGAGAGGTCGAACAGGCCTGCGGACTGGCGGACGGCGTGGTGCTCGGCCAGTTCGGAGGAGTACTTCAGGGGCATCTGCCAGCCACCGAAATCGGTGAAGGAAGCGCCGAGCTTCTTGTGCTGCTCATAGAGAGCCGTGTAGTTCTCAGTCATCGTGAGGAGTCCTTTAGTTCTCGAAGGCTTCGATCGGAGGGCAGGAGCAGACCAGGTTACGGTCGCCCGCGGCGCCGTCGATGCGGCCCACGGGCGGGAAGTACTTGTCCTGCTTGAGGTGGTGGACAGGGAAGACGGCCTGCTCGCGGGAGTACTCGCGGTTCCAGTCCGAGGAGACGACGGCGGCCGCGGTGTGCGGTGCGTGGCGCAGCGGGCTGTTCTCCACCGTGAAGTCGCCGTGGGCGACCTGGTCGATTTCCTTGCGGATSGTGATCATGGCTTCGATGAAGCGGTCGATCTCCCCGAGGTCCTCGGAYTCGGTGGGCTCCACCATCAGGGTGCCCGCCACCGGGAACGCCAGGGTCGGGGCGTGGAAGCCGTAGTCGATCAGTCGCTTGGCCACGTCCTCCGCGGTGACGCCGGTCCTGGCCGTCAGTTCGCGCAGGTCCAGGATGCACTCGTGGGCCACGAGTCCGCCTTCACCGGTGTAGAGAACGGGGAAGTACTCGTTGAGGCGCGAGGCGATGTAGTTCGCGGCAAGCAGCGCGGACTTSGTGGCCTCGGTGAGGCCTTCGCCGCCCATGAGCTTCACGTAGGCCCAGGAAATCGGCAACACACCCGCGGAGCCGTAACGCGATGCGGAGATGGCCACGCCAGTCCCTGGCAAAGAAGCGCCGTCTTCATGGGCTGCCTTGTTGGCATCGCCGGGCATGAAGGGTGCCAGGTGTGCCTTGGCAGCGACCGGGCCCACGCCCGGTCCGCCGCCGCCGTGCGGGATGCAGAAGGTCTTGTGCAGGTTCAGGTGGGACACGTCGCCGCCGAACTTGCCCGGCTGGGCCAGGCCCACSAGCGCGTTCAGGTTSGCGCCGTCMACRTACACCTGGCCGCCGGCTGCATGCACCGAGTCGCAGATTTCGCGCACGTCGGCGTCGTACACGCCGTGCGTGGAGGGGTAGGTGATCATGATGGCCGAGAGGACGTCCTTGTTSGCSTCGATCTTGGCCTGCAGGTCCGCGTGGTCGATCGTGCCGTCGGCAGCCGTGGCCACCACGACCACCTTCATGCCGGCCAGCACTGCCGAGGCGGCGTTGGTGCCGTGGGCGGAAGCCGGGATGAGGCAGACGTTGCGCTGGRSRTCGCCGCGGGAGTGGTGGTAGCCGCGGATGGCCAGCAGACCCGCGAGTTCGCCCTGGGAACCGGCGTTGGGCTGGATGGAGACCTGGTCGTAACCGGTGATCTCGGTCAGGTCAGCTTCCAAATCTTCGATCAGTTCGCGCCAGCCCTCGGTCTGGGAATCCGGGGCGAACGGGTGGATCGAGGCGAATTCCGGCCAGGAGATGGCCTCCATCTCGGCGGTGGCGTTCAACTTCATGGTGCACGAACCCARCGGGATCATGGTGCGGTCCAGCGCCAGGTCACGGTCCGAAAGCTTGCGGATGTAGCGCAGCAGCTGGGTCTCGGAACGGTGSGTGTTGAACACCGGGTGCTGAAGGTAGTCCGAAGTTCGCTCGACGGCGTCCTCCAGGGCGAAGCCCTCGCCGTCACCGGACACAGTGGCACCGAAGGCGGCGACGACACCAAAAGCATCAAGGACGCCGCCGACGATTTCATTTGTTGTCGTTTCATCAACGGAGACGCCGACAGTGTCGGCGTCGATGATCCGCAGGTTGATGCCCTTGGCCTCGGCGGTTGCAACGATTTCGGCAGCCTTGCCCGGGACGCGGACGGTGACGGTGTCGAAGAAGCTGCCGTGCAGAACCTCAAGGCCCGCGGCCTTCAAGGACGCAGCCAGGGTCCGGGCGTGGTTGTGGGCGGTCTCGGCGATCGCCTTCAGGCCATCGGGGCCGTGGTACACCGCGTACATCGAGGAAACGATCGCCAACAAYGCCTGCGCGGTGCAGATGTTGGACGTCGCCTTCTCGCGGCGGATGTGCTGCTCGCGGGTCTGCAGCGCCAGGCGGTAGGCGGGAGTGCCGGCGTCGTCCTTGGAAACGCCCACCAAGCGGCCCGGCATGGAGCGCTCAAGGCCCTTCTGGACCGCCATGTACGCGGCGTGCGGGCCGCCGAAGAACAGCGGAACCCCGAAGCGCTGGGTGGAGCCGACAGCGATGTCGGCACCCTGCTCGCCCGGAGGCGTGATCAGGGTAAGGGCGAGAAGGTCCGCGGCCACGGCGACGAGGGCACCGCGTTCCTTGGCGGCGGCAATCACGGCGGAGTGGTCGAACACCCGGCCCGAAACGCCCGGCTGCTGCAGCACGATGCCGTTGATCTCGCCGTCGGGCAGGCCCTGGGACAGGTCCGCGATCTCCACCTCGAAGCCCAGCGCCTCGGCGCGGCCCTTCACGATGGCGATGGTCTGCGGCAGGCAGTCGGCGTCGAGGACCGTCTTGCCGTCGTGGGCCGTCTTGTTCTTGTTGGCCCGGCGCATCATGAGGACCGCTTCGGCGACGGCCGTGGCTTCGTCCAGCAGGGAGGCATTGGCGATGGGCAGCCCCACGAGGTCCTGGACCATGGTCTGGAAATTCAGCAGGGCTTCGAGGCGGCCCTGGGAAATTTCCGGCTGGTACGGCGTGTAGGCCGTGTACCAGGCCGGGGATTCGAGGATGTTGCGCCGGATCACCGGCGGAGTGACGGT
>NZ_JBFRHB010000085.1:0-3290 GCF_052115645.1 Arthrobacter sp. 2MCAF14 | reverse complement strand
CAGGCTGGACCCAACGCAGCACCACCATAAGTCTTCACGGACTTTTCCGTTCGTCTCTGGCCGGTAGGGTCTGGTGCGTTTGTGCCGGATACCGGCTTCGGCCAGGATCCGGGCGAAGGCTTTGGACCTGTAGCATGAGCCGTTATCGGTGAGCACCTGCTGGATCTTCACCCCTTTGACTGAGAACGCGGCGATCGGGTTGCGTATGAAGGATGCGGCAGTTTCTTTGGCCTCGTCAGGCAGGATCTCGGAGTAGACGTAGCGGGAGCGGTCACCGACAGCGTGCTGAAGGTGAAACCACGGAACAGGCCCCAGTTTCACGGGCTGCTTCAGCGAGATTTCTGGCACGGTTGTTCGCATCACCGGTGACTCTTCCCTGGCTACGGTGGCCTCCGTCGTCCGGGATCCGGTCTAGTTTCTTCATGTCCACGTGGTTCATTTCACTGGGCCAGGCGTACTCATGGCGGCGGGCGCGTTCCTGCCGGGATCCTCGTCCCGATTGCAGGGTTCGTGAAGCGCAGCGGTGGGCAGTGGTAGCGTTGGAGGATCCGGTGGATCGTGGAGACGATTCACCACGCATTGGGCGAGCTTTAAGCGCCCGGCAGGGGCATGGATCGCATTAGAGTGGGACACGAGGACCTCCTGGTAGCTGTGCTGCTGTCGACAAGCTCCACACAACACCCGGAGGTCCTCTTTATTGCGTCAATTCCCACCCCGTGTCACCAGCGTGCCGGGACGGTACTTCTAGGCGCCGGCAACCTCGGGCTGCGGTGCCTCCTGACCGGTCTCCACGACCTTGACCAGATCAGACCACAGCACATCCATGTACTCATCGCCGAGTTCCGCCGCCCACGAATCCGGAGCGACGTCAGTGATCCACTCGAACCGGCAGCGACCGTCACCGGTGTCGAAGACCCGCATGGACCCGTGGTGATAGGTGGCTTTCCAGAACGGCGATTCGAGCACGGTGTAAGAAGCGTACATGTGCTCAGGATCGATCGTGATGTTCAGTTCCGGCTGCTCGAGGCCTCCCGCGACGTCGGAGACCACGGTTCGCACAGGACCTTCGATGCGATTCTCCTTTATGAAGCTGAACACGCGGATGTCGGCCCGCATGAAGCGATCGACAATGTCCCAGGCGGCAGCCGGAGAGACGCTCAGGTTTGCTGCTTTAAAAAAGATTGCCACGGGTGGCCCTTTCGATTGGCCCGCTGAGGCGGAATTGACTTGATCTGTGAAGTATTGGCTGAGGGCGGACGGGGCTTCGGGTGGCTAGGGTTGGTTCTACCACTCTGCCTCCCCGATTTCGTCTTGTTCCGGACGGCTGTGGTTACACTTCGGGGCTTCCCGGTCCGTCACCGCGGCGCACCCCATTTGTCACCGCGTCCGGCAGCTGCTTGCCAGGGTCCATCGAGATCGTGCGGCTGTGGAGGTACTCGTCCACGGCCGTCGGGCCGTGTTCGCGTCCTATCCCTGACTTGCCGTACCCACCGAAGGGAGAACCCAGATCGGCGGTGACGGTGTTAACCGAGAAGGTCCCTGTCCGGATGCGCCGTGCCACCTCGAAGCCGTGGGCGTCGTCGGCGGTAAACACCGACCCCGCGAGGCCGTAGGGGCTCTCGTTCGCAATGCGGATGGCGTCCTCTTCGCCGTCGTGCGGGATGAGGACGGCGACGGGGCCGAAGACCTCTTCGCGGGCGATTTTCATGTCGTTGTGAGCGTTGGTGATCAGCGTGGGCTCGTAGTACCAACCTACGGACATGTCGGCGGGGCGACGGCCGCCTGCAGCCACGGTGGCTCCTTCACGACGGGCCTCCTCGACGAAGGACTCGACGCGATCACGCTGCCTGGAGGTTACGAGCGGGCCGACCACCGTGTCCGGATCCATAGGGTCACCGACCTTGAGGGACGAGAACGCCTGCGCGAGCGCCTCGGCGTATGCGTTGTACTGCTCGGCTGGCACGATGAACCGGGTCCGCGCAACACAGTGCTGTCCCGAGTTGGCGCCGACGCTGCCACCGACCAGCGCGGGTACGACGTCCTCCAGCCGTGCGTCGTCCAGAACGATTGCTGCAGACTTGCCGCCGAGCTCCAGCAGGACCGGCCGCACCAGGGCACCACAGGCTGCCGCGATCTTGGCGCCGACCGCATCGGATCCGGTGAAGCTGACCATGTCGACGCCGGGGTGCTCGACCAAGTACGCCGCCTCGGCCGGCTCGGCCGCAACGATGTTCACGACGCCGGGCGGCAGACCTGCTTCCTCGAAGATCTCCCCATAGACGAACGTGGCAAGCGGGGTGGGCTCAGGGACCTTTATCACCACTGTGCAGCCCGCGATCAGTGCTGGCCCCAGCTTCTGTCCGATCGCCGGAACGGCGAAGTTGTAGGCGGGGAACGACGCCACCACGCCAACGGGCTCACGCACGACGAGGCTGTTGCCGGCCATCGGGACCGTGGGGCCACCTGCTGATCCCCCGGTAAAGCTCGTGAGATCACTGATCCGGACTTCCTCGAGCTCCAACGTTCGCCCGACCTCAGCGTAGTAGTTAAAGCTCATCACGGGCGCTACCGTCATGTAGTACTGCGAGAGGAGCATGGAACAACCCAGCTCTTCGGAGATCAGGGGCGCCAGTTCATGTTGACGCTTCTCGATGCCAGTGGCGATGCGAGTGAGGTAGTCCGCGCGCTCGGCAGGACTCATCCGGGGCCACGGGCCGTCGTCAAAGGCCCGGCGCGCTGCCGCGACCGCCTCGTCGATGTCTTCCCGGGAGGCCGCAGGGACACGCCCGACGAGCTCTTCTGAGCGTGGCGAGATCACGTCGAAGCTACGGTCGGACTTTGCGGCGCGCCAGGCGCCGTCGATAAAGAAGGAATCGTGCTCGATCATATGGATCAGTTGCCTTTCTTGACGGTGTTGCCGGCGTCGACAGGTAGCGCGACGCAGGTGATGAACTTGGCGTGATCCGATGACAACCACACGACCGCGTCCGACACCTCATTGGACTCGATCCACGGCGGATCCGAAAGCGCGTTGAGGGAGGCGAAGGCACCGCGCACATCGTCGACACCGGGGATGTCAATGTGCGGCGCGACCATCTTGAACAGCGCCCGGTACATGAACAGCGGGCGGTTGACATTCTGTACTTGCCCAAGTCCGCGCACGTCTCCTACCCCGGATACGATACGGCGGCCCAAGCACTCGACGAGCCGCGCCGTCTCCTGGAGACCGACCTGCGTTGCCGGGTCACACTTTACAGTCGCGCCGTCTTCGGTGTAGATGTCGAGGGCGA
>NZ_JBFRHB010000084.1:0-3670 GCF_052115645.1 Arthrobacter sp. 2MCAF14 | reverse complement strand
TAAAGGACATCACCGCCGGGAACAGGTCCTTCAGCGCCGATCCCCGCGTCAGGGCAACCAAATCAGCTCACGCCGGCGCCGCAGGACCGCCCGGCGATAATGGACTGCCCCGGACGGGCAGGTGACCCGTTCCACTTCATATCGTCTAACAGGATTTGTTCTAGTGTCTCCGGTGTGGTGTTCATCAGGCGGGTTCGGACAGCTTCCGGGGCGACGGCGGTGCAGATCGCCGAGTATGTGCGCGGTCGTCAGCGGATCCTGGAGCACGTCGGCTCGGCACATACGGAAGCCGAGCTCGGCGTGCGGGACCTGGGCCGGTCCCCGGCCAGCTACGCGACGATGAAACGCACCCTCGGCCGGGCCGCTGCGGGCAAGTACCGGGACCGGATCGCGACCTGGTGCTTCCAGCACGCCCGCACCAGCGGGGACGTCTCCCTGGTGCTCTACGACGTCACCACGCTCTACTTCGAAGCCGAGAAGGAAGACGAGTTGCGCAAGGTCGGCTACTCCAAGGAACGCCGCGTCGACCCGCAGGTCGTCGTCGGCCTGCTCGTGGACCGGGCCGGGTTCCCTCTGGAGATCGGCTGCTTCGAAGGCAACAAGGCCGAGTGCGACACGAGGTCGCATGTTGTAAGTGGATCACGGTGATGGAGGACCTGATGGTGACGTGATTCCCGGTTCGTGCTCGGTGGCCGGTCTCCTCCTTGGCGTGCGTCGTGGGTAACTGCGGGGTGCGGAGCCCAAGGTTCAAGCCGAAGGGTCCTCGTTCCTTCCGAGGGCCACGGGTGAGGAGAAGGACGGGCGGGCGAACACGCGTGAACCCTTGGTAGATGCCTCGTCATGTTGAAGGTCCGGATCGAAGGGATGCAGTACCGGGCCGAGGTCAGGGACGTGCCGTTGGAATGCGGCGGATGCCGGCCGCTGATTGGCAAGCGGCCGGGTGAGCACCATCGTCCCCGGGGTATAGAGGGCGCCCACTCCGTTCGTGTCTTACGCATGTGGAACGTGGAAACCCCGTCTGGGTCCAGCCCATTGGCTGGTAGGCCGACCGTGAGGAAGGCGCAATTCCCAGCCGGGAACAGGATGACCCGAGAAGCGAATGCCGGTGCGCCGAAAGGCGACGGGAAGGACTCCACCAGCGACGGCCGCCTCCAGGCCGTGGTGGCGTCGAACCGGCCGGATACGAGCTGTGTGCTCGGCCCGAGAGGGAGCCCACGCGGGTCAGGTGAGTTCGTGAAGGAGACGATGATCGTGACGTCAGCATCCGCGGGGACGTTGGACGCCGCCACAATGGCGGCGAACGGACCGCGGGACTTTCCCGAGGACTGGGACCAGATCGACTGGACCCGCGCCGAGGCGGAGGTACGGCGACTGCGGCAGCGCATCTTCACGGCGACAAGGGCAGGCGACCACCGCAAGGTGAGGAGTCTGCAACGGTTGATGCTGCGGTCCCGGGCGAACGCGCTGGTCGCGACGCGCCGGGTTGCGCAGGTCAATCAGGGGCGGAGGACCGCGGGGATCGACGGCCTGACCGCATTGTCGGGACCAGAACGGGCAGATCTTGCCCGACGGGTCCAACAGCGCGGCCACAGGCCACCGGCCCTGCCGGTCCGCCGGATCTACATCCCGAAGGCGAACGGCAAGCGGCGCCCGCTCGGCATCCCCGTGATCGCCGACCGTGCGTCCCAGGCCGTGGTGCTCAACGCACTGGAGCCCGAGTGGGAGGCTCGGTTCGAGCCGCGAAGCTACGGCTTCCGGCCCGGCCGGGGATGTCATGACGCGATCGAGGCCATCTTCACCGTCTGCAAGGGCAAGAGCCCGACTCGGGCGTGGGTCCTCGACGCGGACCTGACTGCGGCGTTCGACCGGATCGACCATGATCGGCTGCTCGACCACCTGCACGGGTTCCCTGCCAAGGAGCAGGTGGCCCGGTGGCTGAGGGCCGGAGTGATCGAGGACCGGCAGTACGCCCCGACCAGCGAGGGCACGCCGCAAGGCGGGGTCATCAGCCCGCTGCTGATGAACGTCGCCCTGCACGGGATGGAGACCGCTGCTGGAGTTCGGTACAAGCCCTGGCGCTCGACGCGCGGTTGGTCGATGCCCGGGACACCGGTGGTGATCAGGTACGCCGACGACCTCGTGGCGCTCTGCCATTCACGGCAAGAGGCCGAGCAGGTCAAGGAACGCCTCGCCGCGTGGCTGGCGCCCCGGGGGCTGTCGTTCAACGAGGACAAGACGCGGATCGTGCACTTGTCCGAGGGGTTCGACTTCCTCGGGTTCAACGTCCGCCATTACCGCAGCCCGGGGAAACTGCTGATCAAGCCGTCGAAGGCCGCGGTCAAGCGGTTCCGCACCCGGCTGCGCGCGGAGGTGCGCGGCCTTCATGGCGCGAACGCCTTGGCCGTGATCAGCAGGCTCAACCCGATCCTGCGGGGGTGGGCGGGCTACTACCGGACGGTTGTGTCCAAGAAGGTCTTCATGGACATCGATTCCACCCTGTGGTGGACGATGTTCAAGTGGGGCAGACGCCAACACAACACGAAGACCGGCCAGTGGATCGTGGACCGCTACTTCGGGCGGTTCAATCCGACCAGACAAGACCGCTGGATCTTCGGCGACCGGGAGACCGGCGCCTACCTGCGGAAACTGTCGTGGACGCCGATCCGCCGCCACCAGATGGTCAAGGCCGACGCGTCTCCGGACGACCCTGCCCTGACCCTCTACTGGGATCAGCGGCGTAGGCGCCACCTGCCACGCGACACACCAGCACCAGCGCCTCCCTACCCTCGACGCCCGCAGGGACTTGCTTGAGCCGGATGCGATGAAAGTCGCACGTCCGGTTCTGAGGGGGCCCCGGCCCGGTAACGGGCCGGGGCTACCCGACGACCGCGACCATCATCCCGATCATCAAGCAGTTCCAGGCCCGGCACAACCTGGCCGACATGGTCGTCGTCGCCGACGCGGGCATGCTCTCGGCSKSCAACCTGCGCGAGCTGGACGAGGCGGGCCTGCGGTTCATCGTCGGCTCCCGGATGACCAAGGCCCCGACCGACCTGGCGTCGCACTTCCGTTGGAACGGCGACGCGTTCACCGACGGGCAGCTGATCGACACCATCACTCCCAGGACCGGGCACCGGAACGAGAACAACCCGGACCTGCGCGCCGAACCCGTCTGGGATCCCGCCACGCACCCGGGCTCATGGCGGGCCGTGTGGGCTTACTCCCGAAAGAGAGCGGTCCGCGACGCCATGACCCTCACGGCCCAGGAGAACCGGGCCCGCGAGGTCATCGAGGGACAGAAGGCGGCCCGGACCCCGCGCTTCGTCAAGACCGCCGGCGGGAAACCCAGCCTCGATGAAGCGTCACTGACACGCGCAAGGCAGCTGGCAGGCCTCAAGGGCTACGTCACGAACATCCCCGCGACGGTCATGGCCGCAGGAGAGGTGATCGGCTCATACCACGAGCTGTGGCACGTGGAGCAGTCCTTCCGRATGAGCAAGACAGACCTGCGCGCCAGACCCATGTTCCACCGCACCCGCGACGCGATCGAAGCACACCTGACCATCGTCTTCACCGCGCTGGCCGTCTCCAGGACCGTCCAGAACAGGACAGGGCTCGCGGTGGCAAACGTCATCAAACAACTCCGGCCCCTGCGCTCAGCGACCATCGC
>NZ_JBFRHB010000083.1:0-3426 GCF_052115645.1 Arthrobacter sp. 2MCAF14 | reverse complement strand
CCCAGCAGCAGTTCCTGCTGCAGGCGGTGGTCACCTCCGCCGCCGTAGAGGCGGTCCGTGATCCCGCGCGCGGCGTCGTCGTTGGCCGGAACGTTCGAATCCAGCAGCAACAGCGGCACGCGCCCGACGTCGGCCCGCCAGATGTGCGCCCGCAGCGTCCGGTCACCCGGCAGTGGAAGCGTGACTAGAGCCGGCGAACCGTCTTGCTCACGAAGCATTGTCAGGGGCAGACCGTCCGGGTCCAGGACCGGGTAAGTCTCCTGCTGCCAGGCGTCCCGGGAAAGGGACTGCTTGAAATAGCCCGCCTGGTACAGCAGTCCGACGCCGATCAGCGGGACGCCCAGGTCCGAAGCAGCCTTAAGGTGGTCACCGGCCAGGATCCCCAGGCCGCCGGAATACTGCGGAAGTACCTCGGTGATGCCGAACTCAGGCGAGAAATACGCGATGCAAGCCGGAGCATCCGGACCCAGCCCCTGGTACCAGCGCGGCTCGCTCAGATACCGGTCCAGGTCCGCCGCCGCCTGCTGAACGCGCTCGACGACGGCGCCATCCGCCGCGAGCTCCTGCAGTTCCTCGCGACTGACCAGGCCCAGGAAGGTCATGGGGTCATGCTCGCTATGTTCCCAGGCCTCGGCGTTCAGTGCCGAAAACAGTTCACGTGTCGGCAAATGCCAGGACCAGCGCAGGTTCTTCGCGAGTCGAGCCAGCGGGGCGATTGCTTCCGGCAGAACCGTTCGTACAGTGAACCGTCGAATCGCTTTCACTTCCGGCCACCTTCGAACGCGGACTGGGCCGGTTTGGTCGACGTTTCCATGCGGGTTACCTCCAAGAGGTTGTTGTGATGATTGGGGAGATGTTGGCTAGGGGTGGGACCACCGCGGGGCTGGGTGGGGAGGCCTCTGCGGGCACAACCGGCACAGGGCAAGCGCTTACATGCTTTGGATGGGCATCATTGGCCCCTCCTGCGCCCGGTCCCGGAACTCAGAAGCAGGCGGCGGTCCCCAGGTTCCGTCCTTGCACTATTCCGGGTCGTAATATCGGCCGCATCTTCAACACGCAGGACTGGTACCGAATGATTCCAAGCACGACTTACTTCCTTAGTCTCCGGGAACTCTGATCGGTGACCATCCGCCATGTTGTATAGGAGGAATCTCATCGCCGTTCGTCGACGCGCCTTGTCGACGCGGGTCGATGGCTCGACAGTAGTTGGCGGCGCAACGGTGTGTCAAATGTCACAATCGTGTGTGATCGGACCGCGTAATGATTGCCTCGGATTGGCGGATTACACCCGAACGGCGAGGTGATTCTACGGCTGGGTGGCACGTGCCACGGCGGTGCTTCCGCGCAACGTCAGCACCGGTTCGGCGAGCCATTGCAGGGCTTCTGCGCCCTCGCTCCTGAGGCGCCGGGCAAGGAATTGTGCAGCCTCACGCCCCATGACGCTGGGTTCGGCGGACGCCGTCGTCAGGGCGGGCATGAAGCGCTCCGCAGAGCCGGCGCTGGTGTTGATCGCGACAATGGAGAGAGACTCAGGGACTCGCCAACCGTGGGCCGCCGCCGCACCCAGAAGGCCTGCAGTAGCCGCTTCGTTGATCATCACGAGTCCGGTGGTTTCCGGGGATCCTTCCAGGATCTGTCCGAACACCTCGCGACCACCGGCAAATGAGCTCGCGGTTGGGAACAGCCGAGCAGTGATGCCGTGCCGCGACGCGGCAGCCGCCACGGCATCCCAGGATCGGACCATCGGACCGTAGCCGGTGTCCAGGGACTCCCGCGAATGGGTCACGAGGCCGATTTCTGTGTGTCCCAGGCTGGCGAGGTGCGACACTGCCAGCTCGCCCATGGCTTCGAAATCCGCGTCGACGAATGTCAGGCCAGCGGCATCCGCTGGCCGTCCGATGGTGACGAATGGAACACCCGTTTCGAGCAGGACCGGAATCCGTTCATCAAATGACCTGACTTCCATCAGGAGGATTCCATCCACCAGGCCTTGGGCCACGATCCGCTGCATCTCGCCCAGGTCGTCGGGGTCCATTGGCCACAGAAGAAGATGGTATCCGTCGACACGCGCTTGTTCGGCAGCACCTTGGACGTATTCGAATTCCGTGGTGTTCATGCCTTGCTCCCCGACCGGGAAAATCAAGGAGAGGATGCCGGTCCGCTTGCCGGCCAAACCCTGGGCGAGCAGGTTCGGCGTATAGCCAAGGTCGGACATGGCCTTCAGGATGCGCTCGCGCGTTTCGGGTGCAATCGGCCGAACACCACTGAGGGCATAGGACACAGTGCTCCTGGAAACGCGGGCTACCCGCGCAACATCGGCCATAGTTACCAAGGACTATCCCCCTGTATTGTCGGTGGCTGGTCGGCGATGGGCCCGCAAGTGACCACAATCCGCCGGACGGCGATGCCCACAATAGTAAACCGTAATCGGTTGGCAAAGTGATGGAGGCATGCTGAACCCACTGTTGCATACACTCAACAGCTACGCGAGGGTGCGGTCCATCGACCCCGAGAGGTGTGATTCCGAAGGGAAGGATGTATTGGGCGGAGTTGCATGGTTTGCGCCGGTGCAAATCGGAGTCGGGGCCCTCACCGATCGCGGATTTTTTTGCTGACTCGCGTCATGGCGCGGATCCGGGCGGAAGCTCGTGCCGAGGCGGGCGAGGGTCTTGACGACTTAAGGTTCACGCAACCGGGCCGGCGTCGAACAGGGACTAGCTCAGGGGCTGCAAGCGGGCGTCGAATCGTCCCAAAGATTCCCAGTTGCCGAATGCCGGGATCGGTTCCCAATGAGCGGAGACATCGACATCCCTGTAGTGAACGACAGATACTTTTGGCCGTGACTTGTCATTTGTCTCAACTTCCACGACGCCGTCCGTTTTATAAAACATAGATACTATCTGGATGCACTCATTTCGAGCGTAGTGGTTCGTCATGTCGGGGTAGGTATAAGAGGTGATGGCCTCGAGGAATAAGCGCTCCCCTGGCTCTCGCCAGCGCGCGTCGGCGACAGCCAATTCATACAGGGGCACTGTAGGCATGCCTCCAAGCTAGCGCCCTTGTCGGTAAACAAGCCAATAAAAGTCGTCGCAACGCCGCCTAATGCTTTAGCTCCTCATGCCAGTTTGGGTAGTCATCAGGCTTCGGGTACCAGGCAGGAATCTCATCTGCAGGGCGAGGGTAACGCTCCAGGTCCAGCAAGTAATTCTCCGGCTGGGGCTCAAAGTCGCAGGACGGCTTCTCATCGTAGTTGTACTTGATGTTGAACTGTCCAGTCTCACGCACTGATATGTAGGTCTGGTTGTCAAGAGTGCATGGATGAGCGGCTCCTGGGTTTTGTTCCGGAGGCCGCTCATCGTGTACCGGCCGGTTGTGGTGTTGTGCGGGCGAGTCGTTTTTCCGACTGCAGTGTCAGGCTGACATTCG
>NZ_JBFRHB010000082.1:0-4507 GCF_052115645.1 Arthrobacter sp. 2MCAF14 | reverse complement strand
GCCTTCTTTTTTCACGAGGTTCTTCAGGCCCACGAATTCAGGGCCCATCTGGACCTTGGCTTTGATCCACTCGGGCTTGCGTTCGACCGGGACGGCTTTATTGCGCTGTTCAACGCGCAGCAGCTTACGGCCTTCAGGTGCCAGGGTCATGAGGAACTCCATAATTCAGGTGGCGCGGACGCACCACGATGATTCGGTTCCTCCCCGCTCTGTATTGGACCTGAGAGTTTCCGCGTCCCGCCTCGCGGCTGGACGCTTGCACCGTCGGTGAGCCCGGTTGCCCGGGCTGCTTTCCAGAGTTGCCTTGCCGCGGCGGTACATGGGCCTGAGAGATTCCTGGGGAGGATTTGCTCCTACGGCGCCTGCTGAAACGTACCGGCAGGGCTCTCCCGCCGCAGATCATAAGCACATGCCGCCTTTCGGTGACACGTCTCACATGATATCCGGTGCCTGTGCGGTGCGCAAAGATGCGGCCTTTTCCAGCCGGGGCTCCCCGGACTTGGCTGGATGGCGTTCAGTGTTTCGCGCTGGGTTCGGCGAGGCACCGTTAGCGTACTTCCATCACGCAGTGTCAAGGGTTTTGCTCTTGCTTGAGTAGTCGATATGCAAAATTGAGTGCTCGAAAACAACAAATTGAGTAGTGTTTGGATTGGGGATTGAGTATCGGGAAAAATCTAGAGGTCGAAATAACCGAGTACCGATTCTAGAATTCCGCGATAAAGTCCTCCGACCTGTTTAATAAAAGGTTTTGCTTAATTTGCCTTTTCTGCATAATTTAATCGTTAAGCATTTGCTTCAATGGACGCTCCTCCCGATAACACTCGCCGGAGGACAGTGTGAATCGAAAGTCAAGAACCTTAAGAATGACCGGTGCAGTTGCCGCCACCATGCTAGGCGCTGCCGCCAGGACGGGCATGGCCGTGGACAGGGCCCGGGCCAACGATTGGCGGAGTTACTGGTCTCCTGGGCCGAAACTCGCGTGACCAGGTCCCCTGTTGTAGCGGTATCCGATCTCATAGCGGGAGTAAATGACACCTCTGGCGTACTCATGCTTGATTTCCTCGGCGAACTCTTCCGCCTCGTCTTGAGATGCGAAGACGCCAAGCACGGCATTAAATGATTCCTCTTTATCGTGTTGGACGATCCACACCGCAGCCATGCTGACAGAATACCTGAAAACTTGAGCGCCTTGACCTTTTGATAACGCCCGGTGGTCTTCTACGACCGTTTTACGCATAGCAAATAGCAATTAGCAAAGGGAGTCATGAAGAAAATATCCGTACTTGCCACGTCAGCTCTGTTGCTGGCCTCGTTGTTCGCGGCAGGGCCGTCGACGGCCATTGAACAGCCGCCGAAGGCGCCAGACACCCCGGCCGATGCTCCGGCATATGATCCAAAGGTCGCGGCACCCAAACCTGGCGACCTGACTTGGGCCGAGGTAGCTAAAGTCGGGCAGAGCTTGGGAACGTTCACGGAAGAGACCCTCAAGAACCAAATCTCGAAGGAAGTCGCTGCTCCTGCCAGCCTGTCGGCGATCGCCGGTGCAAGCGGCCAGCGTTGCACCATCGACACTGGAAACGTTTATAAACGGACATCTGGGAGCATCTTTCCGTATGGAACTGTTGGGGGTCACCCAAAGACGACGTGCAATGTCTTGATGATCAGCATCTCCCAGACAACAAGTCTGTATAAGACGGTTTGGTGGGGGCTTCAGCGAGTGGCAGGTCCGTTCAACAGCTTTAACCAGGGACAAGCATCCTTGATCCAGACATCTCCTGAGGTCATTTGCGCGGACCTTCGCGAATCGACATTCAGGATGTTCGTCCGTAGTACTGGGACGTTCCCGACCAGGGCAGTGGGATCAGCCAGCGCCTGGGAAGGCGCCACCTTGAAGTGCGGGACCAAGTAGTAAGTTCAACGAGCTATACAGACTGGACGCCTTCATTGCCCCACCAAATATCTGCCGCTAGATCCTGCGATAGCTGAGGTCGAAGATCATGCGTCCCGCCTCGTGGGCCTTGTTTTCGAAGCTGGTGCGGATGCGGCCATCAAAGCGCGGAGCCCATCCGCCCACGTGGTCCACTCCCTCGTTGGGGCCGGTGTGCTCGGTGCTGACCGGTGCCCGTCCTTCCTTGACGGGGGCCCCGCCCACCATGGATTCGACTCCGGATTCCCACACTTGGGTGAGGGGGCTGTCCGCGCCGGTCCGCTCGCCGTCGTGCACGTTCTCAAACTCAGTGGAGCCGGCAAGGACCTCGCGGACGTGGATGGCGTAGTTGGACCAGTCTGTGGCGATCCGCCACAGGCCACCCTTCTTGAGGGACCGCGCAGCGAGTTCGGCGAACGCGGGCTGGATAAGGCGGCGTTTATGGTGCCGGGATTTGTGCCACGGGTCCGGGAAGAAGACCCAGAGCTCGCTCACTGAACCCGCGGGCAGCATGGTGGCCAGGACCTCGGGGGCGTTGGCTTCCACCACGCGGACGTTGCTGAGCCCGCGGCTGTTGATCTTGATCATCGTGTTGGCCAGGCCCGGCGTGTAGACCTCCACTGCGAGGAAGTCCTTGTCCGGGTTCTCCTCCGCTGCATGGCACACGGCATCCCCGAGTCCCGAACCGATTTCAACAATCAGCGGTGCCTTGCGCCCGAACTCCGCTTCGGCGTCGAACACGTAGTCCGGGTGCACTGACGTGTTGGCCACATGCCGCGGAACCTGGATGGCCCAGTGGTCCGAGTGCTCTTCCCACGCTGCCTGGCGGCGGCCCTGAAGGCGCGTCCCCCGGCGCACGAAACTGACCGGCCGGCCGCCATACGTGCCGAAGGAGGCCTGGCTGCCCGGGGTCACGGGGCGCGAAGACTGCGGTATTTCAGGGGAATCTGGGGTTTCACTCATCTTCTCCAGAATACCGTTGCAGGACCAAACGCCCGCGGCAGAACCTGGATAGGCTCCCGTCATGAGGCGCCCCCGCATGGGCGCGACTGCCAGAATGGGTTGGTGACCCCCGCTTCAGGCTCCCCCAAGAACACCAAGCCGCACCCCAGCGTCCCCGAGATCCTCGTCGACGCCGAGATCGACGAGCTTCCCGCCGCCGAGCCCACGCAGGTCAAGACGCGCGGCGGACTCGTCTTCCTGGGGATCTGCCTGGTGCTCATCGGCCTGAATCTGCGGACGGTTTTTTCGAGTTTTTCGGCAGTCCTTCCGGAAGTCACCGCCGACGCCGGGCTGCCGGGCTGGGCGGTGGTGGTCCTCACCACTGTGCCGGTGACCTTGTTGGGTGTCTTCGCGCCGCTGGCGCCGATCCTGGCCCGCCGATTCGGTGCCGAGAGGGTATTGCTCGGCGCAATGGCAGTGCTGACAGCGGGGCTTTTGCTGCGTCCGGTGGACCTCGCCGGCGCCGGGCACTTACCGGCCCTCCTTGCCGGTACCGCGGCGTGCGGCGCGGCGATCGCGCTATGCAACGTGCTGCTTCCCGGCGTGGTCAAGCGCGATTTCCCGCGTCGGCTCGGGCTCATGGGTGGGCTGTATACGACGGCGATTTGCGCGTCTGCCGCCCTTGGCGCCGGTTTCACCTACCCCGTCTTCACGGCGGCCGGGCACTGGACCTCGGCGCTGTGGTTCTGGGCGCTGCCCGCCGCCGTCGTACTTTTGCTTTTCTTGCCGCTGGCGATCCGCCAGCATCCCGTCCGGCACAACGCCGCCGACGGCGGTGCGAACGTCTGGCGGTCCGCCGTCGCCTGGCAGGTCACCATCTTCATGGTGTTGCAGGCGATGATGTCCTTCAGCGTGTTCGCCTGGCTGGCCCCGATTCTGCGTGATCGCGGGATCGACGGCGGCACGGCCGGCTTGATTGTGTCCGTGTCGATTGTGCTGCAGATGCTGGGTTCGTTCATTGCCCCGGGCCTCGCGGCCCGGTTCAAGGATCAGCGTGTCATCAACACTGTGGTGGCGCTCATGACCGGCGGCGGCTTCGCCTTGAGCATCTTCGGTCCCACGAATTTGATTTGGGTGTGGACCGGGCTGTTGGGCCTGGGGCAGGGGAGCCTCACGGCGGTGGCGTTGACCATGATCATGCTGCGTACCCGTGATTCGCATAGCGCGGCGCACCTTTCCGGCATGATGCAGGGCGTCGGCTATGGCTTGGGCTCCACGGGAACCCTGATGGTCGGCCAGTTGCACCAAGCGACCGGCGGCTTCGCGGCTGCCGGCATCCTGTTCCTCGTGGTGGGATCCCTGGCGGCCTTCTTCGGCTTCCGCGCCGGCCGGAACCGCTACGTCGGCTAACCCAACTAGCTCGCAGTCGTTGTCGTTTAGCGGGTTCAAAACGACGTTAACTGCGAGCCAGTTGGGTTCAAGCGGGGAGTTTAGACGATATGAAGTGGAACGGGTCACCTGCCCGTCCGGGGCAGTCCATTATCGCCGGGCGGTCCTGCGGCGCCGGCGTGAGCTGATTTGGTTGCCCTGACGCGGGGATCGGCGCTGAAGGACCTGTTCCCGGCGGTGATGTCCTTT
>NZ_JBFRHB010000081.1:0-5036 GCF_052115645.1 Arthrobacter sp. 2MCAF14 | reverse complement strand
GCCGCGGCCGCCATGGGATCCGAACCCGGGGCCGCCTACACGCCGATCCCGGAAAACGTCGCCGCCTACGAAGAGCTGTTCCGCGAGTACCGGACACTGCACGACTACTTCGGCAGGGGAAGCAACGAGGTCATGCACCGGCTCAAGAAAATCCAGCGCTCTGCACACCGGACCGAGCATTTGGATGCCCTTCTGGAAGGAAGCAACGCGTGAGCGCACTGCTGGAGACCATTGACCGGATCCGGGCCGAAGTGTGCGCGCTGCACGCCGAACTGACCCGTTACGAGCTCGTCGTCTGGACCGCAGGCAATGTCTCCGCCCGAGTCCCGGGGCATGACTTGATGGTCATCAAGCCATCGGGAGTGTCCTACGACGCGCTGACGCCCGAGCTGATGGTGGTCACGGACCTCTACGGCACACCAGTTTGCGGTATCAACACCGGGAGCGGCGGCACGGTCGCGTGGGGCAATCCGGACGTCTCGCCGTCCTCGGACACTGCCGCGCACGCGTACGTGTACCGGAACATGCCCGACGTCGGCGGCGTGGTCCACACGCACTCGACCTATGCCACGGCGTGGGCCGCGCGCGGAGAACCCATCCCGTGCGTGCTGACCATGATGGGCGACGAATTCGGCGGCACCATCCCGGTGGGCCCGTTCGCGTTGATCGGGGACGATTCGATCGGCCGCGGCATCGTTGGAACGCTCAAAAACTCCAATTCGCCGGCGGTCCTGATGCAGAACCACGGCCCGTTCACCGTCGGCAAGGACGCCCGCTCCGCCGTCAAGGCCGCCGTGATGTGCGAGGAAGTGGCCCGGACGGTCCACATTTCCCGGCAGCTCGGTGAACCCGTGCCGATCGACGCAGCCCAGATCGAGTCCCTCTACGACCGCTACCAGAACGTCTACGGCCGCTGACGCGGCCCTGCAACCCCTGGCCGCTGGCGCCCCACCCAAACTTTCAAGGAGAAACCCATGCCTATCGCCAACAACACCTCCCTCGAACACTACGAAGTCTGGTTCCTCACGGGCAGCCAGCACCTCTACGGCGAGGACGTCCTCAAGCAGGTGGCCGCGCAGTCCCAGGAAATCGCCGCCGGCCTGAACGCGTCCTCTAATGTTCCGGTCAAGCTGGTCTGGAAGCCCGTGCTGACGGACGCGGACGCCATCCGCCGCACCGCCCTGGAAGCCAACTCGGATGACGCGGTGATCGGCGTGACTGCCTGGATGCACACCTTCAGCCCGGCCAAGATGTGGATCCAGGGCCTGGACCTGCTCCGCAAGCCCCTCCTTCACCTGCACACCCAGGCGAACGTCGAGTTGCCGTGGGCGGACATTGACTTCGATTTCATGAACCTTAACCAGGCAGCCCACGGCGACCGCGAGTTCGGCTACATCCAGTCTCGCCTCGGCGTGCCGCGGAAGACCGTCGTCGGGCACGTCTCCAACCCCGAGGTCACGCGCCAGGTCGGAGTCTGGCAGCGCGCCTGTGCCGGATGGGCCGCGGTGCGCACCCTGAAACTGACCCGCTTCGGTGACAACATGCGCAACGTCGCCGTCACCGAAGGGGACAAGACCGAAGCCGAGCTGCGCTTCGGCGTCTCGGTCAACACCTGGTCCGTGAACGAACTCGCCGACGCCGTCCACGGCCCGCCGGAGTCCGACGTCGACGCCCTCGTCGCCGAATACGAGCGCCTCTACGAGCTCGCACCGGAACTGCGCGCGGGCGGTCCCCGGCGCGACTCGCTGCGTTACAGCGCCCGGATCGAACTCGGTCTCCGGTCCTTCCTGGAGGCGAACGGCTCCGCTGCGTTCACGACGTCGTTCGAGGACCTGGGCGCGCTGCGGCAGCTTCCCGGGATGGCGGTGCAGCGGCTCATGGCCGACGGCTACGGCTTCGGCGCCGAGGGCGACTGGAAGACCGCGATCCTGGTCCGGGCCGCGAAGGTCATGGGCGCCGGCCTGCCCGGCGGCGCCTCGCTCATGGAGGACTACACCTACCACTTGACGCCCGGGGAGGAGAAGATCCTCGGCGCGCACATGCTCGAGGTCTGCCCCTCTCTGACCGCCACGAAGCCGCGGGTGGAGATCCACCCGCTGGGCATCGGGGGCAAGGAAGACCCCGTCCGCATGGTCTTCGACACCGACGCCGGCCCCGGCGTCGTCGTCGCCCTGTCGGACATGCGCGACCGCTTCCGCCTCGTGGCGAACGCCGTGGACGTCGTCGGCCTCCCCGAACCGCTGCCCAACCTCCCCGTCGCCCGTGCACTGTGGGAGCCGAAGCCCGACTTCGCGACCTCCGCCGCCGCGTGGCTCACCGCAGGCGCCGCGCACCACACGGTGCTTTCCACCCAGGTGGGCATGGACGTGTTCGAGGACTTCGCCGAAATCGCCCGGACCGAACTGCTCACCATCGACGACAGCACCACCATCAAGGCGTTCAAGAAGGAACTGGCCTGGAACGCCGCCTACTACAAACTCGCCGGCGGGCTGTGAACGGCGAGGAATTCCGGCTGGCCGCAGGCGACTACACCGCCTCAATCGTCCAAAGAGGCGGTGCCCTGCGGCAACTCACCTTCCAGGGCCGGGACCTGGTGGTCCCGTTCGACGCCGCCGCGCCCATCCCGGACTACCGCGGCATCGTCGCCGCCCCGTGGCCCAACCGGATCGCGGACGGAAGCTACCGACACGACGGCACCGTCCTGCACCTTCCGCTCAACGAGCCCGCGCGACGGACCGCACTGCACGGACTCGTGTTCGACCAGCTCTGGACCTTCCAAGCCGGCAGCACCGAGACCCTCAGACTGGGCTGCGAAATCGGCGAGAGCCCCGGGTATCCGTTCCGGCTCGCGCTTCAGCTGGACTACCGGCTGGATGCAGCCGGACTGCACACCACAGTGACGGCGCGGAACCCCGGGGAGCGGACCGCGCCCTACGGCGTCTGTCCGCACCCCTACCTGATGGCAGGACCGGCCCCGCTGGACGAATGGGTCCTTGAGCTTCCCGCCGAATCCTTCCTGGAGGTCACCGCGGACCGGCTGCTTCCCCTCGGCACACGCCCCGTGGCAGGCCGCGAGTTCGACTTCCGTAGACCGCGCCCGATCGGTGCGACGGAAATCGACCATGCCTTCACGGACATCACGTTCGACGACGGCGGGCGCTCCCGCGTGGTGGTCCGCGACCCTTCCGGCACGGGTGTCGGCATGTCGTGGGACCGGAGCTGCCTCTGGCTGCAGGTCCACACCGCGGACAAGCCCGCACCCTCGCCGAACCGGCTCGGACTCGCCGTGGAACCCATGACCTGCCCGCCCGATGCCTTCAACAGCGGCCAGGACCTGATCCGACTTGAGCCAGGAGCCTCGCACGATGCATCATGGCGCATCTTCGCCTCGTGACAGCACGATTACCGGCCACCCTCTTCAGGTCCCGTGGATCCGAGTCAGAGGTTGTCCTGTCGACGCCTGCCCGCGGCAAACGCCCTCCTCTCAATTCAGCTCAATCCAGCGCAGTGGAAGCCTGAACCCATCCCGAAGGAAGTGTCCCGATGTCCACCCTGACCGAACGCATCGACATACAAGTGAAAAGCCGCCACGAGCTTGACGAGCAACTCGAGGCCGCCGTGCGGGAACTACAGGAAGCCGCCCTGCACGTCAGGGCACGCGGGATCCTCATCACCCGCCGCCTGCCAGGCCGTTATACGGCCGAACTCTCCGACCACGTTCCCTTCGGAATGACCCGCGAACTCCTTCGCTGACCCCATGCGACGTAAGGGGGAGGAAGCCATGCCCCCGCGTTCAGCAACTGAGCTCTCACCCGGTGAGACTTCGCCAGGAGATGCGGAACCTTACGAGGAAGTGACCCACGGAAATACGTACTCACACTGAAGAACGCATTTGTGTCAGGAGGTGAGGACACTTTCGCGGCAATGAAGTCGCTTCCATCTGTTCAAGCCGTGCAGAACCTGGGATTCGTATTCTTTTACTGGCAGAACCCAGCGTCGTCCTAAGTGTCGGTCGCACGTGCATCGTGCCAGCGGTAGCAGCGGTGCTTGTCCGTATTGCGGTCCCACCGGTGGCTTTTGTCGCTCCCGGTAGGTCCGAGGCCAGAATCCGGGCATAGTTGGGGTCCTCGTGCTCGTCCCAGGCATGCAACTTGATGTTGGCGGTCCAGAGGCGCGGCGTTCGTCCAGGGTGTCCTTGAGGCCAGAGAGCTTCAGGGCATGCAGGATCCGTCCCAGGTTCCTTGCCGCCGCGATCGACGGGCCCGGCGGCCCTGAAGCGGTGCTCCATTTTGTCGCGTGTTCAGACAAGTCCCGGGGCGAAGCACGGAGTGCCGGCGGTAGGGACCGTGGGCAGCAGCGCGGGGCCGCGTTTTCGGGTTGTTTTGGCCAGCATCGACGCCATCGACCCGCGGCGGTCACGTTCACGTCAGTGCCCGCCGCCAGCGGCATCCACGAATCCCGGTGAGTTCAGTGCGGACAGGAACTGCCCTCGCTGCGGGGCTGAATTTGTCCTCGCGGCCTCCGGCGCATGGTTCCGGCGGGTCCGGTTTGCGGTTCCCCGGTCGCCTCCGAAACACCGGAGCTTGTCAAGATGTTTGTGTAAGAGGCCGGTGGTTTGTTTAGGCCGGGTATGGTGCTAGTCGTTCGGGGTAGGTCAGGGCGAGCACGCCGAGGGCTTCGTTCCAGCCTTGGCTTTGGGATCCTTCGATGAGGATGTGGATGGATTTGTGCCGGCTGTCGCGGCTCTTGCCGTGGAGCTTTGCGCGTTCGCTGGCGCGTTTGTCCTCGATGTTGCAGATGGCCAGCCAGAGTAGTTTGACGGCTGCGGTGTCGTTGGGGAAATGGCCGCGGTTCTTGATGATTTTGCGCAGCTGGTAGTTCAGGGACTCGATCGCGTTGGTACCGGGTATGAAAGATGGTGGGTGCCTCGCGTTGTTCGTCTGGCTGGCTGGGCTTGGTGGTTTGGTCGTACGGTGAGACCGTCCGGAACTGGGGCGCTTGTAGGGAATCGGGGTGGGCAGACCGGTCTTGCACGA
>NZ_JBFRHB010000080.1:0-5521 GCF_052115645.1 Arthrobacter sp. 2MCAF14 | reverse complement strand
CGAGACCGCGGAGGGCGCGGACGTCCCGACGGCATTCGTGGCCGTGACCGTGAACGTGTAGGCCGTGCCGTTAGTCAGCCCGGTGACGGTCGCCGTCGTCGCTGGCGGGTTACCGGAAACCGTCACCGGAGCCAAAGCCGTGCCACCGGWSGAAGGCRTCACGGCATACGAGGTGATCGGGGACCCGCCGTTGGCCGGCGCCGTCCASGACACCACCGCRGASGCGTTCCCMGCCGTCGCGCTCACSCCKGTTGGTGGGGCTGGTGCGGTCGGCGCCGTCGGCGTGACCGGGGCTGAGGCCGCGGAGGGCGCGGACGTCCCGACGGCGTTGGTGGCCGTGACCGTGAACGTGTAGGCCGTGCCGTTAGTCAGCCCGGTGACGGTCGCCGTCGTCGCGGGCGGGTTTCCCGTCACGGTGACTGGGGCCAGCGTCGTGGCACCGGCGTGCGGGGTGACCGCGTAGGAGGTGATGGGGGAGCCGCCGTTGGCCGGCGCCGTCCASGACACCACCGCGGACGCGTTSCCMGCCGTCGCGCTCACCCCGGTCGGTGCGGCGGGCGCGGTCGCCGAGGCTGCCACGGTGATCGTGAGGGATGGGGTGACCGCGTCGGGGCTGGTCCCGTTGGTTGCGGTGACCGTGAACGTTGCCGTGCCGGCCGTCGTCGGGGTGCCGGAGAGGATCCCGGTGGTGGCGTCCAGGCTCAGCCCGCCGGGCAGGGCACCGGAAGACACTGCAAAGGTCGGGGCCGGGCTGCCGGTCGCGGCGAAGGTGTAGCTGTAGGCGGTGTGGGCGGTGGCGGTGCCCGGGGGAGTGTCCGCGGTGAACACCGGAGGTGCCGGTATACCGGCACCCACCGTCTTCAGAATAATGTCATCAGCGATCATGTCGCCATCCTGCATCGCGTGCTCTGCTCCCAGCTGGAGCACATTCATCGAAGTATTTGAACCGAGATCTATAAACCCGGTCGTGCTGTTCGAACGGTCAAAGAGTTTCGTGCCGTCCTGCCATACCTGGACCTGGCTTTGCGCACCATTGACTACCAGGTGAATTTTCAGGGCAAACTTTTGGCCGACGGCTACATTACCCACGCCCACGATGGTGAATCCGGAGCCGCTAGCCCACCTCACGAACAGGCTGCCCGATCCGTTTTGACGCGACACGTCAAACAGGCGGTTGCTGCCGTTGAAGAAACGCAAGGTGGGAACGTTACTGTTCGAAGCGTTGCCTTCGCGCGTGATGTCAAACCAGCCGCTGGCCCAAACTTCGCTGGCCGAAGCCGGCAAATCTTTCACCACGTTAGCCTCAGAGCCGCTATTCCCCGTCACATGTATTCGTGCAGCGCAGGCGGGGGAGTTGGAAATTGCCGATTGCACCGTGGCGGTGGCGTCGCCCAACTGGGTGACAGTCGTCCATCTACTGAAATCATTGGTTTCAAAGTTATCGGCCAGAACGACTGTGCCGGGGTCAGCGTTAGTAGGAGCCGGAGCGGTGGGGTTACAGGGGGACGTACTGGCCTGAACGTTGCCCCCCGAAGCAAAGCTTGCATAAATCACTAAAGCGGCCATTACAAGCGATGCTGCCAGAGCCGGGTGGCGCCCTCTTCGTGCCGAATTTCGCTTATGCCCCGTATTTGCCATGGGAGTGCCCCTAATGAGGTGGTATCGGTGCAGGTGCTATACCTGAGAACTGTGCGGCACGGACCACTCCCACAGCCCCCGGGGGACTGTGTTCCTCCGGGGGCTGGCACTGGTACGCCTGAGGGCGAGGTGCCGGCTTGCCCGGACCTTGAGGCTGCCGCTGACCAGTCAGAGAGCTAGCCGAAGGGCCACCGCCGGCGTTAACGACTTCATTGGTCATCCTCGCCCGCATCATGACCTCCTGTGGATGGACAGAGCCGTTCATAGTCAGTACCTCGTTGGCCGCGCGATCGAAAGCGCTCCTCATGTCATTTGGGCCCGCCTCATGACGGCCGGCCGTGAAAGCGGCCCGATCCGGAGCCTAAGTGCCGGCCAGCGTCTGGGGCGAGAGTGGGCGGCACCTGTTTTTTGTGTGGGAATACTCGCATATCCTGGGTCCCGGACCGCTCCCATCGACCGGACTTCGAATCTGGCGCTGTTGACAGTGTTAACACTTTCGGCTTCGGAGTGGGTCGCACATCAGCCGGTCTGGCTCGTATTGCCTATGTATACAGGCTCGGCAAACCCAAATTTAGGCCGGCTGTTGGTTCCGGATGGCCACAGAAGATGAACGCAACCCCTCCCATGCGGCCGTGCATGGGTTTGTGGCCTTCGAAGACCCTGCAAGCGTTGCTGATGGCTGGGAGTTGATCCCGCGTCAACCTCGCCAGTACCTACCCGAAGCCGGAGGGATCTCAAGTCCTCGTCGAATGCGGTCTCTAAGGCGGTCTTCGTCGGCCGCAAATTGGCCTCATGCTCTGGCCTGCGCGGTTTCGACCAAGCAAGTAGTCACGCGGATCTGCGCACGCCGAGCAGGTAGTGACGGCTCAAGAATAGGGTGTCCTGCGCCACAAAGTCGGGCACGAACCACTCCTGTGCGGCCCTTTTTCCGCGCCTAGGCTCCACGCAATGAGTCAGTAGCCAAGGGTCAGAAACAGGTCTCTCACATGCGTGGTCAACCCAAACCGCTGCCCCGCCGCGTCTGGGCGGCACTCGTGTCAACACTGCTTGTACTCACCGGGCTGTCCATTGGCGACACCGCCGTTGCGGACGTAGGGACAGTCGCCCACGATGCGCTGCGGACGGGGTGGGACAGCACCGAGAGCGCGCTTTCGCCGTCGTCAGTTGCGTCCTCAACCTTCGGCAAACTGTTCTCCACAGCGGTGGACGGGCAGGTGTACGCCCAGCCGCTCGTCGTCGACGGCACCGTCATCGCAGCGACGGAGAACAATGCCGTTTACGGGTTGGACAGCACCACAGGGACGGCGAAGTGGGTACGTACCCTCGGTCCGGCCTGGCCGGCGTCAACAGTGAGCTGCGGCGACCTCACGCCTACCATCGGCATCACGTCCACTCCGGTCTTCGACCCGGCGACAAAGTCCGTTTTCCTGATGGCCAAGACGAACGACGGATCGAGTCCGCAGCTCCCGCACTGGTACATGCACTCCCTCGATCCGGTGACCGGGGCCGAGAGGGCGGGGTTCCCTGTCCTCATTGGCGGAGCCCCGAGCAATGATCCGACCCATCCATTCAACGCCATGACCGCGATGCAGCGGCCAGGACTGCTGCTCATGAACGGGGTCGTCTACGCCGGCTTCGGCGGCCACTGCGATTACGTCCCTTTCGTCGGGTACATCGTCGGGGTGTCTACAAGCGGCCGGCAGACAACGATGTGGACCACCGAATCGGGCAACAGCAACGCGGAGGGCGGGATCTGGCAGTCCGGCGGCGGCCTGGTGTCCGACGGCGCGGGCCAGATCATAGTCACCACCGGGAACGGCATTTCCCCGGCACCTGGTGTGGGCACCACTCCACCAGCGACGCTGGCGGAGTCCGTGGTCCGGCTCCAAGTCGGTGGTGACGGCAACCTGACGCCGACCGACTTCTTCAGCCCCGCCGCCAACGCCAGGCTGAACCAAAACGACGCCGACCTCGGTTCCGGGGCCCCTGTCGCCATTCCGGACGGTTACGGCACGGCGCAGCACCCGCACCTAATGGCCCAGGTCGGAAAAGACGGCCACGTCTACCTTCTGGACCGCGACCGTTTGGGTGGCATGGCGCAAGGCCCCGGCGGAACCGACGCCATCGTCGACGAAGCCGGTCCGTACGCCGGAGTTTGGGGGCGGCCGGCATTCCTCGGGACCAGCGGCGGCGGCTACCTCTACGACGTCGAGAACAACGGCTACTTACGTGCTCTCAAGCTCATGCCGAACAGTGCGGGCGGGGTCACTCTCGCGTCCGTGGCGACGTCCCCCGGCACCTTCGGGTACACCTCCGGTGCGCCGGCGGTGACCTCTAACGGTACGGACGGGTCTTCCGCCCTTGTCTGGGTCGTCTATGTCTCTGGACCCACCGGTGCCAACGCAGAACTGCGCGCCTACAGCGCGCTTCCGGACAGCACCGGGCACCTCCAGCAGGTGTTCAGCGCCCCACTGGGCGTAGGTTCCAAGTTCTCCTCCGTGGCCACCGACGGCGGTCGCGTGTTCTTGGGCACCCGCGACGGGCACGTGCTAGCCTTCGGCTCCCCGACAACCGCCGCAGTAGGTGCGACGAGCACCGACCTAGGCCAGGTCCCGGTAGGTGCCGCGCAGACGGGTGTAGTGACGATCACCGCGTCCAGGCCGGTATCGATCAGCTCCGTCACGGCGAGTGCTCCGTTCCAAATCGGAACCTCCCTCACGCTGCCTCAGACTCTGGCCGGCGGCGGCAGTCTCGCTGTCCCGGTGACCTTCTCGCCGTCGGCTGCCGGCCAGGCCGACGGCACGCTGACCATCACGACGGCCGACGGCGAGACCGACATCCTCGGCGTCCACGGCGTCGGCACGAAGGACGGCTTGGGCGCGACACCGCCGGCGTTGCAGTTCACCAGCGTGCCGACCCAGACGATCAGCCGGCGGACCGTCAGCATCGTCAATACAGGCACAACGGTTGTCACGATCACCGGAATCACCTTCCCGGCCAATGCAGAGCTCAGCGTGGACACCGGCACAGCGCCGGTCGTAGGTCAACAAATCGAGCCCCTTGCCTCGGTCCCGGTGTCCCTGACCTTCAGCCCCGCCACAGCAAATCCGGTGAGCGACCAGCTCGTTGTCGTCAGCGACCACGGCGCGGTGACCGTGCCGATCACCGCGACCGCCATCTCAGGGGCTGCGCACCTGCAACTGCCGCCCGCGCTGGATTTCGGTGACATCCCGGTGGGGACATCGACAACCCGGGACTTCAAGATACTCAATACCGGCAACATCCCGATGACCATCACCAAGGCGAAGGCGCCGCTAGGACTTTTCTCAACGACCGCACCCATCGCTGAGGGCCTGACGATTCCCGCGGGTGGCTCCGCATTCCAAAGTGTGACCTTCGCACCGACCGCCGTCGGGCCCGCCGGAACTCAGAACACCTTCTACTTGATCACCGCCGACGACGGCCAAGGCCCACTCACCGTGATGCTCACCGGCAACGGCGTGGACGACCCAATCGCGGTCAAGGCGCAGCAGGTCGGTGCCGGCCAGCTGCAATCGAATCTTGGGAGCGCGCTTTCTCTGCAATATTCCGTGGCGTCAGGGAAATGTCAGGATTTCGTCCATGGCGTGGTCTGCTGGTCGCCGGCGACGGGGGCGCATGAGGTCCATGGTGCGGTCTATACCCGGTATCAGGCTGCCGGCGGGGCGGCCGGGAGCCTTGGTTTCCCGACCACTGACGTTATGGGCACTCCTGACGGGGTGGGTCAGTACACCCATTTCACCGGTTCCGGGGGCTCTTCGATTTACTGGTCGCCGGCGACGGGGGCGCACGAGGTCCAGGGGGCCATCCGGGCGAAGTGGGCCGCGCTGGGCTGGGAACAGGG
>NZ_JBFRHB010000079.1:0-9360 GCF_052115645.1 Arthrobacter sp. 2MCAF14 | reverse complement strand
CCGTTAATGGTTGTCCGGCGGTGTCCTACTCTCCCACACCCTCCCGGGTGCAGTACCATCGGCGCTGTGGGTCTTAGCTTCCGGGTTCGGAATGGGACCGGGCGTTTCCCCCACGCTATGACCGCCGTAACCCTGTTACCCGACCCCCGCACGCGGTGCGGGGTGGGAAGACTGGTTACAACATGGTGGTGTTGTTATTCAGTTGTTCGGTTCCTGGAGCAAACAAGCCGGTGCCGGGTTGTTGTTCGGGAACCACATAGTGGACGCAAGCAGTGATCGTGTTTGTGTGGTGTAAGTTGTCGGCCTATTAGTACCGGTCAGCTTCAACAGTCTTTAGTCCTGTCTTCCACATCCGGCCTATCAACCCAGTGGTCTGGCTGGGGGCCTCTCACACACGAGGTGTATGGAAATCTCATCTTGAAGCGAGCTTCCCGCTTAGATGCTTTCAGCGGTTATCCCATCCGAACGTAGCTAATCAGCGGTGCACTTGGCAGTACAACTGACACACCAGAGGTTCGTCCGTCCCGGTCCTCTCGTACTAAGGACAGCCCTTCTCAAATTTCCTGCGCGCGCAGCGGATAGGGACCGAACTGTCTCACGACGTTCTAAACCCAGCTCGCGTACCGCTTTAATGGGCGAACAGCCCAACCCTTGGGACCTACTCCAGCCCCAGGATGCGACGAGCCGACATCGAGGTGCCAAACCATGCCGTCGATATGGACTCTTGGGCAAGATCAGCCTGTTATCCCCGAGGTACCTTTTATCCGTTGAGCGACGGCCATTCCACAATGTACCGCCGGATCACTAGTCCCGACTTTCGTCCCTGCTTGAGATGTCTCTCTCACAGTCAAGCTCCCTTGTGCACTTACACTCGACACCTGATTGCCAACCAGGCTGAGGGAACCTTTGGGCGCCTCCGTTACTTTTTAGGAGGCAACCGCCCCAGTTAAACTACCCATCAGGCACTGTCCCTGACCCGGATCACGGGCCGAAGTTAGATGTCCAAAGTGACCAGAGTGGTATTTCAACGATGACTCCACCCGAACTGGCGTCCGGGCTTCAACGTCTCCCACCTATCCTACACAAGCCACTCCGAACACCAATACCAAACTATAGTAAAGGTCTCGGGGTCTTTCCGTCCTGCTGCGCGTAACGAGCATCTTTACTCGTACTGCAATTTCGCCGAGTTTATGGTTGAGACAGCGGGGAAGTCGTTACTCCATTCGTGCAGGTCGGAACTTACCCGACAAGGAATTTCGCTACCTTAGGATGGTTATAGTTACCACCGCCGTTTACTGGGGCTTAAATTCTCAGCTTCGCCTTGCGGCTAACCGGTCCTCTTAACCTTCCAGCACCGGGCAGGAGTCAGTCCGTATACATCGTCTTGCGACTTCGCACGGACCTGTGTTTTTAGTAAACAGTCGCTTCCCCCTGGTCTCTGCGGCCCCGATCCCCTCCCACCAGCAAGTGGTGTTCAAGGTTGGGGCCCCCCTTCTCCCGAAGTTACGGGGGCATTTTGCCGAGTTCCTTAACCATAATTCTCTCGATCGCCTTGGTATTCTCTACCTGATCACCTGTGTCGGTTTGGGGTACGGGCGGCTTGAACCTCGCGCCGATGCTTTTCTAGGCAGCATAGGATCACCGGATCCCCCCATGACGGGGGTCCCATCAGATCTCAGGAACGTCATCAAAGACACAGCGACGGATTTGCCTATCGCTGACCCTACATCCTTAGACCGGGGCAACCATCGCCCGGCCCGGCTACCTTCCTGCGTCACACCTGTTAATACGCTTACCTCCCGGGATCAGGTCCCGCGCTCGGCCAAAACCCGCACACCACAAGGGTGATTGGGCAGGCTCCGGGCGGTTAGTATCCCCCGCTTGGCATGGGCGGTCCTTCGCCGGTACGGGAATATCAACCCGTTGTCCATCGACTACGCCTGTCGGCCTCGCCTTAGGTCCCGACTTACCCAGGGCAGATTAGCTTGACCCTGGAACCCTTGATCATTCGGCGGACGGGTTTCTCACCCGTCTTTCGCTACTCATGCCTGCATTCTCACTCGTGTAGGCTCCACCGCTGGTTTACACCGCGACTTCACCGCCCACACGACGCTCCCCTACCACTCCAGACGACTGAACCACGAAGGCTTGTCTACTATCTGAAATCCACAACTTCGGCGGTGTACTTGAGCCCCGCTACATTGTCGGCGCGGAATCACTTGACCAGTGAGCTATTACGCACTCTTTCAAGGATGGCTGCTTCTAAGCCAACCTCCTGGTTGTCTTCGCAACTCCACATCCTTTCCCACTTAGCACACGCTTAGGGGCCTTAGTTGGTGGTCTGGGCTGTTTCCCTCTCGACTATGAAGCTTATCCCCCACAGTCTCACTGCTGCGCTCTCACTTACCGGCATTCGGAGTTTGGCTGACGTCAGTAACCTTGTAGGGCCCATCGGCCATCCAGTAGCTCTACCTCCGGCAAGAAACACGCAACGCTGCACCTAAATGCATTTCGGGGAGAACCAGCTATCACGGAGTTTGATTGGCCTTTCACCCCTACCCACAGCTCATCCCCTCCATTTTCAACTGAAGTGGGTTCGGTCCTCCACGACGTCTTACCGTCGCTTCAACCTGGCCATGGGTAGATCACTCCGCTTCGGGTCTAGATCACGCCACTACACTCGCCCTGTTCAGACTCGCTTTCGCTACGGCTACCCCACACGGGTTAACCTCGCGACGTAACACTAACTCGCAGGCTCATTCTTCAAAAGGCACGCCGTCACCAGAATCAGACTGGCTCCGACGGATTGTAAGCACACGGTTTCAGGTACTGTTTCACTCCCCTCCCGGGGTACTTTTCACCTTTCCCTCACGGTACTGGTCCGCTATCGGTCATTAGGAAGTATTTAGGCTTATCAGGTGGTCCTGACAGATTCACACGGGATTTCTCGGGCCCCGTGCTACTTGGGATCCTCTCCAGGCGGCACACAACATTACGGTTACGGGACTAACACCCTCTCCGGCCGGCCTTTCAAGACCGTTCACCTATGTCCATGCTCTCACCCCACCGGTCCGGCAGAACCAGTACGGAAAGTCCCACAACCCCGCCCATGCAACGCCCGCCGGCTATCACACATGGAACGGTTTAGCCTCATCCGCGTTCGCTCGCCACTACTAACGGAATCACTCTTGTTTTCTCTTCCTGCGGGTACTGAGATGTTTCACTTCCCCGCGTTCCCCCCACGCACCCTATGTGTTCAGATGCGGGTCACCAGATCACGCAAAACGCGTCTGGCGGGGTTTCCCCATTCGGACATCCTGGGATCACCGTTCGGTTATCAACTCCCCCAGGCTTATCGCAGATTCCTACGTCCTTCTTCGGCTCCTAATGCCAAGGCATCCACCGTGTGCCCTTAAAAACTTGACCACACAAGATCAAAAAACTTCTCGAGAGAACCACAGAAACCGTGCCACACCGCACACCCCGAAAGGATGCACACCATGACCGGATCCAGGTTCATAAAAAGAAATTGCTGTATGACACGAACCAAACACCCAAAAAGTGCCAGCCCGTATCAGATGCTCGCGTCCACTATGTAGTTCTCAAACAACAACCCCGTACCACACCCCCCCACGCCGGCCACCCCCGGAAAAAAAGGGGACAACCACCAAACGCACGAAGACAATGCAGCCAGGAAACCAGAAACACACAAACCCGCACCACGGAACCACGCAACCCTCACAGGCCACGCACCCCACGCCACGGCCCTGTTGCCTCAGGACCCAACAGTGTGCCAAACACGAAAACCGGCTCACCCCCCACCCGCACCGTTCCAGGACACCCAAACCAAAAGGAAAGAGAGATCCGTACTAGGGGCAGGAAAGAACCAACCGGCCGCTATCTGCTGATATTCCACCCATGAGCACCCACCGCAGAACAGACGCCTGCGCAATGGGCTTTGCTTCCACACACCCCCGGACCAACCATGCGGCCGGACAGGGAGCGATAATGGTGCTCCTTAGAAAGGAGGTGATCCAGCCGCACCTTCCGGTACGGCTACCTTGTTACGACTTAGTCCCAATCGCCGGTCCCACCTTCGACGGCTCCCCCCACAAGGGTTAGGCCACCGGCTTCGGGTGTTACCAACTTTCGTGACTTGACGGGCGGTGTGTACAAGGCCCGGGAACGTATTCACCGCAGCGTTGCTGATCTGCGATTACTAGCGACTCCGACTTCATGGGGTCGAGTTGCAGACCCCAATCCGAACTGAGACCGGCTTTTTGGGATTAGCTCCACCTCACAGTATCGCAACCCTTTGTACCGGCCATTGTAGCATGCGTGAAGCCCAAGACATAAGGGGCATGATGATTTGACGTCGTCCCCACCTTCCTCCGAGTTGACCCCGGCAGTCTCCTATGAGTCCCCGCCATCACGCGCTGGCAACATAGAACGAGGGTTGCGCTCGTTGCGGGACTTAACCCAACATCTCACGACACGAGCTGACGACAACCATGCACCACCTGTAAACCGACCGCAAGCGGGGCACCTGTTTCCAGGCGTTACCGGTTCATGTCAAGCCTTGGTAAGGTTCTTCGCGTTGCATCGAATTAATCCGCATGCTCCGCCGCTTGTGCGGGCCCCCGTCAATTCCTTTGAGTTTTAGCCTTGCGGCCGTACTCCCCAGGCGGGGCACTTAATGCGTTAGCTACGGCGCGGAAAACGTGGAATGTCCCCCACACCTAGTGCCCAACGTTTACGGCATGGACTACCAGGGTATCTAATCCTGTTCGCTCCCCATGCTTTCGCTCCTCAGCGTCAGTTAATGCCCAGAGACCTGCCTTCGCCATCGGTGTTCCTCCTGATATCTGCGCATTTCACCGCTACACCAGGAATTCCAGTCTCCCCTACATCACTCTAGTCTGCCCGTACCCACTGCAGAACCGGAGTTGAGCCCCGGTCTTTCACAGCAGACGCGACAAACCGCCTACGAGCTCTTTACGCCCAATAATTCCGGATAACGCTTGCGCCCTACGTATTACCGCGGCTGCTGGCACGTAGTTAGCCGGCGCTTCTTCTGCAGGTACCGTCACTTTCGCTTCTTCCCTACTGAAAGAGGTTTACAACCCGAAGGCCGTCATCCCTCACGCGGCGTCGCTGCATCAGGCTTTCGCCCATTGTGCAATATTCCCCACTGCTGCCTCCCGTAGGAGTCTGGGCCGTGTCTCAGTCCCAGTGTGGCCGGTCACCCTCTCAGGCCGGCTACCCGTCGTCGCCTTGGTAGGCCATTACCCCACCAACAAGCTGATAGGCCGCGAGTCCATCCGGTGACACAGGACCAGCCAAAACAACCAATTCATAAAAACAAATCGGTATCAACAAACTTGGCACACTATTGAGTTCTCAAACAACAGACACACCCGGCACCACCCACACCCCACAGGGTCCAGGATCGCTCCGGAGCAACTTCCCAAAGTTACCCGAATCATTACCACTTTGCAAATCAGTATCTCAACCAATTTCGGGGTAACAATTCGAATTCCCCTCGAATTGCGGCGCACAAAGCACCTGCCGTTTTAGGCTCAATTCGAAGGGGTTGGCCACCCGTGGTTCCCAGCTCTAGGCTGTCTCCCTCGTGGCGACTTAGAAGACATTACACGGCTTCCGGACCCTGCGCAAATCCAGCACTGACGGACTGCTATTCCCCCGCTCAAGCTGACCGACAAACCTGATCGGTACGCCACGGCGACGGCGACGACGGAACTCGGGTTCCGCCGTCGGGCCCCGCCTAACGGAAGGCGGCGATACCCGTCAGCTTGCTACCCAAGATGAGGGTGTGGACTTCGTCGGTGCCTTCATAGGTGCGAACCGATT
This sequence comes from Arthrobacter sp. 2MCAF14, assembly GCF_052115645.1. Taxonomy (NCBI): domain Bacteria; kingdom Bacillati; phylum Actinomycetota; class Actinomycetes; order Micrococcales; family Micrococcaceae; genus Arthrobacter; species Arthrobacter sp. 2MCAF14. The sequence goes on along the minus strand of NZ_JBFRHB010000079.1, from coordinate 3,489 downwards.
CCAAGTTGTTGGCATGCCGCAAGGGTGAGTGGTCCAGCGTGATTCCGTTGCCGCCGAGGATGGTCCTGGCTTCCCGCGCAATTTTGATGGCTTCGCGGCAGTTGTTCAGTTTGCCGACCGAGATCTGGTCCGGTTGCAAAGTGCCGCCGTCCTTCATGCGCACGAGGTGCAGGGCGAGGAGGAATCCCTTGTTGATCTCCAGAGCCATGTCAACCAACTTCTGCTGCGTTAGCTGGTAACCGGCGAGCGGCCTGCCAAACTGCAGGCGTTCCTTGGAGTAGTCGAGGGCTACTTCGAACGCATCGCGGGCGGCGCCCATGGCGCCCCAGATGATTCCATAGCGTGCCTCGTTCAGGCAGGAGAAGGGACCCTTGAGCCCGACGACGTTTGGCAGCACCGCACTCTCGGGCAGTCGCAGATCGGACAATTCGATGTCGCATTGGATGGAGGCTCGCATGGACAGTTTCGGCTCGATGGGGGTAGCCGTGAATCCAGGGGTCTCGGCTGGGACTACGAAGCCGCGGACGCCGTCGTCGGTCTGGGCCCAGATGATGGCGACTTTGGCCACCGACGCCAGGCCGATCCAGCGCTTTGACCCGTTGAGGATCCAGTCGCCTCCGTCGCTGTGCGCGAAGGTAGTCATGCCACCCGGATCCGATCCCGCCGTGGGTTCCGTCAGTCCGAAGCAGCCGATCGCTTCCCCCGCGGCCATCGCCGGCAGCCATTCCGCTTTCTGTTCATCCGAACCGTGCTTGTAGATGGCGCTCATCGCCAATGAGCCCTGCACCGAGACGAAAGTGCGCAGCCCGGAATCGCCGGCCTCAAGTTCCGCTGAGGCCAGCCCGTACTCGACGGCTGATCGTCCGGCGCATCCATAGCCTTTCAGCTGCATGCCGAGTAGGCCCATTTTGGCCAGGCCCGGACCAGTTCCAGCGGGAAAATGGCCTTTTCATACCAGGTTGCGATGTGTGGTTTGATTTCGCTATTCACGAAGGCGCGCACCGAATCGCGCAGCGCACGTTCATCCGCGCTAAGAGGAGAATCAAAATCAATCAGATCGCTGATATCGGACATTCATGCGCCTTCACGGAAGTGTTTGGGGAATGGACAGCGACGGTGGCCCCTTGGTGCTCGCCAAGGGCCGGGGGAACTTGCCGGTAGCTCGGTGCTGCTGCGGACAGCCGGATGGGGTTGGCCAGCTGCAGGGACTCCCGGCCGGTACCGGGATCAGTGACAACGATTGACGGCTCCAGCCCCAGGCTCTGAGCCAGTTCGAAAGCCTCGCTGACGCTGTTGACCCTGCCCGCAGGAACGCCTGCAACGAGGAATTTCCGTTGCCAATTCGCAGCAGTGTCAGCATGAAGGGCGGCCTCGATCACAATACGAAGCTCCTCACGGGACGCTACTCTGCATTCGTTGGTGAGGAACCTCGCTTGCTCGGGCAAACCCCAGAGCCCTAGGACTGACGCCAGCGCAGCAAATTGCCGATCGTTGCCGACCGCGATGGCGAGCGTGCCGCCGCCAGTGCGGAATGTCTCATATGGGGCGATGCTGGGGTGTGCATTGCCGAGCCTGCCAGGCGAATTACCCGTGGCCAAGGTGGCCGCGCCCTGGTTCACCAATGCTGCCAGGAGCGAGGAGAGGAGGTTGACCTGCACCTGCTGGCCGGTCCCTGTGGCATCGCGTACCCGCAGCGCCATCAGGATCCCCGCTAGGGCATTCTGCCCGGTGAGGACGTCAACCAGGGCACCCCCAACCTTGCTGGGTTCTCCTTCCGGGTGGCCGGTGATACTCATCAGACCGCCAAGCGCCTGCACGAGCAGGTCATAGCCGGGCAGATCTGCGCCGGCGCCGGCCCCGAAGCCCGAGATTGAACAATAAACGATGTCCGACCGGCTCTCGGAGATGGTCTGATAATCCATCCCGAGTTTCGCCATGACACCAGAACGGAAGTTTTCGATGACAACGTCGCAACCGGCCACGAGGGCACGGGCACAGCTCAACCCCTCATCGGACTTGAGATCGGCAACAACGGATTTCTTGTTCCGGTTGACGCTTGCAAAATAGGTGCCGGTCCCATCGGCTTCCACAGGCGGGATCCACGCCCGGGTATCGTCGCCGGCAGGACCTTCGATCTTGATGACCTCGGCACCGTAGTCGGCCAACATCATGGAGCACAGCGGTCCGGCTAGAACCCGCGAAAAGTCCGCGATCCGTATTCCCGCCAAAGGCTGCGGCAAACCGCTTGGGCTCCCCCCTGTGGACGTCACGACGCATCTCCTTCGATGGTTGTATGTTGCATGCAACTGTAGGGGAAGGTTCCCGGCGTGTAAACACTTCTTCGTCGTATCGAAGTCAGCCGCGGAATTTCGTCAGCTGATCCAGCTTCGTAAGATACGCATCGGCGGACAGCCCGGGCGTCTTCGCGCAAACACCTCTAATGAGAAGCCGGGCGGTGCGGGTGACATGTTCGCGAACCGCAACCGCCGCAGCCTGCGGGTCCTGTCGCTCCAATGCCTCGAGAATGCCTCGACGGTCGTTGGCCAAGTCCTGGCTGCTTCGGATTGAAGGGATGGTTACCAACCCTTGCGCAATAACAAGATTGCGGAGTTCACCATCCAGCGCCGTTAGCCGGGGATTACCCGCCAATCCCATGAGAAACAAATGGAACTCTTTGTCCGCCTGCAGGGTGCCGGGACCATCGTCGCCGGCTGCAGCATCCAGAATGCGCCCGTGCAGCACCCGGAAATGCTCCAAGTCATCCTTGTTGATAACCTCGGCGGCACGTGCTGCAGCAGGGGGCTCAAGAAGAATTCGGATCTGGAAGATCTGCACAATCTCATCAAGTGAAATCTGCAGCACTCGGACACCGCGGTTCTTCTCGATCCGGACAATGCCCTCCTTTTCGAGCAGTTGCAGGGCCTCACGTACCGGTGTCCTGGACACTCCGAGTCTCTCGGCTAGCCCGATCGCGGAATAGTGCTCCCCGGGCGTCATCTCGCCGGATGTGATTGCTGCCCGCAGCATATCTGTGGCCTGCGCTGTCAGAGACACTCCAGGAGTAACCTGTTGCATGCTACTCATCCTGACATTGTACGGGTGCCGCGAACCTGCATGTCGGAGGGGTCCATAGATGAGCGAGGGTTTGGGGATTCCGGCCCATACGTGAGCGGGGGTTTGGGATTCCGGCCCATACGTGAGCCGGGGTTTGGGATTTCCGGCCCATACGTGAGCCGGGGTTTGGGATTTCCGGCCCATAGGTGAGCGGGCGTCTGCGGAAATCGCCCGATAGGTGAGCGGGCGTTGGTGGGAACCAGGTGGGCAGGGGTGGGTTGTGGGTCGGGGGTGTTTTAAATGGGTCAGGCCCCGACACGTGGTGTCGGGGCCTGRCCGTTAATGGTTGTCCGGCGGTGTCCTACTCTCCCACACCCTCCCGGGTGCAGTACCATCGGCGCTGTGGGTCTTAGCTTCCGGGTTCGGAATGGGACC
>NZ_JBFRHB010000078.1:0-5735 GCF_052115645.1 Arthrobacter sp. 2MCAF14 | reverse complement strand
GCTGCATTATGCCGATGTCCGGATTATGCCGACGTTTGCTGTTGTGGCCTGATTTGGCGGGCTTGTCTGGGATTCTTATCGGCATAATCAGAGGGCTTCGAGGAACGCGAGGAGCTTGTCGCCGGGAGCGTAGCGGCCCGGCGGCGTGTTCGTTGGGCGGATCCTTTCGAGGGCTTTCTCTTTCAGCGCGAGGTCGGCGTGGACGTAAATCTGTGTTGTCTCGGCGCTTTCATGTCCGAGCCAGAGCGCGATCACTGAGGTCTCGATACCGGCATGCAGCATCCTCATGGCAGTGGAGTGGCGCAGCACGTGGGGCGTGATGTTCTTTCTGCTCAATGATGGCTCGGTATTCGCTGCGGTGACGGCATGGAGGCTCACTCGCTGGGCAACTGCGTCGGTGCTCATCCGGGCTCCGGTGCGGGTGGGGAACACGGGGTCGTGTTCGGAGGGTCTCTGCTCCAGTCGCAAGGTCGTGAGCGTTTTCACGTTCTCCGGGCTGAGCGGTGTTGCTCGGTTCTTTCGCCCCTTGCCCTGGCAGATGACGTGCGCTCCGGGACCGAGGTGGATGTGTTCCCAGGTCAGTCCGGTCAGCTCCGTGACGCGTAGCCCGGTCGTGATCGCGGTAAGGATAAGAGCATGATCGCGTTGCCCGGTGCGGGTAGCCCGGTCGGGTGCGGCCAGTAGTGCTTTGATCTGATCCTCGGTGAGCCAGTCGATATCGCTGCGGTCAACTCGTTTTTGCGGGATGGCTAGGACCCGGGCGATCAGCTCGGCGTGCTCTGGGTGCTGGTAGGCGGCGTAGGCGAAGAAGGAGCGGATGGCGGCCAGTCTCGCGTTCCGGGTCCGGGTGCTGTTGCCGCGTTCGTGCTCGAGATGTTTGATGAAGCTGGTGATCCGGGCGCTGTGAAGCATCGTCAGCTCGATTTTGTCCGGGCTGATCGCGGTGGATTCGTGGACGTGGGCCAGCAGCAGCCGCCAGGTGTCGCGGTAAGCGGCGATGGTGTGGGTGCTGGCGCCGAGAGCGCGCATCAGGTGCTCGGCGAAGTACTTCTCCAGCGTCGGCGCGAGCAAAGTCATGATTGCTCCTCCGCCTGAAGCGGGCCCAAGCGTCGTCCGGCCTCGGCGAGAAGCTCGGGGACCGCTTCCAGATACCAGTAAGTGCTTCCCGGGCTCGCATGCCCCAGATAGGTGGAGAGCACGGGAAGTACCTCGGCCGGGACGGCTCCGTCCCGGTAGGCGCCGATCATCGTGGTGACGGCGAAGCTATGCCGCAGATCATGGATCCTCGGCCGGCACTGCTGCGATTTCGGCGTGATGCCGGCCCGGGCGACAAGACGATGGAAAACCCTGTGCACATTCTTGTAAATCAGCCGCGTTCCCGCGCTGGATACCAGCAACGCCTCCGTGGAGACCGGCCCGAGCAGCCGGTGACGGGTGAGCGCATAATCGGCGAGGACCTCCAGGACGCTGGAGTGCAACGGGACCAGCCGGGACTTACCGAACTTCGTGTCGGCAACGCTCAACACGCCTGCGTCCAGGTCCGAACGATTTGCGTTGATCGCCTCGCTCACCCGCATCCCGGTGCAGGCCAACAGGCCGATCAGCGTGCGGTAAGTGGCCGCGACCATCGGGGAACGCAACAGCCGGGCCTGTTCCAGCAGCGCCAGGACCTGCTCATCCGAGTAGATGAACGGGACGGCCCGCGGCGACCGAGCGGGCAGAAGCTGCCGCGGCGGGACCTCGATACTCGAATCGAAGGCGTGCGCCCAGCGAGCGAATGAACGCGCCACGGAGAGCCTGGCGCCGTGATAGCTGGCAGCGCCGCCCGGAGCTCTCGCCCAGCCAAGAATATTCTCCGTCGTCACCGTTTCCTGGCCGCTTCGCTCGAGGTATCGGAGGTATTCGGTGAGGTAACGCTCGTGGGTCGCGAGCTTGAAACCCAGTCCGCGGCGCAGCCGCAGGTAATCCCCCACCAGCGACTCAAGCGCGCTCATCGGAGCTCACCGCCCGCCTGACCTGCTCCGAGACCCGGCCAGGGCCGGGCCAGACCGGCCAACCGGGTGAGGTCGACCTTCGCGTAGATCGTCGTCGAGGCCAGATGGCGATGCCGCAGCAGCTGGGCCACCTCTTCCAAGGACGCGCCGGCATTGATCGTCGCCGTCCCAACAGCATGCCGCAACCGGTGAGCACCCACCGGCCCGAGTCCGGCCCGTGCGCCGGCGCACCGGACCACGGCTTTGACGGCTGCGCTGGAGAGCCGACGATACGGAGCCGAGGACGTGAAGAACAACGCCCTGCCCGTCGCGGCAGGATGACGTTCGACCGACAGATGCGCAGCTAACCCCGCACCAACATCGGCGGCCAGCGGCAGCAGATCGCTCTGCCCGCCCTTACCGGGAACTCGCAGCGTTCCCGCCCGCCAATCGATATCGTCCAGGCTCAACGCAGCGACCTCCCCGGCCCGCAACCCGAGCCGGGCAAGTACGAGCACGATCGCGAGATCACGCTTTCCCGTGCGGGATCCCGGATCGACCGCGGCGATCAATGCCTTCACCCGCTCGGGAGTCAGACCTCGTGGCAGGCCGGAATCCCGATACCCCGCCCGGGCCGGCACCACCTGATCCAGCCGATCGCCGATGTGGCCGGCGGCGAACAGGAAACGCAGCAGCGACCGCAGCGCCGTCACCGTCAGCTTCGCCGACCCCACCGGCATTCCCGGAATCTGAGACATGACGAACCCGCTCACCGCCCGAGCATCCAGACCCTCCAGATCCAGCGCCTGGCCGCCTAACCGCGACAGCAGAAACGGACGCGCCAACTCTCGGTAGTACCGGATCGTCGATGCCCTCAGACCACGATCGTCGGCCAAGAACCGGCCCCACCGTTCCAGAACAAGATCCACCGGACCAGGCTCCGGCACGGTCTCGGGTTCCTCCCCTGGAATAACCTCGATCGATCGCAGATACGCGACCAGAGGCGCCAGGCTCCCCGCCGAGGACATGTCCGTGTGCGTCACCCGGCGGCCCATCAGGAACCGTTCGAGTGCGGCAGCATCGCACGCCGCCGGTGAGACCGCTTCCTCGGCGAGCCACCGGCTCAGATGCCGCATCAGATTCAACCGCAAACCGATCGAGGTCGGCGCATACCCCAGCCGGCCAAGATACTCAGCGAACCCGACTCCGAAACCGCCCAACGGCCCAGAAACCACGACGTTCAAAGCACTATCCATCACGCTCTCCCTTTCCAAAACGAGGAAAGGCAAGCGTGCACCCGTCACCGGATTATGCCGATAAGAATCCCAGACAAGCCCGCCAAATCAGGCCACAACAGCAAACGTCGGCATAATCCGGACATCGGCATAATGCAGCCATCACCACCACCTGATCCACAAGGAAGACTGGCACAGCCAGGTCCGCAAGCAGATCCCGTGGTTCATCCCGCCGCCCCACACCGACCCGCACCGGAAACCCCGAAGAAACCACTACTTCCAGATATGACCCCCGAAATGGGCCGTGTCCTGCACCCACTGATCCTCCACAGGCGCTCTGCGGCGGCCCTGTCCACATAGCGCCGTTCCGGGCTGCTGCCGCAGGCTCGGACGTTCTAGGCTCGTGGATATGCCACGCAGGAACCGAGCCTCACCCGCGGACGATGCTGCGAGTGCTGCTCGGCTCCGATTCGCTGTTCGTCTTGCAGCACAGACGGACCACGAGGCTGTCGCGCAGCCGAGCCACGACAACAAATCGGAACCTTTGCTTCCATTGCAGACCTTGATGATATCCGGCTCGGGTATGGCCGATTCGGGGGAGCCGTCAGGCACCGAAGACTTGTCCGAAGAGGCAGGATCTCCATCGCGGCTACGGTGGCGCACACCATGGCGCGTAGCCCTGTTGTTGGCTTTGCCTTGTTTGTTGCTGGTGGTTTGGTTCTTCTGGCAGTCCTGGTCCGGGCAGCCGACGATTGAGCCGCTCGTCCGAAGTTCACATGCGGGAGGAACCCCAGAAGCGGGTACGAGAAGTAGAACAGGCGCTGTCAACGAGGCTCCGGAACCTCACGATGGAGCCCAGCTACTTACAATCCACGTTGCCGGTGCGGTGAAGAATCCCGGGATTGTCAGAGTGCCCTCCGGTGCGCGGGTATTTGATGCGATCTCCGCTGCTGGTGGTGCGGATGCAGGAGCCCAGCTGGACAGCCTCAACCTTGCCGCCTTGGTGGAGGACTCGGCGAAGATCCACGTTCCGCGGATGGGGGAGGCGGCTCCGTCACAGCTTGTGGGGCCAGTTGGCAGTACTCCGACAGCCGGTAGCACAGGAGCCGGGACTTCTGCCGGCGGCAAAGTCAATCTCAACACCGCAACCGTTGAAGAACTCGATACCTTGCCGAAGGTCGGCCCCATCCTGGCCAAGCGCATCGTCGAATGGCGGCAGCAACACGGCCCGTTCGCTTCCGTGGAGGACCTCGATGCAGTGGATGGTGTTGGCCCCAAGATGATGGAGTCCCTTCTGCCATTGGTGACGGTTTAAGGTGCGTGGAGTCAAGGTGGGCCAGGGCCGCGTAGACCTTCGATTGGTCCCGTCTGCTATCCTCACGTGGGCTGTTTCCGTTGCGGCCGCCTATCTACCTGCGCTGTGGACCGGAGTTGTGTGCGTGGCTTTGGTCGTCGCCGCGTGTCTTCTTTTCACAGTTCGGGCCGTGGCCCCTCGAAGCCTGAGGACGTTTCCCGCTACCTTGGCAGTCGCTTGCTTGTTCGGAGCGTCCGTGGCCGCCCACGCCGCAGCGGAAGCCGTTCCGCGCCAGGACGGTCCGTTTGCCGACGCTGCGGCGGCGCGCGACTCGGTTGTCATCCACGTGTTGATCGTGGGTGATCCTCGCGAACTAGGCACGGACTCACGTGGATCGGGACGGTGGGCCGTACCCGCCGAAGTAATCGATATTGCGGCCGACGGCATGCTCATCCGCTCCCGCACGCGAATTCTGCTGACCGGAGGCGAAGGCTGGGACCAGGTAGTCACGGGACAGGAGGTAAGAACCGCCGGAAAGCTAAAGCAGGCAAAACCGGGACAAATCGAGGCCGGTGTTCTTGCGGCCGCGACCCCTCCCATGCGGCCGGACTCACGGCACAAGCCGGAGGCACACGGCGACATTTCCCAAGGTCCAGCGCAGTTGAAAAAGCAATTCGCCTCGGCCGCCGAGTGGTTGAGGGGCGACGCCGCCGGACTCCTGCCTGGAATGGTCACGGGCGACACCACCGGCGTGGACGAAAGCCTGGAAGAGGCGATGAAGACCACCAGCACCACCCACCTCACTGCGGTCAGCGGCGCAAATTGCAGCCTTATTCTTGGGGGTCTGGTGCTCCTCGCCAGGAGCTTCAGGCTTGCCAGGGGAGTCGCGGCAATCGTGGCCCTTGGTGGCTTGGCGGCGTTTGTCATGATGGTGGGGCCAGACGCGAGCGTCCTGAGGGCGGCGGTCATGGGTGCTATCGGCCTCAGCGCGCTAAGTGGCGGCCGGCGGGGCCGGAGCCTGGGTTTTCTCTGCCTGGCAGTGACTGGCCTTCTCATCCTGGATTCTTCACTTGGTACGAGCATTGGATTTCTCTTGTCGGTCCTGGCCACGCTGGGAATTGTCCTGTTGGCGCGGCCCATCGCTTCCTGGGCTCCAGCGTGGGTGCCTTCCTGGCTAGCGTCCGCCGTTGCCGTCCCCTTGGCCGCCCAACTCTTGTGCAACCCTGTGATCGT
>NZ_JBFRHB010000077.1:0-5804 GCF_052115645.1 Arthrobacter sp. 2MCAF14 | reverse complement strand
GGCCACCACTTCGCCCACGCCTTCATGGCCGGGCACGAACGGCGGCGAGGGCTTGACCGGCCAGTCGCCCTCCGCGGCGTGCAGGTCCGTGTGGCAGACCCCGGTGGTCATGACCTTGACCAGCGCTTCGCCCCGGCCTGGAACAGGAATGGGAAGGGACTGGATCTGAAGGTCTTTACCGAATTCAGTTACTACGGCTGCTTGCATTGTCGTCGTCATTGGCGAAATCCTTGCGTCGTTGAAGTGTTGAGCAAATGGAGCATTATTTTTGGGCGCCGGGGCCGAAACCCAACCATCGCGAGACCCCGTTGCGAGCAGGTCGATGGAGCGTTGGCCTCAGCCTAGGGGCGGGAGGGTTGCGAGCAGGTTGCAGCCTTGTGAGTCAGTTCACATGCACCAACTTCGAAGAGTCAGCCGGGCCGCTTGTATTTTGTTCGGCACCGCCCCATCATGGAGCCGTGACGCCGCCAAATGAGTCTGCGCATCGGATCGCGACCGCGTTCCTGCTCCCGCTGTTCGGGGAGGAAAAGGCATGACTGAAACGGCCATTGAGCTCATAGGCGTGACAAAGCGATTCGGTTCCCTCACCGCCGTCGACGACCTCAGCCTGCAGGTTGAACGCGGGGAGATTTTCGGTCTTCTCGGGCCCAACGGCTCCGGCAAAACGACCACCATCGACATCATCAGCGGCCTCAGCCGCCCAAGCTCCGGCGCGGTCAGGGTCCTGGGCATCGACCTGCTGAAGGATCCGCGCAGGATCCGGCGCTCGCTCGGGACGGTACCGCAGGAGAACGCGCTTTACGAGGAACTCACGGCCGATGCCAACCTCCGGTTTCATGCCGACCTCTTCGACGTGCCCAAGCATGGTCTCGATAGGAAGATCACCTCGCTACTTGAGCTTGCGCAGTTGGCGGAACGCCGGAAGAGCCGCGTTTCCACCTTCTCCGGTGGCATGAAACGACGCCTCGCCCTGGTCCGGGCCCTCCTCCACGAACCCGAACTGCTCTACTTCGACGAACCGACCCTCGGAGTCGACGTACAAAGCAGGCATGCCCTTTGGGACCGGATCCTCGAACTCAAGGATCATGGCACCACCGTACTCATCACGAGCAACTACCTTGAGGAAGCCAACGTCTTGTGCGATCGCCTTGCCATCATCGACCGCGGACGGCTGGTGGCGCTCGATTCGCCATCCAAGCTGCGGCGCAGCTTCGGTGACACGGTGCTTGAAATGCGCACACATCCTGCTCCGGGCGAGGACATCGTTCGGAGGGTCCTTGCGCTCCCCGGCGTTGTCTCGGCAGTTGCTTCCGACGGCTCGCTGAAGGTCACTGTGGAGAGTGGTGCCGACGTCACCGGCAAGGTCGTGACGGAAGTAGTCGGATCCATGAGCCTGGAGGAAATCCAGAGCCGCGAACCGAGCCTCGACGAGGTCTTCCTGAGCCTGACGGGCAAGGAGCTCCGGGAATGAGCCTCCGCCGTGACCTGCGTGTGGTCCGGGCCGTGGCGGCGACGGACATCCGGCTCACCCTCCGGGAGCCGTTGTTCGCGATCATCGGCGTCCTGATCCCGATCAACTTTTTGCTTCTCTTCCTGCTCTTCGCGATCAGCGGCGGCCAAGCACCGATCGCCGTCGTGATGAATGACCACGGACCGCTGGCGGAACGTTTCGTCCAGGCCATGGACGGCGCGCATTCGTTCATCATCCACACCGCAACGCCGTCCGATGCAGAACGGGAGATCCGCTCCGGCAGCATTGTCGCCGTCGTGACCGTGCCACAAGAGTTCGACGCCGCCCTCGCCGCCGGAGCGCGAATCGAGATTCCGGTGGAAGTCAACAACTTGAACGTCGACTTCACGAACGACATCCGTAGGGCGGTGCCCCTGTCCATCACGTCCTTCTACGCGGACGCCTTCCCCGATCAGGTGGTGGTGACAGCCCGCGAATCCGACGTCCAAGCCCAGGACACGGGCTACATTCCGTATCTCGCCGTGAGCATCATGGTTGCCGGCCTGATGCTCGCATCCCAACTGCAAGGCAGCGTCAATACCGCGCGGGACTACGAACTCGGGACCATCAAGGAACTCGCGCTGGCGCCTGTGAGCCGTTTGACCATCGGGGTGGGCAAGGTCCTGGGGGCCGCAGTCCTCGCGGCGGCGTCCGCGCTGCTGCTACTCGCCGTCGTGGTCCTTTTTATCGGGGTCCATCCGCTCCATCCCTTCGAGGTGTTGGGCTTCGGACTCCTGATTCTGGCGGCGTTCCTCGCCCTCGGTGTCCTGGTCGGGACTCTGGTCCGCCGGAGGCAACAGGCAATCCCCTTATCCATCGCGGCCGTCCTTCCTCTGTTCTTCTTGAGCGGACCGTTCGGGCCGGCGAACTGGCTGGGCGCCATCCCTGGAGGGATCGCCGCGATATCGCCTCTCACGTATGCGATCGCCGCCTTCCAGCACGCCTTCCACGGTTACCAGACGGCCCCGCAAGGCCTGGCTGTGGACGCCATCGTGCTGGCAGCCTTCAGCTTGGCGGCCATCGGGTGCGCGGCCTTCGTGTTCGGCCGGCGGGGGGCGAGGCACTGATGGCCGCCGGCCGTGCGGTGCTCGCCATCGCGGCGAAAGACATCCTGACCTGGTTCCGGACGCCGTCGGCGATTCTGGCCAGCCTGCTGCCGCCTGTCGCGTTCCTGCTGATCATCTTTGTGGTGGCCGGGGCGGTCGGCCGGAACCCGGTCGCACTGGTGGTTGAGGACAGCGGGCCGCAGGCCCAGCGACTCGTCTCGATCCTTGAGGGCTCGGACGCGTTCCGCGTCCAACGGGCCGACCCCGTTGAAGCCACCCACCTCCTGGACACGCTCCAAGTCGCGGCGGTCATTACCGTACCCGCCACGTTCGACGACGACTACCGGGCACAGCGGCCCGACCCCGTCAGCGTGCGGATCAACAACCTGAACCTCGACTTCACGAACGATCTGCGCCGTTCAGTTCCGGCTGCCATTACCAACTTTTATGCCGGCCAGCCGGCCACGCCGATCATGGTCGGCGTGGCCGAATCGGACCTGAGGCCGCACGACGTCGACCTGGTCCAGTTTCAGCTCGTGCCGATCCTCGTGCTCCTACTCACGATCATGGGGATCGTCAATGGCGGGTTGGCCGCCGCCCGCGAGTTCGAAGACCTGACCATCAAGGCGCTGTTGCTCTCGCCGATCGGCCGCGGGTCGCTGATCGCCGGCAAGATCCTGGCGTGCTGGGTAACAACCATGCTCGTGGCGGCGGTTGTCCTGGTCCTGTCGTTCGCCTTTGGGGTCCTCCGGCCTGCCGGCTGGTTTTGGTTGCCGGCGCTGGCCGCGATTGGACTGATCGCGCTGGCCGCCGCTGGGCTCGGCACGGCTTTGGGTGGTGCGCTGCGGCGCTTCTCAGCCGTTGCCGGGGCCGGCATCAACCTTTCGATCTACCTGTTTTTCCTCAGCGGAGGAATCAGTGTTGCGGCGTTCTTGCCGGATTGGATCCAGGCCATTGCGCACTTCACACCGACGTTTTACGGGGTGGATGCCTTGGAGGCCGCGATTTTCTACCAGTCGACCGACAATCTGGGCCGGGACCTCGCGGTGCTGCTAGCGACGGCCGCGGTCGGGCTCGCTTTGGGAACGGTGTCCCTTCGGCGGCGGCTCGTCGCCGACTAGCTTTCGCCGTCCGCCCGTTCCCGCGACCTTTGAGACGAAGCTAAGGATGGAAAAGAAGATGCAATTCTTTATACGGCCGACCCCGGTAGAAGCGGTACCCAGGCTAGCTGCGGCCCTCGGCATCCCACGAGATCGGTTGGTCTTCAAACGCGATGACCTGATGGGCCTTGCGGGCGGTGGCAACAAGGTGCGTAAGCTCGAAATCATGATGGCGGACGCTGTAAAGCACGGTTCGCGCGTCATCGTCACCACTGGCGCTCAGCAAAGCAATCACGCGCGGCTCACGGCTGCCGCGGGAGCTCGCCTTGGAATGCACGTGATACTCGTACTTGCGGGAGCACGCCCGGAAAAACTCACTGGCAACCTTCTGCTCGATCAAATCCTGGGCGCTGAGCTTGTATTCGCCGGGACCTCGGAAACTGAAAGCATCGCCGCAGAATTAGCGAGCGAACGGGACGCGTTTCGGATACCTTTCGGCGGAACGAACGCACGCAGCGCGGAGGCGTATCGGCAAGCGGGAATGGAGCTGCTCGAGCAGGTACCTGATCTGGGGAGCGTCACCGTGGCAGTAGGCTCCGGCGGGACGATGGCTGGCCTGGTCGCAGCCATCGGAGCGGAGCGCGTACTCGGTGTTGACTCTGGAGCGCTCAAAGATGCGCGAGCCGCCGTCGCACGCCTCATCGACGAGATGGGCTTTGCCAGCGGCGCGCTTCGCATTGATGAAGAGCAGGTCGGCGCCGGATACGAATACCTCACAGAGGCGGCACGAGAAGCGATACATCTGACCGCTCGGATGGAAGGCATTATCCTCGATCCGACATATACCGGGCGCGCCATGGCCGGCTTAATCAGCGCAGCACGCCACCATCGTCTACCGGAAGGCACAGCAGTGTTTCTCCATACAGGCGGGCTGCCAGGTCTTTTCGGCAACGACCAAATCCAGTCCTAGGGGTGCGAAACCCATCACGCTTGCTTTCCAATGGTTTGGGGCCAGTGGGTTTCGGTCGGCGGTATTCGCCACCCAGCCGCCGAGGCACCGTCGATCAACGTTCGGATCGCGCTCGTAACCATAGGCCGCGTGTCATCCGCGCGGTGCAGCAGATCCCAAGCCCACAGCGGTACCGGGGACGTGACAGGCCGACGGGTCAACGTGGGTGGCATCGGCGCGGCATGACGTTTGGGCGACTGGAGCACTGGCCGCCTCAGACGGGCCACGTGCTCGAAGAACGCGGGTCCGGTTATGCCACCGTCGTCGATGTGTGTGACGGACGCGCCACTGGCCTGCGCGAGGGCCAAGGCGTAGCGGTTCCACGAGTCCCAGGACGCTTCGTCGACATCGACGAGGACCGTGAGTTCGGCTGCTGGCACACTGTCGTGACGAGCCGCGTGGTGCGTGCCTGGCATGACCGCTTGCAGTCGCTCGTACTTTAAAAGCTCGGCGGCCAGGTCCTGCCGCACCACGTCGGCCTCCTCAATCCACGCGATGGCGAGATCGAGGCTGCCTTCGGCCACCCGCGCTGCCTGAGTGTGTGATGGCAGGACCCACTCGTCGAGACGGATCCGAAGGTTGGGCATTGTCGCGATCCCTGGGGGAAGCCAACTGACATAGCCCAGCCGCAACGGCAATTGTCGGTCGCCGTTGCGAGCCCGATCGAACGCTCGTGCGGCAGCGGCCAAGACCTCCCGGGCATCAGTCAGGAACTCGCTGCCGGCGGGCGTCAACTCGACGTGCCTGCGATCACGGATGAGGAGCCGAGTCCCGAGCTCGCGCTCGAGGTTGATGATCTGCTGGGAGAGCGACGGCCCGGCAATGTGAAGCCGCTCTGCGGCTCGACCGAAATGCAGCTCCTCGGCGACAGCGACGAAGTAGGTGAGCTGCCGGAGTTCCACGGGTTGATTGTACGCCGGGATGACCGGTGAGAGGCGGGGCCTACCAGTGTTCGGATACAAGTCGTGGACCGCAGACGGGCACTCGGGTTGACTGACTCGAAAATGGATGGTGAGTGGTTTCAGGTTGCTGCGGCGGTCTGATGGATGGGGTCGAATCGGACGGTGAGGCCGAGTGCGTTGGCTTGTTTGGTGATGCGGCGCATGACGTTGGCGGGCTCGCGTCGGGTGAAGTGGTCA
>NZ_JBFRHB010000076.1:2500-5805 GCF_052115645.1 Arthrobacter sp. 2MCAF14 | reverse complement strand
CAAAAATTTAAAGCTGCAGATGAATGATTCTGGCAACGTATCGCTTGCTTTAAAACAATTAATAGTTGCTTGATCAAACGTCTGCAAGATGGACAATCATCCTTCCTGCAGGCGCCTTCACAAGATACCTGCGCATACTTTCAAAGATCTTGGGAAGTGGCCTCAGCGCCATTCCCGCGTGCTGCGAAGTTTCCTTCGTAGCGAAGCCGCCCATTATAGCCGGCTTTTCCGCTTCGTCAACACCTTTTTTCAAGGCCGTCTCACCGAAGTGGACGTTGTTGCCGATGCTGCTTCGTCGTTGGACCCGAAGGCCTTTCGTCGTTGCGAGCCGCCTATTATGGCAGGCTTTTAAGCTTTGTCAACAACTTGTGAGAGGAACTTGAAGCTCTTCGTGAAGTTGTTGCCGTAAGTCCAGGTCGAAACCTGAGGCTTGCAAAAAAAGGAAAACCCCGCTGCATGAGCAGCGGGGTTTTCGGGGTATAAACCCTGGCGATGACCTACTCTCGCATGGCTTAGGCCACACTACCATCGGCGCAGCTACGTTTCACTTCCGAGTTCGGGATGGGATCGGGTGGTTCCATAGCGCTAATTTCACCAGGGAGGCGKTTGGAGTGTCGCCTGGGCGTCGTGTCCTTGCAGGGGCGGGCATGGTGATGCCARCGWTGCAAAGAGACGCGCCTGAGCGCCTGCCTCTCGTTTGGTCTTGTGACGTAGCGTGCACTTGGATCTATCGACATGTCATGTCGGCCAAGGCAACTTGAGGTTATATGGTCAAGCCTCTCGGATCATTAGTATCAGTTAGCTCAATACATTGCTGTACTTACACACCTGACCTATCAACCACGTAGTCTACATGGTTCCTTCAGGGGGCTTGTGCCCCGGGAGATCTCATCTTGAGGCGCGCTTCCCGCTTAGATGCTTTCAGCGGTTATCGCTTCCGAACATAGCTACCCGGCAATGCCACTGGCGTGACAACCGGAACACCAGAGGTTCGTCCACTCCGGTCCTCTCGTACTAGGAGCAGCCCCTCTCAAATCTCCAACGCCCATGGCAGATAGGGACCGAACTGTCTCACGACGTTCTGAACCCAGCTCGCGTACCACTTTAAATGGCGAACAGCCATACCCTTGGGACCGACTACAGCCCCAGGATGTGATGAGCCGACATCGAGGTGCCAAACACCGCCGTCGATATGAACTCTTGGGCGGTATCAGCCTGTTATCCCCGGAGTACCTTTTATCCGTTGAGCGATGGCCCTTCCATACAGAACCACCGGATCACTAAGTCCTAGTTTCCTACCTGCTTGATCCGTCGATCTTGCAGTCAAGCACGCTTATGCCTTTGCACACAGTGCGCGATGTCCGACCGCGCTGAGCGTACCTTCGAGCTCCTCCGTTACTCTTTAGGAGGAGACCGCCCCAGTCAAACTACCCACCATACACGGTCCCCGATCCAGATAATGGACCCAGGTTAGAACGTCAAGCACGACAGGGTGGTATTTCAAGGATGGCTCCRCCACAGCTAGCGCCATGGTTTCATAGCCTCCCACCTATCCTACACAGACGAACTCAACGTTCAGTGTAAAGCTATAGTAAAGGTTCACGGGGTCTTTCCGTCTTGCCACGGGAACGCTGCATCTTCACAGCGATTTCAATTTCACTGAGTCTCGGGTGGAGACAGCGCCGCTGTCGTTACGCCATTCGTGCAGGTCGGAACTTACCCGACAAGGAATTTCGCTACCTTAGGACCGTTATAGTTACGGCCGCCGTTTACTGGGGCTTCGATCAAGAGCTTCGCCTTGCGGCTGACCCCATCAATTAACCTTCCAGCACCGGGCAGGCGTCACACCCTATACGTCCACTTTCGTGTTTGCAGAGTGCTGTGTTTTTGATAAACAGTCGCAGCGGCCTGGTTACTGCGACCCTCTTCAGCTATAGCTCGCACGAGCCACCAAAAAGGGTGCACCTTCTCCCGAAGTTACGGTGCCATGTTGCCTAGTTCCTTCACCCGAGTTCTCTCAAGCGCCTGAGAATTCTCATCCTACCCACCTGTGTCGGTTTACGGTACGGTCTGCGTAAGCTGAAGCTTAGGAGCTTTTCCTGGAAGCGTGGTATCAGCAACTTCGCCATAAAGGCTCGTCTCGGTGCTCGGTCTTRRAGGATCCCGGATTTGCCAAAGATCCAAACCTACCGCCTTTCCCCGGGACAACCAACGCCCGGTATGCCTAACCTTCTCCGTCCCTCCATCGCACTTACGCGAGGTGCAGGAATATTAACCTGCTTCCCATCGACTACGACTTTCGTCCTCGCCTTAGGGGCCGACTCACCCTGCGCCGATTAACGTTGCGCAAGGAAACCTTGGGCTTTCGGCGTGCGGGTTTTTCACCCGCATTATCGTTACTCATGTCAGCATTCGCACTTCCGATACCTCCAGCAGACTTCTCAATCCACCTTCAACGGCTTACGGAACGCTCCTCTACCGCGTACATATAAATATGCACACCCCAAGCTTCGGTTCTGTGCTTAGCCCCGTTAAATCTTCCCCGCAGACCGACTCGACCAGTGAGCTATTACGCTTTCTTTAAAGGGTGGCTGCTTCTAAGCCAACCTCCTGGCTGTCTGTGCCTTTCCACATGGTTTTCCACTTAGCACAAAATTTGGGACCTTAGCTGTGGGTCTGGGTTGTTTCCCTTTTCACGACGGACGTTAGCACCCGCCGTGTGTCTCCCATACAGTCCGTCTCGGTATTCGGAGTTTGCAATGGTTTGGTAAGTCGCGATGACCCCCTAGCCATAACAGTGCTCTACCCCCGAGAGGATACATATGAGGCGCTACCTAAATAGCTTTCGAGGAGAACCAGCTATCTCCGGGTTCGATTAGCTTTTCACTCCTAATCACAGCTCATCCCCGTCTTTTGCAACAGACGTGGGTTCGGGCCTCCAGTACCTGTTACGGCACCTTCACCCTGGCCATGACTAGATCACCCGGTTTCGGGTCTACTGCCCGCGACTATGCGCCCTTATCAGACTCGGTTTCCCTTCGCCTCCCCTATACGGTTAAGCTTGCCACGAACAGTAAGTCGCTGACCCATTATACAAAAGGTACGCAGTCACCCCTTGCGAGGCTCCTACTGCTTGTACGCACACGGTTTCAGGATCTATTTCACTCCCCTCTCCGGGGTTCTTTTCGCCTTTCCCTCACGGTACTGGTTCACTATCGGTCGGTCAGTAGTATTTAGCCTTGGAGGATGGTCCCCCCATGTTCAGACAGGGTTTCACGTGCCCCGCCCTACTCGTCTTCACTGAA
>NZ_JBFRHB010000075.1:0-6716 GCF_052115645.1 Arthrobacter sp. 2MCAF14 | reverse complement strand
ACGGTCCCGAGGACCTCGAGCACGTAGCCCAGGAACTCAATGCACGCCCACGCAAAACGCTCAGCTGGGATACCCCAGCCGAGCGCCTGCGTGACCTACTATTGACGAACTAGACACCATCGGTGTTGCAACGACCCCTAGAATTCGCCGTCAGAGGGGATTTTTGCTTTAACGTGCGTACATTCTCTTGGGTTAGCGACCTCTGACGCTGGTTCGCGGCTGTGGCCTGGCCGCCGCGGTGGCCTATGAAGGTGTGTGGGTAGCGGGCTCAGGGTCCTGGCGGGTGGGCCTCCGCCTGCTCTGGGCTGGGGTTATGCGGTTCCTCGTTCCGGTTCTGTCTGGTTGGTCGTGGATGGCCAACACCAGTACATGGTTCACGCTTCCGGGTACAACATGATGAAACCGGCTTTGGCGAAGGTTTCCTGGAAAGCTACTCCCGGTCGTAAGGGTGAGCTGTGCCCGTCCGCTTGTCCTGCCAAAGGGGGTGTGGACAGTGTCCACACTTACGTCTGCTTTATGGAAGTGCCTATGGCGGTCCGCCTCCGAGTTTTCGACGTGCATGCCGTCAATGCCCGTGCGGGCTCTCGGAGCTCACGGCACACCGCCGCGCTGGAAATGGCCGGCACCGTCCGCCACGCAGCCGCAGGCCGTCCTCGCCAACTGCAGCCCTGACCGGGTCAGCTCGGGGCCTCCGAACGAACCGCACACGTTTAGCAGTGCATGGCGTGACATCCCGGTACTTGTCAGCGCGGGAGTGCCTTCGACGACGAACATGGCACGCCACGACTCGACGCCGAAGTAGGTCTTGGGCGTCAGGAGCAGGCCGGTCACTGGCGAACCGAAGACGCTCGCCACGGTTCCCCCGAGCACGACGAGGGACAGTATTGTGCCGCGGAGCTGGCGGGGGATCCACAAAGCGAAACAAAGGATCATTCCTGAGCAGAACCGGGCCTCGGCTACGCTCAAGAGAATCCGAAGGACGTACAGGCTGGCTTCGCTGTCGACGAAATCAGTCGCTGCAGCGACGGCGCCCCAGCTGATCATGATGCGGGCGAGCCATTTCCGCGCCCCGACCTTGTATGGCATGAGGTTGCTAGAGACCTCAAACACTGCATAGCCAACGAAAAGCAGCCCCGACGCGATCCTGAAGCCGCTGTTGTCACGCCGAGAGCTTGTTTCATCTGCAACGTAGCCAAGCCGATGTTGGTCTTTTCCAATGAGTTGGGGAAATAGGCCATTGCCAGGATGGGCAGCAGCCGCAGCATGACCTTTCGGATGGTCCGCGCTTTCCATCCGCGGACAAGTCCGGGAATTGCGGCGATCGCCTCTGCCGCTGTATTGCGTGTCTCAGTCAAGCGTCACTCCTGCGTGTCATGGCCTACATTCGAGGCCTTGGAGGTATCCGAAAATGCCGTTCTTGATTGGTGCGGCAGGGCTCGTCCCACCGGCCGGCACGGAAACCCGGGACCCTCCCACCAGGCGGAGACGGCACGGCATCCCCTTGCTCGGCAGTTCCGAAAGTTCGAGGGGCGTTGAAGGGACCGGCTCCTCCTGGCGAGCGACGGATTTCTTCATTGGACTCGAGACTGTTTCATCGCAGACGGCAGACCGACGGCGCTATTTGTTGACGGACCCGAACCGCTATTCCACGAATGCTGCATGTTCAGCCAGGAAGAAAGTGCTGCAGACCATGGAGGCGTGCAGTTCGGACTTAGCCGGACTGCACGCCTCCATCGTAAATTCCGCCGACTACTCCGCTGAAGCGAGGACGAAGTCGTAGCTGACCTCGCGGCCCGTCCCGTCCGTCTTTTCCTTCGGCTCAAGGACGAGTTCTGGTTTGACGGCCGAGGCTATGTCGTCTGAAAGGTGCTCGTCGGCTGTGAAGTACAGCTGGGTGGTGATGAGCTGGTATCCGGGCGCGCTGACTTTGAGGTGGAGGTGCGCCGGACGCCAGGCATGCCAGCCGGCGGAGGCGATGAGCTGGCCGCAGCCGCCGTCTGTGGGGATCTGGTAGGGCGCGGGTTGCACGGTGTTGATTTGGTAGACGCCTTCGGAGTCGGCAATGACTGTGCCGCGAAGGTTCCATTCGGGAAGGCCCGGGGCGAATTGCGAGTAGAAGCCGAGGTCGTCCGCGTGCCAGATTTCGACGCTGGCGCCCGCGAGGGGTTCACCGTTGACGCCTGTGACGCGGCCTTGGAACAGCAACGGGGTACCGGGCTCGTCGTCGCGCATTGGAAGCATTGCCGGGGTCTCTAGAACAGGCGAACCCGGAATATAGTAGGGGCCTTCGATGGTTCCCTTGCTGCCTTCCCGGTCCGCGTTGGCGACTTCCTCGACGGCGTGTTCAATCCAGACGTCCAGGAAGAGCGGCCATTCGCCGTCTTCTCCTACCCTGATGAGCCAGGATTTCAGGGCGTTGTATTCGTCGTAGGTGACCCTTTCTTCCGTCACGGTGTCTACCAAGGCTTTGATGGCGCGTGAGGCGAGCACGTTGATGCGTTCGGTGCTGACTTCGGCGGCCACGGACTTGTCCGAGCGGAAGCGTTCGGTGGCGTTGGCGCCGGACGCGGCGGCTGTTGCGGTGATTTCGACAGACATGGGTTTGTCCTTTCATTGTCATTCCGACTCTGCAGTGAGGCGGTAGTAGCGGGGGGCAATCGAGGTCGTCAGGAAATCGATGACGGGTGTTTCGCGAGTGCGGTGACCTGGACGTCCATATAGGGGAACAGCGGAAGGCCCTGTAGAAGTTCGTGTAGCTCGTCGTTGCCGTCGACGTCGAAGATCGAGTAATTGGCGTATTGGCCCACGACCCGCCATAAGTGCGGCCATCGGCCGTCGCGTTGGAGGCCTTGTGAGTAGGCCTTTTCTTCCGCCTTGATGGCTGTGGCCTGATCTTCGGGCATATTGGCGGGGAGGTTGACGTCCATTCGGACCAGGTACAGCACGATGCTCCTTTGCATTCGGGGGATGGGTGGGCAGCCCCGGCCGGCTATTTGTCTTGCCGGTAGCGTGCGAGCTTGTGCTCGTCGATGTCAGCTCCGACGCCGGGGACGTCCCGGACACGGATTCGGCCGTCCTGGATGACTATCGGCTCGGCAAGGAGATCATCGAACATGTCAAGGAAATTGGAGAGTTCACCGGCACGCCGCGAGGTGGCCTCGTGCGCGGCGCCGAAGGTTACGGTGGCGATCGTTCCCAGCTGCGTGTCGATCTGGTTTCCCATCACGACGTCGACGCCCAGTCCGGTGCATAGGCCAAGGATTTGCTGTGCTTCGGTGAAGCCGCTGCGCGCGGTTTTGATGCTGATGGCGTTGCATCCCCCGGAGAGCAGCTCACGGGAGGCGTCTCCGGCGGTGGGGACGCTTTCATCGCCGACCACGGGTATGGGAGATTTCTCCACGAGCCGGCGGCGGCTCAGACCTTCCTTGGCGTCGCATGGTTCTTCCAGGAGGGACAGTCCCAGGCCGTCCGTGCGGCGCAGGACTTCGAGGGCTTCGTTGGCGGTCCAGCCCCGATTGGCGTCGAGGTACAGGTCGGTGTCCGGGTCCAGCCCGGCGCGCAGTACGCGGCATGCTTCGATGTCCAGCGACAGGGGGCGGCGCCCGACTTTGAGCTTGAAGGTGTTGATGCCGAACTCGCGCTGGAATCGTAGGGCCTCGTCCAGCAGTTTCTGCGCCGGTTGGAAGCCGAGCATGTGGCTGACTGCCATGGAGTCCGTGAAGCCGCCCAGCAGCCTGCTGACCGGAGTTCCCGTGGTTTTGCCGATGATGTCCCAGAGGGCGATGTCCAGACTGCCTTTGGCCACCTGGTTATGGACTGTCCGGGCGAGGATCTGGTGGATCTTCCCGCGGTCCATCGGGTCGAGCCCGGTAACGGCGGGAGCGAAGATCTTGGTGACCACCGAGACGATGGAATCCTGCGTCTCACCGTAGGTGAACGGGCGGGGTGGTGCGTCCGCCGTGCCTACCAATCCGTCGTCGGTGTGGACCCGGATGAGGACGTGCTCGGCGTCGGACACCCGCCCGCTGGCGAACTCCAAAGGCTTGGAGTAGGGGATCGAATAAGGGATCGCCTCTATGCGCTCAATCTTCACGGGGTGCCTTCTGAAATTGGAATGGTCGGTCACGAAGGCGATGCCTTCCCTCAATATCCTTACGTCGAATTCCGTGCCTGAAAATGCGAGGAAACACAGCCCGGCGTAAAGCTTTATGCCCTTCCGAGGTAAGGAAATCCCCCATAGCCTGCTGATAAACAACGTGAAAGGAGAACGCCCGATGGCCCATCCCACAAAACATGACCGGATGTTTCTGACCTGCTATGCGGACACCTTCGGTTACGGCTGGCACCACGTCGATCTGTTCGTCCACGACGAGAACGACCTGGAAGTGAACTGGGTTCACTGGCAAGTGGACCTGGACGGACCGGAGGCAGCTGACGCGGTAACCGCCCGGGTTGAGCCTCAGCTCAAACGGGTGTCCGAATGGAGGCATGGAATCAGCGCGAACGGTACCGAGTACTGGACTGCCGACGCTGCGTGGGCTTGATTCCGAGGCGCAACCAGGGTGTGACCGAGCTATGAGGAAGGTCCCGTTTGGAAATCCAAACGGGACCTTCCTCACGGATCTGTTGGGCTATCGGTCGGCCAGAGAAGCTTCAAGCCGCTCCGCGATGGCGAAAAGGCGGTGTTCGCGGCCGGGGGCTCCGATGAGCTGAATGCCGAGAGGCATTCCCGCGGAGTCCTTAAGACCGGGGATGGTGATGACCGGTAGGCCCAATGCCTGCCAGGGCCGGCTGAGCACTGGAATGCCCGTAGCTTCGATGCCGACGGGAGCTGCGCCCAACGCGGCCGGGCCAAGGATCGCATCGAAATTTTCAAGGGCCGACTCCACGGACCTGCGGGCACTGGTAATCCGGAGAAGCGCTGCCACATAGTCGGCCTCCGATGTGTCGGCGCCGCTGGACAACAATTCGGCCAGCGTGACGCTTAGCAGGTCTGACCGTTGCAGCTCCCAAGCGCGCTCGCGGGCTGCTTCGAAGGCCATGACGGTGGCGTGGTCGTTGGCCAGTTGATGGACAACATCATGATCGGTCCATTGTCTGCATTGGCCGCCTTCGCGGTTCACCGCGGCCGCGGCAAGTTCGACGGCGGCTCCCATGTCCGTGGAGACCTCGCCAAGGCCACTGCCGTTCCACAGCAGGAGGCGCGGGGAATCGCCGCCGATTGTATTCGCCGAGGGCGGTGCCATGGGGGTCAGGGCGCTCCAGACTAGATGTAAATCGGCCACTGTCCGTGCCAGGAACCCGAGCGAGTCCAGAGAGGGACTCAGCCCGGTGACGCCGCTCATGGAGAACTGTCCCTTGGCGGCGACGAACCCTGCGACCCCGCAGAAAGAAGCGGGTCGCGTGAGGGATCCTGCTGTCTGCGTTCCAATGGCCAATGGGATCATCCCGGCGGCGACGGCGGCCGCTGATCCGCTGGATGAGCCGCCGGGGGTGTGGGCCGGATTGGCAGGGTTGCGCGTGGGGCCGGGAGCGAAGTAGCCGAACTCGGTGGTGACGGTCTTGCCCATGACCACGGCACCTGCCTGCCGGAGAAGCTTCACGCAGTCGGCATCCGCGTCAGCCGGTTCGCCACCGCGTAGTACGCTGCCGCAGCGGGTCGCCAGCCCCTGGACGTCGATGAGGTCCTTGATGCCGACCGGTATTCCCCAAAGCGGACCGCGTGCGCCTGCCGCGCGTCCCAGGTCTCGGGCAGCGATGCGGGCACCGGCCGTGTCGATTTCCACCCAAGCCCGGATCTCGGGTTCCGCGGCCTGCGTACGCTGCAAGGCCTGCTCGACGGCGGCGCTTGGCGTCACTGCGCCGGAAGACAGGGCCTCTGAGAGCTCGCGGAGCGAGCCGCCCGACCTCAAGCGACGAGCTCCTGTGTTACGGAAAGGCGATGAAACTGCCTCTTGAAGTAGATGAGGCTGTCACGCTCCTCCTGGACCTCAACACGGTCCACCTGGACGAAGATTACTGAGTGCGATCCCTGGACAGAGCGGCCGCTGATCCGGCCCACGATCTTGACCAGCGCGTCACGCAGCACGGGAACGGCTTCGGCGCCCTCTTCCCAGATATCCCAACCGAAGCGTTCCTCCATGGGAACTCGCGTTGCTCCGGAGAAGTGGCGGGCGAGTTCCTCATGTTCGCCGCTGAGGACGTTGATGCACACCTCGCCATTGCTGTTGAAGATATCGTGTGTGGCGCTGTTCTGGTTGACGCAAACCAAGACCGTGGGCGGGGAGTCTGTGACGGAGCAGACGGCGCTGACTGTAATTCCCACGCGCCCGTGAGGACCGGCGGTGGTCACCACGTTCACAGCCGCCGGCAGGTGGGCCATGGCAGACCGGAAATCTTTCTGGATTTGCGTGAGTTCAGGCATTTCTCTTCTCCAACTGTCGTGACCGCTAATTCCGGTCAGTCCATGAATCCTTGTGATAGGAATCTATGGTGGACTGGACTTAATGGGTATTGCGATTTGTCCCACACAATTTCAGAATTCACTTCAGAGCCGTAGGTAGTTTCTTTAGACGATATGAAGTGGAACGGGTCACCTGCCCGTCCGGGGCAGTCCATTATCGCCGGGCGGTCCTGCGGCGCCGGCGTGAGCTGATTTGGTTGCCCTGACGCGGGGATCGGCGCTGAAGGACCTGTTCCCGGCGGTGATGTCCTTT
>NZ_JBFRHB010000074.1:0-8862 GCF_052115645.1 Arthrobacter sp. 2MCAF14 | reverse complement strand
CCCAGCAGCAGTTCCTGCTGCAGGCGGTGGTCACCTCCGCCGCCGTAGAGGCGGTCCGTGATCCCGCGCGCGGCGTCGTCGTTGGCCGGAACGTTCGAATCCAGCAGCAACAGCGGCACGCGCCCGACGTCGGCCCGCCAGATGTGCGCGTTGAGCTTGCGTCCGTTGGGCAGCGGCAACGAGATCGTCACCGGCTTGCCGGTGCCGTCCTTGGACGGTTCACGCAGGAGTGTCAGCGGCAGGCCGTCCGGGTCAAGGACCGGGTAGGTTTCCTGCTGCCAGGCGTCCCGGGAAAGGGACTGCTTGAAGTAGCCCGCCTGGTAGAGCAGCCCGACGCCGATCAGCGGCACACCCAGGTCCGAGGCGGCCTTCAGGTGGTCCCCGGCCAGGATCCCCAGGCCGCCGGAATACTGCGGGAGCACCTCCGTGATGCCGAACTCGGGCGAGAAGTAGGCGATGCACGCCGGAGCGTCCGGACCCAGGCCCTGGTACCAGCGCGGCTCACTCAGGTACCGGTCCAGGTCCGCAGCCGCATGCTGCACGCGCTCCACAAGTTCATTGTTGGAAGCAAGTTGGTCCAGCTGATCGCGGCTGATTGACCCGAGGAGGCTTATTGGATCGTGACGGCTCTCCTCCCACAATTCCTGGTCAAGGCTCGCAAAGAGTTCACGGGTAGGCCGGTGCCACGACCAGCGCAGATTCATCGCGAGACGCGCCAGTGGCTGGATCGGCTCGGGGAGCAGTGTACGGACGGTAAACCTTCGAATTGCCTTCACGAGCGTCACACTAATCCACTCGGTGGACGGCAGGAACAGCTTTCGGTTTCTTTTAGGTAAATGACACATTGCGCGGAAGAGTCTGGGGTACCTCTTCGCAAAATGTGATTTTTCTCGCTAACGTCGAGGTTGTGACCACTACTGCAGCACCGCGATCCAGCTCAGCATCCAAGTCCAAGCAGAAGACCGGTATCACCGAAGGTCTTAGATTCGGCAGATTCCCCATCACGGCCGTGCAGCCCGTGATCGAGGAAGGCCGGTTCCCGGCCAAGGCCTTGCCTGGTGAAGATTTGGTGGTTGGCGCCACGGTCTTCCGTGAGGGCCACGACCAGCTGGGGGTGAGCGCCGTCCTGCTGGACCCCAAAGGCAAAGAACGCCAACGTGTCCGGCTCGCCCCGGCCCCGGGCGAGCGTGGCAAGGGAACCGACCGTTGGGAGGGCCTGCTGACCCCGACGGCGCCCGGAGCCTGGACTTTCGCAATCGAAGCCTGGCACGACCGCTACGGCACGTGGCATCACAACGCGGAAGTGAAGGTCGAGGCCGGCATCGATGTGGAGCTGATGCTCGCTGAGGGTGTCGCATTGCTCGCCGAAGCGGCAGGCGAAAGCGCCCGAAGCGCGGCGGACAAGCGCATCCTTCGCGCTGCCTCAGAAGGCCTCGCCGATACTTCGAGGACTGACGAGGAGCGCCTTGCCGCCGGCTTCAGCGAAGAGGTCGTGGCCGTCGTCGAGCGCCAGCCGATCCGTGAACTCGTGACCGTCTCGGAACAATACCCGCTCCTCGTGGAGCGTGACCTCGCCGGCCGCGGGGCCTGGTATGAATTCTTCCCCCGTTCCGAAGGTGCCGTGCTTGATCCCACCACGGGAACGTGGACTTCAGGCAACTTCACGACGGCGGCCAAGAGGCTCGACGCCGTTGCGGACATGGGCTTCGACGTCATCTATCTGCCGCCCATCCACCCGATTGGTTTCCAGCACCGCAAAGGACGCAACAACACCTTGACTCCGGGTCCGCAGGATCCGGGCTCGCCGTGGGCCATCGGCTCCGAAGCCGGCGGCCACGATGCCATCCACCCGGAATTGGGATCGTTCGAGGATTTCGACGGGTTTGTGGCCCGCGCCAATGAGCTGGGCCTCGAGGTCGCTCTGGACTTGGCGCTGCAGGCCGCCCCGGACCATCCCTGGGTGAAGACCAATCCGGAATGGTTTACCACTCGGGTTGACGGCAGCATCGCCTATGCCGAAAACCCGCCCAAGAAGTACCAGGACATTTACCCGCTGAACTTCGACAACGATCCCGCCGGACTATCCAAGGAAATCCTGCGCATCGTCTTCCTCTGGGTGAGCCACGGCGTGAAGATTTTCCGCGTGGACAACCCCCATACCAAACCGGTGTGGTTCTGGGAATGGCTGATCGGCAAGGTCAACAAAAAGTACCCCGACGTCGTTTTCCTCGCCGAGGCGTTCACCCGCCCCGCGATGATGCACGCTCTCGGCCGGGCAGGTTTCCAACAGTCGTACACGTACTTCACGTGGCGGAACACCAAGACCGAACTGGAATCGTATTTCCAGGAGGTCAGCCACGAATCCCCGGCGTATTTCCGCCCCAATTTCTTCGTCAATACCCCGGATATCCTCACCGAATACCTCCAATACGGCGGTCCGGCCGCATTCCGCATCCGCGCCGCTTTGGCGGCGACGGCCAGCCCGCTCTGGGGTGTGTACGCCGGATTCGAGTTGTACGAGCATGTGGCGCGTCCCGGTGCCGAAGAGTACATCGACAACGAGAAATATGAGTTCAAGGACCGCAACTGGGATGCCGCAGCCGCTTCCGGGCACAGTCTCGCCCCGTACATCACGCGGCTCAACGCCATCAGGAAGGCCCACCCCGCCCTGGGCGACCTGCAGAACCTGACTTTGCACCACAGCACGGACGACGCCACCATCGTGTTCTCCAAGCACAAGACCTTGCCTGACGGCAGCAAGGACACCTTGATCATCGTGGTCAACGTCGATCCCCACGGCATCAGGGAAAGCACCGTGACCCTGGATCTCTCGGCTCTTTCGCTGGATCCATCCGACTTCACCGCCAACGGACGATTCTGGGTGGATGATTTGGTCAGCGGCGAAAGCTGGGAGTGGGGCGAGTACAACTACGTCCGACTGGACGCCCATGTAGAACCGGCACACATTCTCAATATCCGGAGGTAGCCTTAGTGAGCTTCAATCCGCAGGGTCAGAGTCAGTACTTCACGCCGAAGAACACTTTCGAGCTGAACGCCCCGGGTCTTCAACATGACCCACATTGGTATCGGAAGGCTGTTTTCTACGAGGTTCTGGTGAGGGCCTTCGCGGATGCGAATGGTGACGGTTCCGGTGATTTCCACGGACTCATCGACAAGTTGGATTATCTGCAGTGGCTCGGAGTGGATTGTTTGTGGCTGCCGCCGTTCTTCGATTCGCCCTTGCGCGACGGCGGTTACGACATTTCCGATTACACGTCCGTGTTGGACGAGTTCGGCACCATCAGCGACTTCAAGCGGCTCGTGGCCGAAGCCCATGCGAGGGGCGTCAGGGTCATCATCGACCTCCCTCTGAACCACACCTCGGACCAACACCCTTGGTTCCAGGAGTCACGCAAGAACCCGGATGGCCCGTTCGGCGACTTCTACGTGTGGAGTGACACCGACGAGAAGTACCAGGACGCGCGCATCATCTTCGTGGACACGGAAGAGTCGAACTGGACGTTCGATCCGATCCGCCGGCAATTCTTCTGGCACCGTTTCTTCAGCCACCAACCCGACTTGAACTTCGAAAACCCCAAGGTCGTCGAGGCTCTGCACGACGTCGTCAGGTTCTGGCTGGACCAAGGCATTGACGGATTCCGGGCAGATGCCATCCCTTACCTCTTCGAGGAAGAGGGCACCAATTGCGAAAACCTGCCGGCCACCCACGGTTTCCTGCGGGACCTTCGGAAGATGGTGGACGAGAACTACCCGGGCCGTGTGATCATCGCCGAAGCCAACCAACCGCCGCACGACGTCGTCGAGTACTTTGGCACGGAGGAAGAACCGGAATGCCACATGGCCTTCCACTTTCCCATCATGCCGCGCCTGTACTATGCGCTCCGCGACCAGAAGGCCGCCCCCATCATCGAGACGCTGCGGGACACCCCGGGAATCCCGGCCGGCGCCCAATGGGGCACCTTCCTGCGCAACCACGACGAACTCACCCTCGAGATGGTCACCTCCGACGAACGTGCCGCCATGCTGGGCTGGTATGCCCCGGACCCGCGAATGCGCGCCAACATCGGGATCCGGCGCAGGCTTGCGTCGCTGCTGGACAATTCCCGCTCCGAGATCGAACTGATCAACGCGTTGCTGCTTTCCCTTCCGGGCAGCCCCTTCTTGTACTACGGGGATGAAATCGGGATGGGGGACAATATCTGGCTTGACGATCGCGACGCCGTCCGCACGCCGATGCAATGGAACCCGGACCGCAACGCCGGGTTCTCCAACGCCGACCCCGGAAAGCTGTACCTGCCGGTCATCCAGTCGCTGGTCTACAACTACAGCATGGCGAACGTCGAGGCGGAAGCGGCCCATTCCGGGTCGCTCCTGCGCTGGACACGGCAGATTCTGAGTGTCCGTAGGAACCACGCGGCCTTCGGGCTAGGCGGCTACCGGAACGTTCCGGCAGACCACGAAGTGGTCCTTGCCTATTTGCGCGAGCTCCGGGACGACAATCCGGAAGGCGAGGACGCCGAATCGATCCTGTGCGTTTTCAACCTGTCTCAGCATCCGGTTGCTACCACTTTGGATATCCCAGAATATGCCGGAAGAGGCTTGAGGGATGTGTTCGGAGGCCAACCGTTCCCGGGGATTGGCGCCGACGGCTCCCTGACCCTCACGCTCGGCAGCCACGACTTCTTCTGGCTTCGGATACGTTCGGCGGGTTCCACCGCCTCCTCGCCGTACACCCAGGCCATCCCAGTGCTCTCCATCGAAGGCTGACATGAGTCTCATGGCGCCCACCACGGTCCTGGCCTCCCTGCTGAAGGAATGGCTGCCCCGGCAGCGCTGGTTTCCGGTCAAGGCAGGGTTATTCGAATTGGATTTCGTCGGTTCGTTCGCCCTTTCCGCGCCCGCCTTTGGGACAGGCGTGGAGGTCCAGCTATTGTCCGTCGCTTACGCAACGGCCGATGGCGGGAGGCAGACCGACATCATCCAAGTACCGCTTAGCTTTCGTTCCGCGCCTTCGCCCGCCTTGGCACCTGCCTTGGTGGGCCAGATCGGTGGAACAAGCGAGCAGGATCCGGCTTTCTGGGTATACGATGCCCCCCACGATCCCGACTTTGTGACGGTATGGCTCGATCTCATCCGAGGCCAGGCGTCCGCAGAGCCCGGCGAGGGGGAGTGCACCGCGAGCGGACATGCCGTGCCGGGCAGCCTGCGGCTGCCCTCTGCCTCAGGATCCGTGCGAGTCTCTTCCGGCGAGCAGTCCAACACTTCAGTGATCGTCGACGACGGCGTGTCCGCGGCGATCGTGAAGATCTTCCGGGTCGTGTCGGTCGGCAAGAACCCCGAGGTGGAGGTGGGCGCGGCCTTGACCTCGGCGGGTACGAAGGAAGTGCCGTCCACCCTTGGATGGATTACGGGAACGTGGGAGGTGAGAACGTCTTTGGGCCGGCACGGCACAGCCTCGGCGGATTTCGCCGTCGCCCACGAATTCCTTGCCGGCGGCCAGGACGCATGGCGCCTCGCCGTCGACGCCGCGGCATCAGGCAGGGACTTTGCCGCCGAAGCCCGGCAACTGGGCCAGGCGACCGCCACCGTGCACCTCCGGCTCGCCGAAACCCTCGGAACCGCCCGGGAACGCGTTCCGGGCCAGGACATCGCGCCCGAAGTAGCCCGGCGCGTCCGCCAGTCCTGGGCTGAGGCGGGCACCGCCGTCGGGCCCCATGAGCAGCAGCTCGAGGCTCTCCTGACGCAACTGTCGGGCAAGGAAGCCGGGACGCTGCAGCGCATCCACGGAGACCTTCACCTAGGCCAGATCCTCTTGGTGCCCAGCGCCGCGGGCGAAGCGGCCCGGTGGGCGATCCTGGACTTTGAGGGCGAACCCCTGAGGCCGATCGAACACCGTAACATTCCCGACGTTCCCCTGCGGGACGTCGTCGGGATGCTGCGGTCCTTCGACTACGCGGCCGGCGCGGCCATCCGCGAGAACCCGGGTGCCCGGGTTCCCGCCACGTGGGTTGACGACTGCGCCGAGGCCTTCCTGGCAGGCTACAGCGACATCACCCCTGGAACTATTGACCGCCGCTCGCCGCTGTTTGTGGCATTGTGGCTGGACAAGGCCTTGTACGAGGTGATCTACGAGCTGCGGAACAGGCCGGACTGGTTGCCCATTCCGGTCAATGCTTCGCGGCAGCTCCTCGGAAACACGAGCCCCGGCACGGATGCCGTGGCGACATCGGAAGGTAAGGAAATGACAGGCTCAGCACGTACCGAACGGCCCCGAGTCCCGCTGTATGTGGACGCCGCTACCCTGGGCCGGGTGGCCGCCGGTGCGCACCACGCCCCGCACTCGGTGCTGGGCGCTCACCTTGACGACCACGGTCACGTCACCATCCGCACGGTCAAGCACCTCGCGGCGGAAGTAACCGTGGTCACCGAAGCCGGTTCCGTTCCGATGACCCACGAGACCGACGGGATCTGGGTGGCGGTCCTCGAACCGCTGCAGCACGGCCACGTTCCGGACTACCGCTTGGACGTCGTGTACGGCGATTCCGCGCCGGTGACGATCAACGATCCGTACCACTACCTTCCAACCGTCGGCGAGGTGGACCTGCACCTTATCGGCGAAGGCCGGCACGAACGGCTCTGGGACACGCTCGGCTCCCACGTCCAGCACTACCGCTCCCCGCTCGGCGATGTGGACGGCGTCTCCTTCGCCGTCTGGGCGCCAAATGCACAGGCAGTCCGCGTCAAGGGCGACTTCAACTCTTGGGACGGGCGTGAACACGCCTTGCGCTCGCTCGGTTCTTCAGGAGTCTGGGAAGTCTTCATCCCGGGCGTTGTAGCAGGGGCGTGCTACAAATTCGAGCTGCTGACGAAGGCCGGCCATTGGGTGGAGAAAGCCGATCCGCTCGCCTTCGGCACCGAAGTTCCGCCCCTGACCGCGTCACGCGTGGTGGAGTCCGGCTACCGTTTCAAGGACGACGCCTGGATGACGGCGCGCGCCAACAAGGACCCGCACAACTCACCCATGAGCGTCTACGAAGTCCACCTTGGTTCCTGGCGCCTTGGCCTCGGGTACAAAGAGCTGGCCAAGGACCTCGTGGACTACGTGAAATGGCTTGGCTTCACCCACGTCGAGTTCATGCCGGTGGCCGAGCACCCGTTTGGCGGTTCATGGGGCTACCAAGTCACGTCGTACTTTGCTCCGACCTCACGATTCGGGCATCCGGACGAATTCAGGTTCCTCGTTGATTCGCTGCACCAAGCGGGCATCGGCGTCATCCTGGACTGGGTCCCCGCGCACTTCCCGAAGGACGCCTGGGCCCTCGCCCGCTTCGACGGCGAACCGCTGTACGAGCACTCCGATCCCCGGCTCGGTGAGCACCCGGACTGGGGCACACTCATCTTCGACTTCGGCCGCACCGAGGTCCGGAACTTCCTGGTTGCGAACGCCCTGTACTGGCTTGAGGAATTCCACATCGACGGGCTCCGGGTGGACGCCGTGGCCTCCATGCTCTACCGGGACTATTCGCGCGAGGAAGGGGAGTGGTTCCCCAATGTCCACGGTGGACGCGAGAACCTGGAAGCCATCTCCTTCCTCCAGGAGGTCAACGCCACGATCTACAAGACCCACCCCGGGGCAGTGACCATCGCCGAAGAATCTACGGCGTTCCCGGGCGTTACCGCGCCGACCAACCATGGCGGCCTGGGGTTCGGCCTCAAATGGAACATGGGCTGGATGCACGATTCCCTCAAGTACATCTCCGAAAACCCGGTGAACCGCCGCTGGCACCACGGTACGGTGACGTTCTCCATGGTCTACGCCTTCACGGAGAACTTCCTGCTGCCCATCAGCCACGACGAGGTAGTGCATGGCAAGGGATCGATGCTGCGCAAGATGCCCGGCGACCGCTGGCAGCAGCTTGCCAACCTCCGGGTGTTCATGGCTTACCAGTGGGCGCACCCGGGCAAGCAGCTCATCTTCATGGGCACCGAATTCGGCCAAGAGGCCGAATGGTCCGAACAGCACGGGCTCGACTGGTTCCTTGCCGACATTCCGGCGCATCGCGGACTCCAGTTGCTCACCCGTGAGTTGAACACGCTGTACAGCTCGACGCCGGCCCTTCAT
The DNA here is from genome assembly GCF_052115645.1 of Arthrobacter sp. 2MCAF14. Taxonomy (NCBI): domain Bacteria; kingdom Bacillati; phylum Actinomycetota; class Actinomycetes; order Micrococcales; family Micrococcaceae; genus Arthrobacter; species Arthrobacter sp. 2MCAF14. The sequence continues at coordinate 719 of NZ_JBFRHB010000074.1, read as the reverse complement.
GTCCGGGACAACGAGCCCGGCGGTTTCCAGTGGATTAACGGCGCGGACGCGGACCGCAACGTACTGACCTTTATCCGGTGGGACAACGACGGCAACCCCCTGGTGTGCGCCGTGAATTTCTCGGGAGGCCCGCACCAGAACTATGTGCTCGGCGTCCCGTCCGCCGGCGCATGGCAGGAAGTACTCAATACGGACGCCGAGGTGTACGGAGGCTCGGGCGTGATCAACAGCGGTGAACTGCTTGCCACCGCACCCGGGGCGGAAGGATTGCCTGCGGCACTGACCGTCACCTTGCCGCCGCTCGGAGCTTCCTGGTTCACGCCTGTGGGGTAGTTGTTCTGCTTTTCTGAGGGTGAAGGGTCCGGAAGCCTTGAGTTTCCGGGCCCTTTGCGTGGATCTAGCGGACGACCGCTGAAGCGCAGCAGGCCGCCTGACCGGGCTTTTGCCTCCCCGGAGAACTGGTGGTATAGTTAGTACCCGCGCTGCTCCCCTGTGGAGATCGGTGAAGTTGACTGAGTTCCTCGTGAAGATCAAGTCAAGAACGCCGATTTGACTAGGAGGCAAGCAGCCGGTAAGTTTGGGAAGTTGCTCCGGAGCGATCCTGGACCCTGTGGGGTGTGGGTGGTGCCGGGTGTGTCTGTTGTTTGAGAACTCAATAGTGTGCCAAGTTTGTTGATACCGATTTGTTTTTATGAATTGGTTGTTTTGGCTGGTCCTGT
>NZ_JBFRHB010000073.1:0-9100 GCF_052115645.1 Arthrobacter sp. 2MCAF14 | reverse complement strand
CGCTCCTCCTACCGCGCCGGACGCCTCTGGGCCACCGCGATGCGCAAAAAAGGCCGCGAAATCCCCGCCCACCTGGCCCACATCGCCGAAGGCATCCAGGACTCCGGCACCACCCGCCAGGAAGCCCGCACCCTCCTCGCACACCACGCGACGGCCTGATCCGCAAGGAGCCAGCATGTTCCCCACCCGGATTGAAATCATTCCCTCGGACGGAATCGTTGAGAAAGTCCAGGCCGCTGTGCCGCTTTCCACAACGCTCACCGTCACCTGCTTGCCCCATCACGGCATCGCGCGGACCATGGAGGCTTCCGTCAAGCTCAGCCTCCTCGGCTACAACGTGGTTCCGCACCTCTCCGCGCGCGGGCTGGAGGACAGGGCGCAGCTTTCCGGCATCCTCCGGGACTGCGGGGCCGCCGGGATCACGGAGGTCTTCGCCATCGGAGGAGACGGACCTCTTGGTGCCGGCCCCTACCGATCGGGCCTTCCCCTCTTGGCGGACATCGCCGAGTACACCGGCGGCACCATCACAGCGGGCATCGCCGGTTACCCCGAGGGGCATCCTTCCGTGAGCGGGCTGGATTTGCTGGATGCCCTGCTGGCGAAACAACACCTGGCGACGCATGTTGTCACGCAGATGTGCTTCTCCGCCCCGACGATCCTCGACTACGCAGCACTCCTGCGCCGGGAAGGCGTCGAGCTTCCCGTGTGGGCTGGGATTGCCGGGGCAGTTCCCCGAATCAAGCTGCTGGCCCTGGCAACCCAGATCGGCGTCGGGACATCCCTGAAGTTCCTCAGTAACAAAGGAACCCTAGCCCGCAAGCTTCTCGGCGGGGACAAGTACTCACCGCAAGGCCTGGTTTCGGAACTCATGGCGCACCAGGACGGCGTCGCGGGAATCCATCTCTACAGTTTCAACCGGTTGGACATGCCCACCTGGGAGCGAAGCGATCTGCCCGATTCTGAGGCCAGCGAGCCAGCGTCCGCCTGACCGCTCACCGCTGACCACCTAGGTCCCGGGAACCCCTAGCTCCCCGGGACCGAAATCACCGCGACCATCTTCTGGTTGTCATCGCGCAGTTCCACACCCGAAATCCCGGCGAGCTGGACCGGCGTCGCGCCCGTGACCTTGATGTGGCCGCTGGAGGTCGCGGTCCAACCGCAAGCCATTTCCTCCGTGCCGTCGCGGCCCTTGACCCACAGGTACATAGTGCCTTGCGGCGGCATGCTGCGGCCTTCCAGTTGCAGTTCGGTCCCCCACGCCTTCCTGACGAGCCCGACAGTGAGCTGCAGGCCATTGTCCGTCTGCACAGAGTAGCTGGCGTCAGGCTTGGGTGGCTGGTTCAACACCGGCCCCGCCAGTATGCCCAACCCAAGGCAAGTGGCGGCTACGGCGCCCACCAGAGCCGTCCACCGGCGTCGGGATTTCCGTCGCCGTGCTGCCATTTTCAAGAGAATCGGCTGCGGGAGCCTTTCCGAAAAAGCCCCCATTAGTGAGCGAGCGTCGGAAGTAGCGGCCGGAACTGCGGCGGCGGGCACGACGGCGGGGCGCCCGGCGGCGAGCGCGACGGCGTCGGGCACGGGGACGGCGTCGAGGAGGGCCGGGAGGCTCTCCAGCTCCCCCAGCTCAAGCCGGCAATCAGCGCAGCTTGCCAAGTGCTCCTCAAAAACCCGGGCATCGGCAGGTTCGAGGCCGCCGAGCAAGTAGGCGCCCAGCAATTGGTGAAGTCCAGTTTCGTTCACCGCTGCACCCCCATTTCATCGAGAATCGTGCGAAGCGCCCTGACGGCGTAAAAGGCCCGGGATTTCACCGTGCCGCTGGGGATGTTGAGCCTCAGCGCCGCCTCGTTAACCGTGAAACGTTCGTAATGCAGGGCTACCAGGACCTCCCGGTGTTCGGTGCTGAGCCGCAGGAGCGCCTCCTCCATAAGGACCCGGTTGAGGAGCTCATCCACGCGCTCGGTGGCCTCCTCCGGGTCCGCCATGTCGCGTTCGGCAGCCTCTGCCGGGCGCCGCTGGGCCTTGCGGTAGTTGTCGATGATGACATTGCGGGCAGTGCGGAACAAATAGCTGCGCAGGCTGCCGGTAATCTGCGGGGCGTGCTGCCACACGCGAAGGATGGTTTCCTGCACCACGTCTTCAGCCAAGTGCGCGTCCGGCGTGCAGCTCAGCACGAAGCGGCGCAGGGCCGTGCCGTGGTCGCGATAGATCGCGGCCACCACGTCCTCGTCGAGCGGCATCGGCGCCTCCTTGGTGTTCGGCTTCCCCTTCTCCTGCGATACGACGTGCCCGCCACGAAAAAGGTTCAAGCCCCCTGAACCATTCTTCACCCCACGGCGTCGTACGGGTTAGCTTCCGGCACGTCCACGGCCGGTCGAAGCGAAGGAGCAAACCATGAAGAAGCAACTCGGCACCGGGCTCGGCATTCTTGCTCTAGCCATCGCCCTCACTGGCTGTGGAGGAAGCCCCGGCCCGTCTTCCACGTCCTCGAGCGCCACCAGCCCCAGCCCCGCGGCGTCGGCGAGTTCAAGCGCTCCGGCGTCGAGCACTCCTGCTGGCGCGGCGGAACTGAAGACGGCGTCGTCGAGCGTCGGCGAGCGAGTGGTTGCCGCGAACGGCAAGAGCGTCTACTTCTTCGCGAAGGACGTCAAGGATTCCGGCAAGAGCGCCTGCACCGGCGGCTGTGCCACTTCGTGGCCGGCCGTGACAACGACGTCGGCCACGCCGGCGGTTGACGGGGTGGGCGGAACCATCGGCACCATCCCCACAGCAGACGGCAAGATGCAGATCACCATCAACGGCATGCCCATCTACTTCTACTCCAAGGACGAAGACTCCAGTGACACCTATGGCCAAGGCGTGGGCGGTGTCTGGTCCTTGGTCAGCCCGTCCGGTTCCATGCTGACCCCGAGCGGGAGCAGCACCCCAAGCGGGAGCAGCACCCCAAGCGGGAGCAGCATGGGCTACTGAAACCCTCGCTCACCTTTGCAGCCCAAAAGGCAAACGCTCGCTCAGGCCTCGCCGGCCCGGCCGGCAGATCTGAGCGAGCGTTTGTCCTGGAGGCCTTAAAGGTGAGCGGGCGTTTTAGGCGTCTTCGAACTCTTCAGCGTCCTCGAACTCCACCGCGGCGATGATTTCCTTCGTCTCCGGGTGGATCATGAAGGCTTCGTCGTCCTCTTCGATCATGATGTAGTTGCCGTGGTCCGTGGTGAAGTGCCAGGCGAGGATCGTCTCGCCGTCGTGCTCGTAGTTGGGATCGCCCATGGTGATCTTCTCCAGCTGGTAGCCGGCAACGTCGCACAGTTCACGGATGATGAGCTCGAATTCAGGGGCGTTCTCAAGTTCCGCTTCGGCTGCCTCGGCCTGGCGCTCTTCGAGGTTCGGGATGAGGGCCACGCGCTCGGCGATGTGAGCCTTCAGCTGCTCCTCGTCCAGGTAGAGCACGCCGTCCTGGCTGCGGAGCCACGCTGCGTTGAGTTCGATGATGTCTTCGGTCTCCAGGAGGGATTCGAATTCGCCGTCGAGGGCTTCGAGCTCAGCAACGGCTTCCGGTGCCACTTCGGACTCGTCAAGATCGCCGTCCAGGTAGGCCTCGGCGTCTTCCTCGGACAGGGCGTCGAAAGCTGCGGCGGTGCGGTTGAACAGCTCAAGGTGGCCTTTGGCGCCCATTCCTTCGAGGCCTTCGCGGACAAACGCATCCACCTCTTCGCGTTCCGGCACCGTGAACACGTACTGCGCGAAACCGCCCGCGAGTGCTTGGGTCAGGTAGTAGTCCACAAAGTAGCTGCGCAGAGCATTGGTAGCGATTTCCTCATGGTTGAGGAGCTCCTCGTACATCTCGTTGACCACGGTGACGTTCGCGTCCACAACGTCGGCGCTGTCGGCCTCGATGCTGTCCTTCGTCAGAACGACGGGGTTCTCATTGCTGGTCATGGGATTTCCTCACTGCTTGGAAGCTTGTGCTGCTCCGGACCCTTTCAACGTACGCGGGGGCGGTTGTCGGGCAAGCTAGGCAGAGGTGAACGTCCGGCAAAGTTTCAGGGCTGCTCCGTGGGCCCACGCCGCCCGGGTTCCCTGACTGAGCGGAGCGAAGTGAGGGAGGAGGTATGGGCCCACGCCTCCCGGGTTCCCTGACTGAGCGGAGCGAAGTGAGGGAGGAGGTATGGGCCCACGCCGCCCGGGTTCCCTGACTGAGCGGAGCGAAGTGAGGGAGGTGGCGGGGACTAGGATTCATAGATAGCCTCCTGCCGAAAGTAGCCCGAACGAATGCCTTCCCACTCAGACGACTCCTGGGAACTGGCGATTCAGACACCCGCCATTAACGACCGCTCCCTGGCGGCCGGCCTCGCCTATGCCATGGGAAGCCGGGTCAGCAGCATCACTTTCGATTCCGCCACGGGATTGATGATGGGCAAGGTCAGGGGCAGTGGCCCGTCAGCGTATTCGACGTCGGCCAAGCTGGTCCGCAAGCCCGGCGGCTGGAGCTGCACCGTCGGCGTTTGCAGCTGCCCCGTCCGCAAGGACTGCAAACACGTGGCCGCCCTTCTCTTCGCCGCCGAAGACCATCCCGCCGTGCGGGCACAGCTGCTCAGCGCGCCTGCCTTCGGACAGACGGCCCAGCCTGGGGGAATCGTGCAGCGACCGGCCTGGGAGCAGGCACTCAGCAAGCTCATCGCCACTCCGGGCACCGCCCCGCAAGGCCAGGGCCTCCCCTTGGCACTGGCGTTCGAGGTTGAAGAACCGGCCCCGCACTTCTCCTACACAGGCCGGCGGGATCCGCTCCGGAGCGTTCGCCAGCTCAAGGCCCGCCCTGTGATGATGGGCGCCAAGGGCAAGTGGATCCGGGGCGATGTTTCCTGGACCAACCTGAACTACCTCGGCTACAAGCGCGAGTTCAACGAAGCGCATATCGACTGGATGCAGAACTTCCTGGCCGCGCATTCCACTGCGGACTACCGGCAGCTCACTTCGAGCATGTGGATGCTCCTCAACGAATTCGCCGGCAAGAACTTGTGGAGCCTCCTGGTCGAAGCCGACAAGATAGGGGTTTCGCTCATCCACTCCGGCGGGACCGAGCCGGTCCGTATTGCTGCGGAGCCCGCCGTCGTCGGGCTTGACCTTAGCCGGCCCGACGACGGACTGCAGCTCGCGCCGTCGGTGACCTTGGGCGCGGACGCCCTTGATCCGGCGACCTTGGGCTTGATCGGCCGCCCGGCACATGGCTTGTTCTTCACGGGTCCCGGCGAGGGACACTTGCCCGGGGTATCGGCACCCGAGAACCTCATCACGCTGGCTCCGTTGGAGGGCTGTGAGTCGCAGGAACTCCTCGATTTCGTCATGGGCGCATCCCGGCTCCAGATCCCGGCGAATGACGAAGAGCGGTTCCTCACGGCGTTCTATCCGAAGCTCAAGCAGTCCACCCGGGTCACGGCAGCGGACCATTCAGTGGAGTTGCCGGTCCTCGCTGTGCCCACGCTGTCCCTTCTGGCGAACTACGGTGCTGACCACCGGGTGCGGCTGCACTGGGAGTGGCACTACAAGGCCGGCAAGCTCGTGACTGCCCAGCCCCTCTGGCGGCACCCGGACGACCACGGCTACCGCGACGACGCCGAGGAGGCCCGGATCCTTGAGTCCCTGGGCCGGCTTTGGGACGTAGTCGCCGCGCTGGGCGAATCATCGAGCGGCGGATGGGGGGCTCCACGGCTGGCCGCCTCGGTAGCGCTGGACGGCCTGGACACCCTGGCCTTCACCGAGGAGGTGCTGCCCCGGCTGCGCGAGCTGCCCGACGTCGTCGTGGACACCTCGGGCGAGATCGCCGACTACCGCGAGGCAACCGAGGCTCCCGTCGTCTCCATCTCGACCAAGGCCACCGACAGCCGCGACTGGTTCGATCTCGGCATCGTCATCACGCTCGAGGGCGAACCTGTGTCCTTCGCCGCAGTGTTTTCCGCCCTCGCGGCGGGCCAGAGCCGGATGCTGCTGCCGAGCGGCGCCCACTTCTCACTGGACTTGCCCGAGCTGCACCAACTCCGCGCGCTGATCGACGAGGCCAGGTCTCTGCAGGACAGCCCGGACCGGCACGGCACCCTGCAGATCAGCCGCTTCCAGGCAGGGCTCTGGGATGAGCTCGCGCAATTGGGGATCGTCGACGAGCAGGCGGCGGCATGGCGCGAGGCCGTGGGCGGCTTGCTCGACGACGGCGTGACCGGGCTCCCGCTGCCGGGCTCGCTCGATGCCGAGCTCCGTCCCTATCAGCTGGAGGGCTTCAACTGGCTGAGTTTCCTGTACCGTCACAGCCTGGGCGGGGTCCTGGCCGACGACATGGGCCTCGGCAAGACAGTGCAGGCGATTGCTTTGATGTGTGCGGCGAAGGAGCAGGCTGAATCCGCCGCTGACGGCGCGGGCGGCAGCGCTCCCTTTTTGGTGGTCGCGCCTACCAGCGTCGTGGGCAACTGGGCCGCCGAGGTCCAACGCTTCGCGCCCGGCCTGAGCATAAAGACGGTCGGAGAGACCTTCGCCAAGAGCGGCGCCGATCCGCAGGAATCCATGGCCGGAACCGACGTCGTCATCACTTCGTACGCGCTGTTCCGGATCGACTACGAGGCCTACGCAGCCAAGGAATGGGCCGGGCTGATGCTCGACGAAGCCCAGTTCGTCAAGAACCACCAGTCCAAGGCGTACCAGTGCGCCCGCAAACTTCCGGCATCCTTCAAGCTGGCAATCACCGGCACGCCACTGGAAAACAACCTCATGGAGTTCTGGGCGCTGACTTCGATCGTCGCTCCCGGGCTGTTCTCCAGCCCGCGCCGTTTCGCGGAGTACTACCAGAAGCCGGTCGAAAAGAACGGCGACAAGGCCCAGCTCGCCAAGCTCCGCCGTCGGGTACGTCCCCTCATGATGCGCCGCACCAAAGAGCAAGTCATCAAGGACCTGCCGCCCAAGCAGGAGCAGGTCCTTGAAGTGGTGCTGAACCCGCGGCACCAGAAGGTGTACCAGACGCACCTGCAGCGTGAGCGGCAGAAAATCCTGGGGCTCATCGACGATGTCAATAAGAACCGCTTTACCATTTTCCAGTCCCTCACCCTGCTGCGGCAGCTGAGCCTGGACGTTTCCCTCGTGGACGAGTCCTTGTCCGCGGTGCGCTCCTCCAAGCTGGATGTGCTGTTCGAACAGCTGGAGGACATCGTTGCCGAGGGGCACAGGGCCCTCATCTTCAGCCAGTTCACGGGGTTCTTGGGCAAGGTCCGGGAGCGGCTCGACGCGGAGGACATCGAGTATTGCTACCTCGACGGCAGCACCCGGAACCGGGCCGACGTCGTGAGCGAATTCAAGAACGGCGCGGCGCCTGTGTTCCTTATTTCCTTGAAGGCCGGCGGCTTCGGCCTGAACCTGACCGAGGCCGACTACGTGTTCCTGCTGGACCCATGGTGGAACCCCGCGTCCGAAGCGCAAGCCGTGGACCGGACCCACAGGATCGGGCAGGCGAGGAACGTGATGGTCTACCGATTGGTCGCCAAGGACACCATCGAGGAAAAGGTCATGGCGCTCAAGACCAGGAAGTCGCAGCTGTTCGCGGACGTCATGGAAGGCGATGCGCTGACCGGTGGCGCCTTGACGGCGGAGGATCTGGCGGGCTTGTTCGCGGAGTAAGGATTCTCCGCCTGAGAAACGACCACCAAGGTCGCCACTACTCACCTTTTTGCCATAAAATGTGAGTAGCGAGCGACTAACTCACCGTTTTCAGGAGACTACATGGCTGCTTGGCCCGCGCACGGAAGCAAGATTGTGCCATGGAAGTCATCCGGACGACCGCCCCGCGAGGATCGGGAGTTCACAGAGGTAGAGGTGTCGCTACCGCCGTTCATCGCGGATCTCTGGTTCGAGCCCGGACGGGAAACCATCGTGGCGCTCGAAGAGGCTGCCGTTGCCATCGCATCTTTGGATGTAACCGCCGGCACCCGCATGACGGCCGTCAGTGGATTTCTCCTTCGCAGCGAGGCGGTTTCTTCATCCAAGATCGAGCACGTCGACGCCAACCGAAATGACTACGCCCGCGCCCTGATCGGGCTGAAGGCAACGGATCAGGCCAATTCGATGGTGGCTGCCGCCGAAGCCGTCCAGAGCATGATCAACGATGCGGGCACCACAGGCGAGGTCAGGCTGGAGGCCCTACTTGCCGCGCATAAGATGCTCATGAAGGATGACCCCATGGACGGCAGGCATGCCGGTTCATTCCGGGACGTCCAGAACTGGATTGGTGGAAGCGACTACTCACCCCGAGGGGCCATCCATGTGCCGCCGCCTGCAGAGCTCGTCCCCGGATTCATGGACGATCTCATGGCGTTCTCCGCCCGGCGGGACGTCCCGATCATGGCCCAAGCGGCTATTGCGCACGCCCATTTCGAATCCATCCACCCCTTCACCGACGGCAACGGCCGTATTGGCCGGGCGCTGATCGGAGCGATCTCCCGCCGGCGAGGGCTGACTAAGAACACGGTAATTCCGATCGCTTCGGCCATGGTTGCGGACGTGGAGACCTACTTTTCCTTGCTCAACAACTACCGCAATGGCGACGTAGATCCGTTCGTGCTGTACCTGGCCAAATCCTCACTCCGCGCAGCGGAAGCGGCCCGCGAGTCAGTGGCATCCCTTGACGCCCTCCCGGCCGCATGGACGGAGGCGGCCCGGCCCCGAAAAGGCTCCGCAGACGAGAAGATCATTCCTTGGCTCTTGGAGCGGCCGGTGTTCGAAGCGCACAGCGCCGCATACATCGCGGGCATCGAAGAGCGATCCATCTACAGGGTCCTGGACAGGCTGACGAACGCCGGCATTCTGACGCAGATCACCCAGTCGCAACGGAATCGCGCATGGGCAGCAACCGAAGTCTTGGACGAAGTGGACCGGCTTAATCAACGTCTGGCCGGACGCGACGCCTGAAGCAACTGCTTCGAGGTGGCTTAGCCTTGATCCACCGATGATGATCGAGACGCGGGCGGCGGTTTAAACCGAGAATGCCCGTCTTTTCGAGGAAAATGGAGCTTGTCTAGAGCACATTGACCACCGAAAAGAGAGGCATCTCGTAGATGAAAGTTTCCCACAAGCC
>NZ_JBFRHB010000072.1:0-9100 GCF_052115645.1 Arthrobacter sp. 2MCAF14 | reverse complement strand
ACAGGACCAGCCAAAACAACCAATTCATAAAAACAAATCGGTATCAACAAACTTGGCACACTATTGAGTTCTCAAACAACAGACACACCCGGCACCACCCACACCCCACAGGGTCCAGGATCGCTCCGGAGCAACTTCCCAAACTTACCCGAACTGCCAGGATCAAGCAAATCGGCGTTTCCGCGATTCACTGCTCAACAGGGGTCCCCACCCGTCCACAGCACGCTAATCAGCGCGCCATTTCCAGGCCGTTTATCAGAGGGGGTCGGTCGCTATCTTTCCGCATCAGCGGCGGCGACTCGAACTACTTTACACACCCCCAAGTCCCCACGCAAATCACGCCTCAGGCGAGCAAGAACCGCGGTAATCCGGGACGGAACAGCCGGTTGCGCGCAAAAAGAAGCCGCCGACGTCGTAATTCAGCACTGTGTCCTGCGCCACTTAATCGCAAAGCCGGAGATCCTCCACACCAAAGCCCAGAAACGGGCGCCTTAAACGCAAGAAAGACCGGCAACCAAACGGTTGCCGGCCCTCCTAGTGCTTCTGGATTACCAGGAAGACTTGGTGATGCCCGGGAGCTCACCACGGTGAGCCATGTCGCGGAAGCGAACACGGGAGATACCGAACTTCTGGAAGGTACCGCGCGGGCGGCCGTCGATGATGTCGCGGTTACGCAGACGGATCGGGGAGGCGTTGCGGGGCAGCTTCTGCAGGCCGAGTCGAGCTTCTTCGCGTGCTTCGTCAGTCGCGTTGATGTCAACCAGGGTCTTCTTCAGTTCGAGACGCTTGGCAGCGTAACGCTCAACGATGACCTTGCGCTGCTCGTTGCGAGCAATCTTGGACTTCTTAGCCATGTTTAGCGCTCCTCTCGGAATTCGACGTGCTGGCGGATCTTGGGGTCGTACTTCTTCAGGACCAGACGGTCCGGGTCGTTACGACGGTTCTTGCGGGTTACGTACGTGTAACCCGTTCCCGCAGTCGACTTAAGCTTGATGATCGGACGTACGTCCTTGTCTTTTGCCACTAGAGCTTCACCCCACGAGCCAGAACTTCGGCGACGACTGCGTCGATGCCGCGAACGTCGATGGTCTTGATGCCCTTGGCCGACAGGGTCAGCGTGACATTACGGCGCAGGGACGGAACCCAGTAGCGCTTCTTCTGGATGTTGGGGTCGAACCGACGCTTGTTGCGGCGGTGCGAGTGCGAAATGCTGTGTCCAAAGCCCGGCTCGGCTCCGGTCACCTGGCAGTTTGCTGCCATGACGACTCTCCTAAAAAATAAAATGAAACGGCCAGCAGAGTTCCTGCTTCCCGTGCAATAGGCGGCGTCCGCAACCAGTCCACACCGTTTTCGGTAGTTCCCGCAGGCTGGATCGCTCGACTGAAACCAGCCAATGATCACCGCTGCGGCGAAGGTAGTGGGTCCGGATAACAGGCCGGAATACTGGGCGAATACTGGAATGCACGCAACTTGAGCCCCTAACTACCGGCCCGCGGATCTCCTGTTGTTGCCAACAGTCACCGCAAACCGGAGCAATTGCACACGCTCCGCGCCACCTAGCGCCTAATAAGTCTAGGGGCTGGGGGAAATTAAGACCAATCGGGTGTATAAGAACCAAGTGATCAACTCATAAGCGGGGGCTAGGCCCTTCACAGGAGAACGAAAGGTTGAGAGTTCAATCTTGAGACATGAAGTCACAACTCCTCGCCTCCCCGGGCCAACGCGTGGATACACCGTCAGGCCATCCTCCAACGGCCCCGCGGCGCAAATCCACCAAAGGAAGGTTCGCTGCGCAGCATCGCCGACGCATGTTCCGTACGGACATGCTCACCGTTGCGCTGTGGGCTTCCCTTGCAGCGGCGCTTGCTTTGTGGCTCGCCGACGGCGGGATGTCGTCGGTCGGGAACCTCACCCAGGCGGTCACCGCCGTCGGGATCCTGGCCGGGCTTGCCGGCATGGATCTGGTCTTCCTGATGCTTCTCCTCGCGGCACGCCTGCCGTTCGTGGACGGCGCGGTGGGGCATGACAGGGCGTTGGAGTTCCACCGGAAGCTAGGCAAACCGGCGCTCTACCTGTTGCTGGCGCACGGACTTCTCCTGGCGACCGGCTACGGCATGGCCGAAGGCCTGAATCCCGTGAGCGAGGCGGTCGCGCTCTGGACGCTGGTACCCGATATGTGGCTGGCGTTCGTATCCATGGCATTGTTCATTGCCGTGGTTGTCACCTCGCTAGTGGCTGTTCGGCGCCGCTTCCCCTATGAATTCTGGTACTTCGTCCACCTGCTCACGTATTTGGCGGTAGCAGTAGCCCTTCCGCACCAGTTCAGTGTGGGCGGCTTGTTCGCCGAAGGCACCTGGCAGCACTGGTACTGGCTGGCGTTCTACATTGGAACAGGCTCGGCGCTGGCTTGGTTCCGTATTGCCCAACCGGTGATAGCCACCTACCGGCACCAGCTGACCGTGCGGCGCGTGGTGCCCCTTGCGCCCGGCGTCTTCAGCATCGAAATGAGCGGCCTGCGATTGAATGAATTGTCGGGAACCGGCGGCCGGTTCTTCGTGTGGCGCTTCCTCGCTCCCGGCATGTGGTGGCAGGCGCATCCGTTCAGCCTGTCCGCGGAACCACAGGTGGGGAAATCATCGCGGCAGCCCACCTTGAGGATCACCGTCCGGAATCTGGGTGCCGGTTCGGCCCGCTTGGCTTCGCTCAAACCAGGAACCAAGGTAGCCATCGAAGGCCCATACGGTGTCTTCAGCACGGCGGCCCGCAGCCGGGAACACGTCGTGATGATCGGCGCAGGAATCGGGATTACTCCCCTCCGGGCGCTCCTGGAATCCACTCCTTTCGCGCCAGGTCAGGCGACGGTCCTGTTGCGAGGCAGCAGCGAGGAAGAGCTATTCCTCGGAAACGAGATCCTCGAATTGTGCCGGAAGCGTGGTGCCACGCTCTTCCACTTGACGGGCCCGCGGTCCGCGAATCCTCAAAGCGCCTGGCTTCCCGCTTCTGCTGGCACCTCGCGGCTACGGGACTTTGTGCCGCACATAGCGGACGCCGACGTTTACGTTTGTGGTCCGACAGCTTGGGGCCGCCAGGTGCTGGCTGAGGCGAAAAGGTCCGGCGTGCGGGAGGAGCAACTCCACTACGAAAGGTTTGACTGGTGAGACTCAGGGCAGGAATTTCAGCAGCGCTAGCGTCCGCGGCAATCATCGTGGTCGGCTGGCAGGCAGGCACGCACGTGGCGGAATCGAACGCATCGGCGGTCACCACGTCTTCCACAGGAAACACAGGCGGAACCAGTACGGGCTCGACGGCGAATGGAACCACCGGGAGCAGCGCTTCCGGATCGTCCTCGGGAACCGAATCCGGCTCCACTTCCAGCACAGGCTCCGGTTCCGGCACGGGCTCGAGTTCCAGCTCCACCTTGGGAGCCACGGCCAAGGCCGGCGGCACCTATGCAGGAACCGCAGTGGAGACCCGCTTCGGAACAGTCCAGGTCCAGGTAACCATCAAGGCCGGCGTCATCACGGATGTCACAGCCCTGCATCTAACCGACCAAGAGCAACGATCCGTCCAGATCAGCGCCAGGGCAGCACCCCTTCTGCGATCCGAGGTGCTGAGCGCCCAGTCGGCGAACGTGCAGACTATCGGCGGGGCCACCTTTACCAGCGAGGCCTATCTGACATCGCTCCAGGCAGCCCTCGATGCAGCCCATTTCTAAGCCCCACGGGCACGGACAAGGCAGCGCGGAGCCCTGTCTTCGTTCCCGCACGTTCACCAGCATGGGCACCGTGGTGAGCCTCGCGATCCCAGCTGCTCCAGGGACGGCCCCCCAAGCAGCGGTGGAAGAACTCGAAGCGGCCACCGCCGTCGTCGAGCAGTTGTTCAACAGGCTGGACCGGACGTTTAGTCTCTACCGTCCCGACTCGGAGGCGAGTGCGATGGCGCGCGGCGAGCTGGCCCTGATGGATGCCTCGACGGACGTACGCCGGCTCTATGTCGAGGCGACAGAATGGCGCACCCTCGCGGAAGGTGCGTTCACGGCGGAACGGCCCGACGGCGTCGTGGACTTGTCGGGGATCGTCAAGGCACATGCCATCCGGGAAGCCGGAATGTCGCTGCTCGCACTGGGCCTGAAGGATTGGTGCCTCAATGCGGGCGGGGACGTGCTGGTGAACGGTTCGCCGACGCCGGGCGGCGCGCAGTCGTGGCTCGCGGGGATCGTTGACCCGGAGGATCGGACGACGCTCCTGACCGCGTTTCCGCTCAGTAACGCAGGCAAGCGCGCGCTCGCGACCTCCGGAACCAGCGAACGCGGCCACCACATTTGGTCCGCGGGCCTCCAAGGCGCGCGGGACGAGGGGTTCCGCCAGGTTTCAGTGGCAGCGTCCGACATCATCACGGCCGATGTCCTGGCCACCGCCATCATGGCGGGCGGGGCCCGGACCCTCGCGCTGGTTACGTCCCGCTGGGACGTGGACGTGCTCGCGGTGAACAACGACGGCGGACTGCTCGCCACGCCGGGCTTCCGGAACCTCGCTGCTCAGAACAGTTAGGGCCGGGTGAGCTGGGGATACTTCGGGCTGAGGCCGTCTCCGGAAGACTTGCCCGTAACGCGGCGGACGACCCACGGGGCGGCATGTTCACGGGCCCAACGCGCATTGGCCCGCAACGCTTCCACCCGCGCAAGCTGCGGTTGCGGGACGGGAGGCGGGACCTCGAGGGAACCTTCGTGCTCCAGGACCGCCAGGACCCTGTTGGCCATGTTGATGTGACCACCAGCGGACATGTGCATCCGGTCCTGCGCCCACATGTGCCAGTCGTGGTATTCGCTGAAGCGCCAATAGTCCACCAGTAGCGCACCGTGGTTTTCGGCGATTTCCCGCAGCAATTCGTTATAGATCGCTGTGCGTCCGCGCATGGTGCCGAAAACCTTGGAACTGCGGGCGTCGAAACCCGTAAAGAGAAGCAACGTAGCGCCGGTGGCACTGAGTTTCTCGATGCCGGCTTCGTAGTCCTCCATGAGCCTGTCGATATCGACCTTGGGGCGGAAGATGTCGTTCGCTCCCGCGTATAGGGTCACCAGCGTCGGTTGAAGCGCGACGGCGGCGTCCACCTGCTCTGCCATGACTTGCCGGAGCTTCTTGCCCCGGATGGCCAGGTTGGCGTAACCGAAATTGTCGTTGCTTTGGGCCAACTGATGGGCAACCAAGTCCGCCCATCCCCTCACTCCGTTGGGGCGCGAGGGGTCGGCGTCGCCAAGTCCTTCGGTGAACGAGTCACCCAATGCCACATACCGAGCGGAAAAATCCATGGCGCCAGTCTTTCATCAGTGCGGGGCGGTCGTCACGCGCGGCGCCGGCTGCGCAGCGTACGGCGGCCGTGTTTGGCGGCTCAGCGGCCGCGGCTCAGTGTTCGCGCAGGATCCAGTGATCGTCGTCCAGCCGGGCCACGATTTTCTCGCCGATCCGCGCGAGGTCCGCAACGTCGTCGTCGGTCATGGCGTCCAACATCAAGGCGCGGACGGCATCCACATGCCCCGGGGCGAGGGACACGATGGTGTCCATGCCGGCGTCGGTCAGGTGCGCGACCGTGACGCGGGCATCGCCCGGGTGGGCCTCGCGATCCACCCAACCGCGTCCTTGGAGCTTGGTGACGACATGCGACAACCTGGACAGCGAGGCACTCGTTCGCGCCGCGAGCTCACTCATCGGCAGGAAGCGCCCATCCGATTCGGACAGCATGGCAAGCACGTTGTAGTCGAACAGCGACAATTTGCCGGCCGCTTGCAGTTGGGTGTCCAGGGCTGCGGGCAGCAAGGTGTTGATGCTCAAGAGGGCCAGCCAGGCACGGCGTTCATCGGCGTTGAGCCAGCGCGGTTCGGTCATGGATTCATCTTAGAAGGAAATCAATGCTTGACACTTCAACTTAGGGTGATTATTGTTTTAGTTGAAGCTTCAAGTATATGAATACAGACCAATCCGCGGGATCATGAGAACGCAAGCAAAGGAAACAACAATGACTGACATCACTATCATCGGCACCGGCAACATGGCCTCCGCCATTGCAGCCCGTGCGGCAGCGGCCGGCAAGAGCATCCAGATCCTCAGCCGCGACGCCGACTCTGCTGCTGCGCTGGCGGCAACGGTCAACGGAACGTCAGGCATCACCGGGTCACCCGCGGAAGGCAGCATCGTGGTGCTGGCCACGTGGTTCGAGGCTTCCAAGGAAGTGCTGTCTTCCTACGGCGCGGCGCTCGACGGCAAAACAATCGTGGACATCTCCAACCCAGTGAATGTCGAGACTTTCGATTCCCTCACTGTTCCCGCCGGATCGTCGGCGGCCGAGGAACTCCAGGCCCTGGTGCCGGGCGCGTCGGTAGTCAAGGCGTTCAACACCACCTTCGCGACGACTCTCGCGGCCGGCGAAGTGGCCGGACAGACGCTGGACGTGCTGGTGGCGGGCGACGACGCCGCCGCGACGGGCGCCGTCGTCGACTTCGTCAAAGATGCCGGGCTGCGCCCCGTGAACGTCGGCCCGCTGCGCCGCTCGCGTGAGCTCGAAGCCTTCCAGCTGCTCGTCATGACGCTCCAGATCAGCGAAGCCCACCCCGACTACAACTGGAACTCCGCGGTCAAACTGCTGCCGTAGGGCATTGCGGTTTCGGAGGGCGGCCCGTTGCGGCCGCCCTCCGCGCTGTAGGCTGGCGGCATGTTCGTCGTTTCACTGACATACAAAGTTCCCGACGAGATTGTCGATTTCCACCGCCCCGCACACATGGATTGGGTCAAAGAAGCATTCGACGCCGGCACTTTCGTCGCGTCCGGACGTCGCGTTCCAGCCATCGGGGGTGTGCTGTTGTCCAACGTTGACCGTGCAACACTGGACGCTTCCCTGGCTACGGATCCCTTCTACGTCAACGGAGTAGCCGACTTCGAGATCATCGAATTCACGGTCACCACGGCATCCACAGGTTTCGAAAACCTGCTGGACTAGTCCGGTTGTAGGTCCGGGGCGTCACGCAGAGCGCATTTTTGGCGCCTCGACTCGGCGAAAACCCCGGAAATTCGCGGCTTTGATGCCCGTCCGCAGCCAAAAAGTTGTCAGGCGTGACGCTGACGCTTCAAATCCGGACCGGTTCGGCGGACGTCCCCAATCGCTCCGGCAAGACCACCGGCATAAGGGCCGGCCAGCGGGCGCTCAGGTGATCACCGCTCGAAACTCCCCTGAAACGACGCGAAAGCCAAGGTGCCACGTCGCGCCTGAGCCACGCGGCGTCGTCGGCCATTATCTCGGCGCGGCTCCGCGGTTGGAGCGCCCCAAGCACGGGTGAGCCCAGCGAGTGCGCGGCGCCCAACACCTCCAAGACTTTCTTCGCCATGTACTCATGTCCAATGCCGGACATGTGCAGCCGATCGGGAGCCCACATCCGGCGGTCCTGGTACTTTTCGAAACACCAATGGTCCACCAGAAGCGTTCCGTAGGCCGCGGAAATGCGCCGGATGTGCTTGTTGAAAACCGCCGTGCGCAGCTTAAGCGGCTCCAACACCGGCGAAAGTGGCACGTTGTACTCGGTGAACAGCAGGACTTGGGCACCACTTTCGGCGATCCGGGCAACGGCGTCCTCGAATCCACGGACCAGTAGGCGCATGTCCAGTCGTGCGCCGAGGAGATCGTTGCCTCCGGCGTGGAAACTGACCAGAGTGGGAGCCATAGCGAGCGCGGGCTCAAGTTGTTCAACCACGATCTGCCTGAGCCGACGGCCGCGGAGGGCCAGATTGGCGTACTGCGTCTGCGGCCGGTGCCTGGCCAGTTCCTCGGCCACGCGGTCGGCCCAGCCCCGGCAGTCGTTGGGGAGGCGAAGGTCTGTGTCGCCGACGCCTTCGGTGAACGAATCTCCAACCGCGACGAATCGCAGCGGTGTATGTCTGGCCATGGTCATGTCCCCCCGTTGTCTTGGGCTTTTCCTGGCGCCTTGCTTCCAGAGTCGGCGGCGGCTGCCCCGGCGGCTTGGCGTTCCGCGAGTTTTCGTAGCCCGGCTTTCCGCGGCACCTTCACGAGCTCCGGCCAGCGGGGGCGCAGGCTGTCCCCGAGCGTGACCCCGCGAAGCTTCCGGCCGAACAAGGGCAGCACCCAATCGTTCACCCAGCGGCGCTGACGACGTTCCCAGTCGCGCAGCTTGAGCCGCTGCGGCGGTTCCCAGTCCTTCGGCGAGAACTTGTGCGGTACGCCGAGGTGGCCCAGGACCTGCGATGCCATGTATTTGTGTCCGGCTTTGGACATGTGGAGACGGTCCGAGGCCCACATCCGGCGGTCGTGGTAGGCATCAAGGCACCAATAATCCACCAGCACGGCCTCGTACTTGGCGGCCAGTTCGCGGACGCGTTCGTTGTACAGGGCGTTCCGCTTCTTGAAGGGTTCCAGCACGGCCGAGACCTTGACGTCGTACCCCGTGAACAAGACCAACGTGGCCCCCGTAGCCGCAAGGCGGGCCACGAGCCTTTCGTACTCGGCCATGAGGATGTCCATGTCCGTGCCGAAATCCAGGATGTCGTTGCCACCTGCGTAAAGCGTGATGAGCGTGGGTTCCATGGCCAGCGCCCGGTCCAATTGCTCGTCGACGATATGGCGGAGCCGCTTGCTCCGCACGGCAAGATTGGCGTACTCCCAGCCAGGTTCGGCCTTGGCGAGTTTCTCGGCAACGCGGTCGGCCCAGCCCCGGACGCCGTTCGGTAGGGCCTCGTTCCGGTCCCCCACACCCTCGGTGAAGGAATCGCCCAAGGCGACAAACCGCCGTCGTCCGTTCTGGTCAGCATGAAACACGTTCCCAGCCACCCCGCCAGCGTAGCCCCGCCCGGTTGCCCGCCGGCAAAGCCCAGGTTAATTCGTCGCCCGCTCACCTATGCGGCACGTGGGCCAAACGCCCCCTCACATATGAGGCCTTTGGGCCAAACGCCCCCTCTCCGTCAAGCTGGTTGTGAGTCATTCATTACCTGTTGATTGAAGGAGCCGGCGATGGCCGTTGATAACAAGGGTTTTACGCGTGAAGAGATCCGTGAGTTCATGCACGAGTACTATTTGCAGCCGCACGGGTCGAGAAAGGAAT
>NZ_JBFRHB010000071.1:0-11147 GCF_052115645.1 Arthrobacter sp. 2MCAF14 | reverse complement strand
GGAGCGGCAATGCCGTGGCCGGAAGGTCCCACGGGAATCGCGACCATGGTCCTGTGGTCCGTTTTCACCATCCTGATGGTGTGGCTGATCCTGCATCCAACGTGGGCGGGCTCGACCGTACTGTCGTTGCACCGCCGGCTGGTGCTCCTCATGGCCGCCGGGGAGTCGGCCATCCGCCGCCGCTGGACCGCGGGCCGTCCGGGGGCCCGGTAGGCGGGAAAGTACCGATCGACCGATTCTATTTATGGGGGAGCGTTGGAAATCAAGAAAGCAGCCGTACAGGCCCTTGAGCGGTGCGTGAACGGTAGCGGGCACGCAGGGACCCGGCTCGAAATCGAACGTGTCGAGAGCAACGGGGAACGATCCGAAAGGACGGTGTCAGCATGACCGAAATGCATCAGCTGATCGGACGCCGACTGCCACAAATCGGGCTGCCTTCGACTATTGGCGGCTCCATCGGTCTGGGTGCCGACGACTCGGTTCGTCGCGTCCTGTTCGTCTACCCGCGGACGGGCGACCCGTTGCGACCAGACTCTCCAGCATGGGCGGCGATTCCAGGCGCGAAGGGGTGCACGGCTGAAGCCTGCTCGTTCCGGGATCTGCGTGACGATTTCGCGGTTCTCGGCCGGGAGGTCATCGGTTGTTCTGTGCAGGGCACGGCCTACCAATCCGAGGCAGCATCTCGCCTACATCTGCCCTACCCCATAGTGAGCGATCAGGACTTCGCGCTCCGAGGGACTCTCGGTTTGAGCACCTTCGAATTCGAGGGAGACGAGCTCTACCGTCGGATCACGTTGTTGGTTGATGGCGGGATCGTAGTTGCCGTCATCGAGCCGGGCCAAGACCCGGGCAGCCAGGTCGAGGACGTCCTCAAAGTGGTTCGACAGATTGGGAGCGGTGCGTGACGCGAATTCTCGTTGTCGGAGGGACACCGGCCTCGGCAGCAAGGGTCATAGAACGGGGATTCGAGCTGTTCGTGGTCGCACGAGCACAAGGACGCCGGTCCGCTGAAGACCTCGATCTCCCTGGAGATGATGAATCCACCGTCCTCGAACGCGTACGCAATGCTCATGAGCAGTCCGCGTGGCCCACGTCGGGGAGGCCTCGATGCCGCTCATCGCACTGGCGCGGGTGGAGATCTTCTCGGCGAAGATCTTTTCGCGCGGGATGCCGTGCGCGGCGAGGGCATCGAGCTGGGACTGGAGTTCCTGGGTCAGGTGGGAGCAGCGGGCGTTAGCTTTGCGGTTTGGCCGTGTCTCGCAGGGGCGTTTGTTTGCCTTTTGTACCGCCTTTATTCGTTGCTCCGGCTTGTGTCTCATGTCAGGTTTGTCCCGTGTTCCTGCATTCCTTCAGTTCCGTTGGATGGGAAGGCTGGGGGCTTTCCGGCAGACCGCTGATCCGGGATGCCATGCCCGTCCTCATCGACGATGATTTCTGCATCGAAGATGCTGATGGCCCGCGGCCGACGGGGGCGATGCACCGCTGGCTTCGAGAGTTCCCGGTCAGCGGGGCGCCGTCGCCGAAGTCATGGCTTACGTACGCGCAGGCCCTCAAGGCCTGGACGGAGTTCCTTGATGACCGCGGTGTTCCGGGACTGGGCGTTCAGCTCGTGGCGTGCGGACAAGAAAGTGAAACATACGCGACTATAGCTTGGCAACGAGTGTCCAAGGCCCATGTTACCGGCCCGGAATGTCTTGGTCGTCTGGGAACGAAACGACAGGAAGGTAGCGGTTCCGGCCCACTCGTCTAATCAACCCGGGCCGAACGAACTCTTCAAGGAGGTCCAAGAGTTCTGCGCGGCTGAGATTCGCGGATACATTTTCGGTATAGGCGTTCCAGAGTTTGATTGATCCAGGCATGTCTCTGAGATCCGCGGCGGTCTCCGGGGCGAGTTTGTCGTGCAAGGACAACAGGTGTGCCACGTCGTGTCGGTTGAGACCAGGAGTGCGCCCGGTGTTATTCCGGTGGTTGAGTTTGATGAAGACGTCCTCAAGAGTCGGTTCTGTCCGATTTTCCGGGTACCGACAGCCGGCGCATACCCAGGGGTTCCGGGCCGAGCGCCGGTCAGCCGGCAGTTTGAAGAGCCGATCGCCTGGAACCGTTTGTGCACCGCAGATCGGGCAGACTCCGGAGTATTTCGCGACGATACCGACCCGCTCGATGAAAGGGCTGCGTTCCTTTGTGCCTTGCGCAGCCGGGGGAAGTGTTCCGGCGGACCGGAGGGCGGCGATCTTTTCTTGTGTCTGCTGGTAGAGATCCTCGTTACCAGGGTGTGGGACGGGCAACCACGCAATGCCCTTCTGGTAGGCGAGGCGTGAGGCAATGTCTTCGGCGGACTTGATGAAGTAGCGCTTCCTTTGTTTCCCGGGTTCTGTGATGTGGAACAAGGCTTTGTGATTCTCTTGGTCATACTCCCAGGTCCATTCCAGGGACCCTTGCTCTGCCAGTTCATCGAGGAAATCTCCCAAGTGCATTTGGCGGTGGATGTGATAGGGCTTCTTTAAGGCCATAGGAGTGCTTTCTGTTCAGAGGACCGGGCACAGATCCGGGAGTGCTCGGCAGGAAGTCGGCATTGGTCAAGATGAAATCTACGGCCACCGTTGGGTCTTCGGTCGTAGCCGGCCTGCGGTGAGCTCAACGAGAGACGAACCCGAGGGAAGTGCCGGGAGACCTCGCCGAACCCTGGGCGTCAGCGTAGTTTGAATACCCGGATCGCGCCGACCGCGAGTGCCAAGATCACGGCGGCTATGCCGAGGCTGGTCGCCACTATGGGGATGGTGTCGGCGATGGTGAGTCCCCCGGACTCGGCGATTGCAGTGGAGCCGAGGTTGAGCGCGCGTGTGTTGATTGCCTGCGGGAGCATGTAGCCGAGTGGGCGAAGTGCGGTGGAGGTGACGGCGGCGACTCCGATGACGCAGCCCAGCAGACACAGTGCGATCGGGGCAGCGAAAGACTTCACCAGCATGGACAGCAGGGACTGAGCCGCGATGAGGGGAAGGGATGCGACGATTGCGATAAGACCGACCAGCGCGAACTGCCATGGGAAAGCGCCGTCGAGGTGAAGCACGAACAGCCCTGAGACTGCTGTGCCGCTGACGAGAACAACCTGCATCAAGGCGACAGGCACGAGGATCACGGTGAGTTTGGCCAGCACGAGTCGGAGGGGCCGAGCGGTGGTAGTGAGCAGGAGGTTCCAATTCGTACCGCGGTGTTCGATGCGCCAGATTGTGGCTGCAAGCAAGCTGACTCCCATCGAATAGAACAGCAGTCCGTAGAACAGGACGACCTGGGAGGTGAACGAAGCCCAGCCGGCATCGAGGGCCTCCGTGTTGTTGGCGAGATTGATGGTTCCGGTGACAACGGCGAGCAGGGGCAGGACGAGGGCGATGATCCAGGTGCTGGATCGCCTGAGCTTGATCAGTTCTGCGTGGAACACGTGTATTACCTTTCGGCGCAGTCGAAGCGTCGTGTGGCCAGAATAAAGGCGGCCCCGACGAGGACGAGGAACCCGAGGATCCAGCCGTAGGGTGCGGTCACGTAGGTCACCCCACCGTCCGACTGGCCGGCATGGGAAATAACGGCGTAGTAGCCCCAGGGGATCAACCTGCTGGCGGCCGAGGGGATGAGAAGTGAGAATACAGCCAGGAACGCACCGAGCATGCCGACGCCGACACTGATCAGTTGGTTCTCCACACTCGCGGCGAGCCAGATGTGTAGCGCACAGAAGGCAACGTCGACCAGGAACAGCAGCGTGGTGTAGGCCATCCAGGGGCCCGGGTCGAGCGGGACGGTGATGCCTGCGAGCATACCGGCGCCCAGGACTAGGAGCGTCTGCAGCCCGATCGCAGGCATCAGCAGCAGGGCCAGTGCTGCGAGTTTTGCCCTGCAGAGCGCGCCTGGCGAGTGTGCGGCGGCGGCGGCGAGAGTCCAGCCTGCACCTGAGTGCTCGATGTCGGTCTGTCTGCTGGCGAGCACCGAGGCGAGGATCGGAGAGGTCATTGCCGCCATCATGGTGTAGCTGAGCAGCAGCGCCGCCCACGGACGTCCTGCTGCATCACTAAGCGTCTCGCGCGTGCCATCTGAGAACAGGGAAGCCGAGCTGAGGGAGGCCACGGCCGCTACGAGCACGAGCAGGAGCGGGATCGTACGGAGCCTGCGCATCTTCCGGAATTCCAGAAGCACGATGCGGGTCACAGCAGGCCCCCGCGGCCGGTGAGGTCCATGAACACGTCTTCCAGGCTCTGCTGGACGCGGCGGACCCCGTGGATGGGCACATCCGCTCTCGCCAGGCGTTTGACCAGATGGGCTGTCTGCTCCTTTTCGATCCCGCCGAGCCGGATGCCCTCGGGCACTGGTATTGCGCCGTCGACGAGGCCGATCGCGGCGACGGGATCGGTGGTTTCGATGATCAGGTCGGGGATGGACTCGTTGAACAGCTGCTCGCGAGTGCCCTGGAAGATCATCCTGCCGTTGGCGAGGATGCCCAATACCGTGGCCATCTTGTCGATTTCGTCGAGCAGGTGGCTGGAGACCATCACGGTAATGCCCTGGCCCGCAAGGTCGATGAGCAGAGTGCGGATCTCCTCGATGCCGGCCGGGTCCAGTCCGTTTGTCGGCTCGTCGAGCACGAGCAGCGCGGGGTCGCGGGCGAGTGCCATCGCAATGCCGAGGCGCTGTTTCATCCCAAGGGAGTAGTTCCTCACGAGCTTGTCCTTGTGCTCGGTCAGACGCACAGTGGACAGGGCTCGGTCGGTCTGTGCGTCGACCAGATCCAGCATGTCCCGGACGATCCGCATGTTCTCAGCACCCGTGAGATGCCCATAGCCCGGCGGAGCCTCGATCATGGAGCCAATGGAGGGTAGCATCTCCCTTCGCGAGGCAGGCGTGAGCGGCTGTCCGAACAGATCGATCTCGCCCTTAGTCGGCTGAGTGAGGCCGAGGAGCATCTTCATGGTCGTGGACTTCCCCGATCCGTTGGGGCCAAGGAATCCGTAGACGGCACCTTGCGGCACGACCAGGTCAACCCCATCAACAGCCGTGTATTGCTTGAAGCGTTTGGTCAGGTCCCTTGTCGCGATGACACTATTCATCGAAGTCTCGTTTCACGCAGCAGCAACATGATTCTCATCATCCCCTTGCGACTCAGAATGCGGATCGTCCCGTGGAGTGAACTTCTGCTCCTACCTTCGCAGGAGGAAGCGGGAGTGCTCGGTCAGGCGCCGGGGACTCTGCCATTGGCCTCGCCGCCGGAGCGCCGGTCCGCCAGCCCTTGCCTGTGGGCCCAGATCACCAGTTGGACGCGGCCACGGACGTCGAGCTTGGTCAGGATATTTCCGACGTGGGTCTTGACGGTGACCTCGGCGATGCAGAGCTCCCGGGCGATCTCGGGATTGGAAGCGCCGGAGACGACGTGTTCGAACACGACCATTTCTCGGTTGGTAAGACCGCTCAGGGCAAAGGAATTGGGCGGCGGTGCAGCCGGGCCGTCGGTGAGCCTGTCGATCAGGCGACGGGTGGTGCTGACCGAGGCGGTGAACGTGCCGCTGTGTGCGGAACGGATGGCGTCGACGAGTTGGTCGGCGGTGCTGTCCTTCAGGATGAATCCGATCGCTCCGGCCTTGAGGATGCGGATGGCGTAGGCGTCGGCGTCGTAGGTGGTCAGCCCGAGAACACGAGTGCCCGGACTGACTGCGTCTGAGATGATGGTCCGTGTTGCCTCGATTCCGTCGAGCACAGGCATTCGGATGTCCATGAGCACCACGTCGGGATGCAGCTCGCGGGCCCGGGTGATCGCCTCTTTGCCTTCCGCAGCGACTCCGACCGTTGTCATGTCCGGCTGTGAGTTCACAATCCGGGTGAACCCGTCGCGGAGGAGCGACTGGTCGTCGACGATGAGAACGGTGATCGAGCGAGGGGAGCCGTTCACGGTTGGCTGTTCCTGGACGTCAGTGGCCAAGCTGTAGCCACCGTGAAGTCATGGCCGGCGGCAATCTGTGCCCGTCCTCCGTGGAGCTCACAGCGCCGACGGATGCCTCCGAGGCCGCGATGTTCTTCCAAGGGCTCGTGCCGTGCGGACTCGTCCAGAGGATTAACGATGGAGACCGTCAGCTCCTCGGCCGTCCAGGCCAGACTCAGCCGTGCGGTGCTCGCGGCTCCGTGACGAAGTGCGTTCGTCAGCGATTCCTGGATGACCCGGTAGACGGCAAGGCTCATTCCAGGGGTGAGGGAGGATGCCTTCCCCGTTTGCGTCAGATCGACTTTCAGACCAACCGGCGCGAAACTCGCGATGAGGTCCTCGAGTTCCTCGATGCCGGGGGTCGGATGCGTGTCTGGCCCCGCATCCGGGGAGAGCAGGCCGCGGACTTCCTGGAGAGCTGCGCGGCTGGTGGATGAGATATTGGCGAAGAGCTCCGCCATTTCCCGGTTCGGGGCTATGACTCGGCCACTTTCCGCCTGCACGACCACGCCGGTGAGCGTGTGCGCAAGGACGTCATGCATGTCATCACTGATGCGCTCTCGCTCTTCGAACACGGCGAGCCGCGCACGAACCTCGGCGTCGCGCTCAACGAGGATGCGACGCTGCTCCAGGTCGCGAAGCGCACCCACCTTGCGCCGTTCGAGAAGGCCGATAGCCCACGCGGCGATGACGCTGACCGAGACCAGAGCTGCCGGCAGCACGATTGAAAGAAGATCGCGTGCGTCCTGAGCGCTAGACACAAGCACGGCAACGAAGACTGCGCCAAGGAGCAGCCCTGCGCTGCGCAGTCTCTCCGACGCGTGCACTGCAACTGAGTAAACGGCTACCAAAAGAATGAGATCACCGGGCAGCAGCAGCCCTGTGTCAACCTCGAAGTGAGCGACGGAGATCGCCGTCGCAAGGACTGCGAACACCACTGGCGCGGACCTTCGCAGAACGAGGAATACAGCCATCGCAGATGACCAGAGCCAGTCCGGCTGGCCTATAAACCCCATCCCCGCACACACGAAAACGCCGCAGCCGGCGACGAGTGCATCGGTGCGCCGCCATGTCCCCCCAAGTTGTGACATGGGTTCATTCTAATGGCGCGCGATCGCGCTCCGGGCAGATGCCGCCCCTGGCTGCGAGACCTCCTTCCAAGGTTGCAATACGAGCAGTGGAGCCACCTGCACTCATGGTGGGAGGGCCACGGCAAAGATCCCCAGGAAGCATGATGTGGGCCCCAACTCGCGTTCCTAGGCTGAGAGCATCTCGAGGATCTCGGATCGAAGGACGAAGGAATCAAACAGAAGCCTTCATTCGACGAGAGGAATCCTTCCCCTGACCCCCGCACAACGTGCGACCGCCCACGATTCGCAGAAAGGAGGAAAGAACATGACCAACAC
Organism: Arthrobacter sp. 2MCAF14; assembly: GCF_052115645.1. Classification (NCBI taxonomy): domain Bacteria; kingdom Bacillati; phylum Actinomycetota; class Actinomycetes; order Micrococcales; family Micrococcaceae; genus Arthrobacter; species Arthrobacter sp. 2MCAF14. The sequence goes on along the minus strand of NZ_JBFRHB010000071.1, from coordinate 3,785 downwards.
CCTTGAACAGCAGGAACTCGGAGCAATCGTCAGCCCGCAGTGGGACGTCGATGCCCGCGCGACTGACGGCAGTACTCCGTCGCTGCAGGCGCAGATCGACTCGGAGTTCGAACGGATCGTGAGCCCCTACATGGCCAGCAGCGGCTGGATCTGTACGCTCACCATCGAATGCGGCACGTTCATCTGTGCGTGCCGATAGCGCCTCTTCGACGGACGGTTCAGGTTTCGATGCCTGAGCCGTCCGTTGTTGTCTACAAGAAAGGCTGGTTACCCGATGCTCTCCCGGAACGATATGGTTTCGCTGGCCCAGGCAAGTTCCCTCCACGAACGCATTCCCCATGGCCATCGACTTTCAGATCATGGTCCCGTAGCAGTCAACGACTGGCGAAGCCGGGCCCTGATCGAGCCAGAGGCGTTCGGGTGCTACCTGGATGAACACTCGCTGGACGCGGAAGACCTGGGGGATCTCCTCTCAGGTGTGCCTTGGACTCCACAGCGCGGAGCGTTGGGTTGGCTCGCCGACGTCCATGGATGGCTCCTGCCTCCGGGGTCGGCCGCGCGAACCTACGTGCCCGGAGACGGAGGGCTCGTCGTCGAAGGGACCCTCCTGGGAGGACTTCCCGTTCCGGGGCTGCTGTTCGATGTCGTCGGCGCGCAGGGCGAGCATCTTGACCGCTGGCCTTGGCTTGGCGATATCGCGCGGACAAGCCTTCTCGACGGGCTGGCCGGGCAGCTCGCGACACTATCGCTGCGCTGCCTGCTCTCCGAGCTCGCCCGAGATTCCTCCGCAGGTGCCTATAACCGGCTGAATACGACGCTGTCAGAGCCAAGCTCACGCATGGGCTTTTACGCGAAGTACCCTGTCTTGGCGCGCGATCTCACCGTCTGCATCGCGAACTGGCGGACGCAGGTCGAGCGGGTTCTCGGACGGCTCATCGACGACGAGGAAGCACTGTCCGCCAGTGGACTGCTACCGCACGGCGCCGGCTCTCTGCAGGGAGCGGACCTCGGCTCGGGCGACAGCCACGATGGAGGCCAGTCCGTGGCAGTCCTCCGATTCGCGCACGGTCAAAGGCTGGTCTACAAGTCCCGCGACTGCGGCGTCTTCGCCGTCTACTGTAGGGTTGTCGATGTCCTCAACGAAGCGCTCCCCGTGGGTGCGCGCCTTTTTGCTCCGTCCGCACTGGTCCGGGACAGGTACGGCTGGGTCGAGTTCATCGATCATGATCCCTCGGGTGCACTGGACCGGAGGACATATCTGCGTCGGCTCGGCTCATTACTGGCCGTCGCCCACATCCTCGGCGCATCCGACCTGCACTTTGAGAACGTCATCGCCTCGGCCCGTGGACCGGTGCCGATAGACCTCGAAACACTCGTCCAGAACCGGAGCCACACGGCCGCCAGCACGGTCGCAGCGCAGAAGGCGATCCAGCGTTTAAATGCGTCGGTGCTGGGAGCCGGAATCCTCCCGGTCCAGCTCACAGCCGGAGAAGGCACCAGCATCGACGTCAGCGTCGCAACAGGCGGGCTCCAGCAAACAACCAAGTACGCGACCGCCCACCAGGTCCTCGACCCCTTCACCGACCACATGCGCATCGAAGCCGTGGAGATGCCCGTCGGCCGCGCCAGGAACCAGCCCGGCGGAATGACCCTCGACCTTGTGCGCGAGCACCGGGCCGAGATCGGCGAGGGCTACAGACAGGCCTACCTTGCAGCACTGGGATCCATCCCGCAGATCCAGTCGATCCTGGCATCTCTGCACGCAATGGAAGTCCGGCACATCGTTCGCGCCACACGTTCATATTCGCTGTTGCTGACCGAGATGAGGCAGCCCGGCCGGCTCCACAGCGGCATCGATCGCGACCACCTCCTGCGCAGCCTCTGGACGCGCATCAACGATCATCCCGGCGATGCGACCCTCATCGGCGCCGAGGAAGAATCGCTCTGGCAGCTCGACATCCCGCTCTTCACTGCCCGCATGAATCAGCGCGGCCTGTTCGCTGGTGGAAGCGAACTGGTCCCGGACTACTTCGAGAAAACCACGATCCAAGATGTCGCCGAGCGGCTGAACGCTCTGAACCCCGAGCTCATGCGCGAGTCTCTCCGCCTGATTGACGAGTCGATCCTCGCCGCCGCACCACAAACCACCACACCTGACACGCCACGGGAACAGAACGCAGCCCACTTTGCACAAGACGAGACCGGGATCCCCGCCCTTGCCCGCGAGCAGGCCGGAGTTCTGGTCGATTCAGCGATACTGGGCGACCGCGACGCAACATGGATCAGCGTCTGCAGCAGCAGTGACAGCAGCGGGCTCGAGTATCGACCTATCGGCCCGACGCTCTACGACGGGCTCGCTGGAATCTGCTTCGCCACAACGTATGCCCACAGTCTCGTCCCCGATCTCGGCCTCGACGACCTCGCGCACCGAACGGCACACGCCGTCGCATCGATCCTCGACGACTGGGCCTACGGAAAGGTGACGCTGCCCATAGGCGCATACAGCGGCGCCGCGGGCCTTCTTTACGCGATCTCCCATTACGACGCGATCCTGGGCGGGAACCGCTACGAGGATCTCCGAGCCAGCGCGATCATGCAGATGGAGACGGTAGTCGGCGATGACACCTACTTCGACATCATGGCCGGGGCCGCCGGCGCATGCGCGGTGATCTCGGCGATGCCCGAAGCCGGCACCCCACAAGGCCGCAAGACCCTGCAAACCATCGCATCCCATCTGATCGACCACAACGTCGTCATCGACGACGGCCAGCTGGCGTGGGAGACCGGGACAGCCAAAGCAAAGCTTGGCGGTTTCTCCCACGGAGCAACCGGGATCGGCTGGGCCCTGGCCCGAACGGCCGCGACACTTGGCGACGACCGCATCGCCGGCGTCGCCACGAAAGCGCTGCACTTCGACGACACAATGTTCCGTCCAGCCAAGCAGCGATGGCTTGACGCCCGGCCCGAGTCGCTCGCCTTGGGCGAGATGTACCCGACACATTGGTGCCACGGCACTTCGGGCATCGCGATGGCGCGCGCCTCCGCGGCCGCGCTCCTCGGCACACCAGAACTTTTGGACCTCGCAATCATCGGCGCCCGGGAGACGACCCGAGATGAGCTTCCACTGGACGACTCACTGTGCCATGGCAGCCTCGGCAACCTGCTCGCTGCACAATCGATCGCAGCACACACAGGAGCCGACATCGGCCTAGACGATTTCCGGAACCGGGCGATCACCCGCATCCACGGCTCGCAGCCGCGCAGCGGGCTCCCACGCGGAATCACCACAGTCAGAGGACTCATGCTCGGAACGGCCGGCTCACTATATGCCGTATGCCACGCCCTGAACCCTGGCATCCCGAACGTCCTCCTTCTCGATGGGCTTACCAAGACGCCGGACAGTGCTTCCGGTGGGAGGCTCCTCGCCAGCAGCACACCGACATGAGGCTTTGGATTGCGGTAAGCTCCGGCCCCGGCAACGCTACGCGATCTGATCCGTGTCTGCACAGGGCGGCGGTCATGGGTGCTATCGGCCTCAGCGCGCTAAGTGGCGGCCGGCGGGGCCGGAGCCTGGGTTTTCTCTGCCTCGCGGTCACTGGCCTGTTCATCCTGGATCCTTCACTTGGTACGAGCATCGGATTTCTCTTGTCGGTCCTGGCCACGCTGGGAATTGTCCTGTTGGCGCGGCCCATCGCTTCCTGGGCTCCAGCGTGGGTGCCTTCCTGGCTAGCGTCCGCCGTTGCCGTCCCCTTGGCCGCCCAACTCTTGTGCAACCCTGTGATCGT
>NZ_JBFRHB010000070.1:0-12205 GCF_052115645.1 Arthrobacter sp. 2MCAF14 | reverse complement strand
GAGATCATCCGATGCCTCAACCGTTACATCGCCAGGGAGATCTACGCCAACCTGCCCCAAACGACCGCTTGACAATATAGGAGCATCGAACGCTTCAACCGCATCCTGCTGGAAGAGTGAGCCTACGCCGCGGACCTTCGTCTCAGAAATCGCACGCCAAGCCTGCTACCGGGACTTCATCGAGCACTACAATCAGGCCAGGCCCCACACCGCACTCAAAGGCGCCTCCCCCGCCAGCCGCGTCACCAACCAACCGGTTAGTACACCTGAAGTCTCACCTGTGCCACCATCGCCCGGACCCTTTTGCCGATGCTGCCCTTCAGGACGGCCGATCACATGGGTCCCCGTTGGAGACGTAGCCGCCGGAACCAGACCCCACGTACTCATCACGCTCTCCCGGCCCCGTGACGGGGCAGCCGCAGAGGCCTCCTGTCGGAGGACTACTCGCCGCCTATGAATAAAGGTGCATGGCCAATTTGAAACGAGCCCCAGGAGAGGTGAAGGCACACTTGTATTCCGGGTAGAGCYAGCCCTGAAATGTGGTTAATGTTCATCCGCTAGCGGAGGCCGCCGGGCCGTACTGAGGCGTGACCCATACCTCGAATCCCTCGAATGCTTCAAACAATTGACGGGGGTCATTCGCGTCCGCGGCAATCCAAAGTGCGGAGGAGTCGGGCATCGCATCTTCGACAAAGCCCGTTCTRATGACGCGGCCGTTGCGTCGGATTTCCACCCACACGTTGATCAGCAGATTCCATCCGACTTGCTTGCGGACCATTACTTGATGAGGTTTCATGCTTCTTCCCGGCTGCCAGAGCAGCGACGACGCGCGGTGAGCAGTCAACCGCTRCTGCTTCAAACTACTCAGTGGGCTGGGGATCCTTCCCCTTGATTTCTCACGTCCAAAGTTCCTGGCCGGCGCCCTTGAACCAGCAACGCACATGGGCCACGTCGTCGCGGGGTCGGGTTCATCGCCCGGGAGTACTGCTGTGAGTGCCTACGTTGGATCCGCGAGCAGGCGGCGAAGGCGCCTTGCCCGCGCTGCGGCAAGGACCGCGTCTTAGATACAACAACCGGGCACGTTGTGCTCTCGATGCTGCTCGCGGTGCACACCCAAGGCGAAGGATGGCCGAAGGCACGGTCCGCTTACCCGAGCCGAGTACCCGCCAGTCCATCCCTGGCGATCAACTGCGTTGTTCTCTGAGCTTTACTGTCGCATCGACATCAACCATGAGACCTTCAGGGTCGGTATCGGGATCTCCGACCACGACGACGCCGTAGTCACGCGCCGCCCCGACGATGCTCACATACCCGTTGCGCACGTCGGCGAGAACCCGTTCTTCTTCACGAGTGAAGGGGTGGCCCCATCCGCCGCCCCCGTTTGTCATGCTGCGGAGCACGGATCCGGCTGGCAGGTTCCACGTCGGTCGGCTACCGAAGTAGAAGTACTTTCCGTCTTTCCCATCCTGCAGTTTGGTGTCCGGGTCGAGGACCCCGGCGATTGGATCGGAGGACGTTAGAGTTTCGGCGCTGTGCGAGAGCAGTTGCTGTCGCTCGGCGATAGAGGCGACTGTCGGCGCGAAGGTCCAGGCTGCTCCGGTTATTCCGGCCTTTCCGCCGTTCACACCGAAACCGCCTGACCCCTTCAACGTCACTGGACAGGGAAAATGCGTGCTGTCCGTGAGCCACAGCGAGTCACGCGACATCGCGCTGCCCCCGCGGTGATATCCAGGACCGCCGGAATCGATGACAGCTTCGTTAGACAGCGCCAAGACCGGCACACTCGCCTCGATGGGCTCGAATCCCAGGGACGAAATGTTGGCGAGTATCGAGATAATGTAGTTCTCCCCGTCGCCTACCTCCGACGCCCCCCAGGGGCCCTGTTCTCCCCCGAATGCCCCGACGGTCGACCACTGGCTTCCATCGGGCCGCACACCGACGGTGTTATGTACATTCCGGCCGAGATCTCCGCCCACCGCCCGAGGCCCGAGCGCATCCGCTAGCGCGTTGCTCACGGCACTCAAAAGCGAGGCGGTTGCATAGAAGTACATTGTTACTGCCCCGTCGGGCGGCATGGCAGAAACGATCGAACCAGGAGGGCAAACCACGTCGATGTTGCGCCAATTGCCCGAGGTGAATGCGATGCCAGGGGAGAGGACCATGCTGAGTCCACACCCGATCGCATTCTTAGCGTCGACAAACGTGCAGTTAATTCCCGTACGTGCCTGTCGAGAGGTTCCTGACAGGTCCGCCTCAATCTTTGAACCCCGCACGCGCAGCGCTACCTTGATCGCATACGTTTCCGTGTCATCGACGCCGTCCGCGTCGACGACAGACGATCCCGTGTAGTCGCCGTCGGGAAGTTCGGCGATGGCTTCGGCCATCCTCTCTGCGGAAGCATCAGTCGCATATCGAATGGATCCCAGGTACGGTTCGAGACCATAACGGTCGATGATTTCCAAGATCATCCTCTCTCCGAACCCTAACTGCGTTTGTGTCGCAAACAAGTCGGGAAGGATTAATTCTGCCCACCTGGTGTTGTCGAACAACAGCGAGAACGTCTGCCGAACCGCCTTACCTTGCGACCACATCAGCATCGGCGGCAGGACAAGCCCATCTTCGTAAGTGCTTCGCTTTGAAGCGCTGAAGCCCCCGGGCGTGACTCCGCCGAAATCGAGCTGGTGCACCTTCATCGCGACGAACGAAACAATCGCGTCGTCAACGAAGATCGGCTTGATGAAGCACAGGTCATTGACGTGCCCGCCGATCCTGTACGGGTCATTGCCGACGAGGATGTCACCTTCGCGTAGGTCGTCGTATCCATATTCTTCGACGGTGTTGCGTACAGCCTCCGTCATTGCACCGATGAAGGTAGGCAAACCGTCACTAATGGCACCCATCGCATAGTCGACTTCGCGTGGCCCAACAATGACACAGGAGAAGTCGTATACGAGCGAAACTATCGGGGAGAAGGCCTGCCGCCGGAAAGCCGTCGCCATATTTTGCACGGCATACGTAGATTTTGTGTTCAGAAGGGAGGTATTGAACCTGTCAGCTCCGTACCTCGCAACGAATTCCTCGTTGGTCAGAGCGCGGAGGGATGTCTCGTGCACGGTGCCAGACGGTTGCTCATTGGTGATGGTCACTTCTGTTCTCCTCTCGACGCCCCGGATGTGATGACGAGCTCACCGTGGAGCCCGACATCGACGCGCTGACCAGCCGTGATGTGGGTAGTGGACAGCTTTTCGGACACGATCGCCGGACCCTCGATGCGGTCCCCAGCGCACAGATCGAGCCGGTTGTACACAGGCACCTGAAAAGGCGTGTCCGTAATGAGCTGGATTGTGGTACTCCGCACGGGACTCAACGGCTGGGCACCACGAGCCGGAAGCTGGGGGTACTCGACCTTCTCGGATGCCACCGTTGCCTGGATCCGATACGTCACACCTTCAACAGGGAAGGCTTCGAACCTGCTGCCGGTCCGCGCGAAATAGGTATCGTGAAAGTTTCGAATAATCGCTGCTATCGCATCTGCGTCGACCAACCCGTCCGGAACCTCGATGAACGGCATGTCGAACTCTTGGCCCGCTAGTCGCGCATCGAGCGACCGGACGATGGTGACCTCGCGATCGGTGTCGAGGGATTCCAGAAGAGCCTGCTCCATGTCGGCGTAGATGGCATCGATCTTCGCGGCATTCTCAGGCACGAGGAACGTGTAAGCGCCACGGTTGCTCGTGTAGACCTGCTCTGCTGCCAGGAGCCCGAGCGCGGAGAACAATCCGGGGTGCGGGGGCACGATCACGGACTTGGCGTGCACGAGGTCCAGGGTTGCCGGAAGCAACATCGGACCAGCGGCGCCGTACGCCATAAGAGAGTACTCGCGGGGGTCGATGCCGTTCTTGATGGCAACGTTCGTCATCGCCTCCGCGAGGTTATGGAGACCGAGTTCGTACGCGTAGCGAACACGCTCCTGATACGTGAAGTCAGTGTCCAGTGCCTCGAACGCCTCCCGCGACTTGTCGATATCGAGAGCAATCCTGCCGTCGGCAAACCAAGCGGGTTCGATGATGCCGGCCAATAGGCATGTGTCCGTCGTCGTCGGCTGAGTTCCGCCTTTGCCATAGCACGCGGGGCCAGGCGTTGAACCAGCGCTGTCCGGCCCGACCTGCAGCTCGCCCGACGATCCAATCTGAACGATGCTGCCGCCGCCGGCGCCGACGGAGGTGACATCGTTGGCCAAGGCACTGACGACGAGGTCATGCTCCAACTCAAACGTCGTGCTCAAGTACGGGGCGCCGTTTGTCACCAGCGAAATGTCGCATGACGTACCGCCGACATCGGAACACAGCAGATCCTGCTCACCGATCATTCGGCCAAAATCGGCACTCGCGACTGTCCCTGCAGCTGGTCCAGCGAATACGATCCGGAACGGTTGGATCAGAGCTCTGTCCGCTGGAACAAGTGTCGCCGCGCAATCGGCGAAATTGAGCGCGCCGTTAAATCCCGCGTTACTCAGGCCACTCTCTAGCTTTTCGATGTAGTCCGAAAAAAGAATCTTCATACAAGCATCGATCGTCGTCGTCGAAGCCCGCGCGTATTCGTGCGCGACAGGCGAGACCTCGCTCGAGATGGACACAGGAATGTCACCCAGAATTTCACGCACGAGCTCACGGAGCCGTAGCTCATGCGTGTCATTCACGTAGGAGTTCATCAGGGTGATAGCCACGCCTTCAACATTGCATTTGGCGAGCACATTGATCTCGGCACGCGCCTGATCTTCGTCCAGCCTGAACAACACCGAGCCGTCTGCTTTGATCCGCTCGTGAATAGTCCGGCGCAGGTAACGCTCAACCAGAGGACGGCGCGCATCTCCGAACTCACGACGCCAGTTCGGGTCCAGCAGCGCCTTCATGGGGCGGAAGACTGAGCCGTGGTCAAGTGTGTCGCGGTGCCCTACGGTTGCTAGCACGCCGATCTTTGGTAGCTTGCGGGTGATAACAGCATTCAGACCATGCGTACTCGCGTGATTGAATATCGTGCCATTCTCCAGCCCGAGCTCTTTTGCGCCACCCACTACCGCGTCGTAGATAGCCGAGTAATCGGTCGACACTTTCACGGTCCGAATATCCGACCCCGAAACAGCAACCACATCTGTAAACGTCCCGCCGACGTCCACTGAGAACATCATCGAAGCGCCTCCACTCGGTCAGCGAAAAATTCAAGTGGCCCAAACATGGTCCACCCCTCACGATCGACCTCGGCCAAGCACTCCTGGCACCGGGTTGTGAGGAACCACCCGCCCTCCGAAGTCACCGGATAGCGACGGATATCTGTGCTTTGACAGTGTGAACAAACCGCCGCGACAGGTTCACGAGCTTGCTCCACAGTCAAACTCGACGGCCTCGGATAATGCACCATTGCACGGCTCCTCTCTATTCAGTGCTTCTTTTGAAGCTTGGCAAATGCTCTTGTCAGGCGAAAACCGGTGAACTTCAGACGCCAATCGGTGGATTCCTTCACGACTGCGTTGAAGGTCCGGGGCGTGAGCCGTACGTGGACGGACGCAACGCGCGCGACTTACAAGGAGCGATTGTCAATTACCGACCGCCATCCACGCCGACAATGACACACGCCATCACCGCCGGCGCAGTGGAGACATTCCGCCAGGCGTGGCGGGTTCCGCGTTGGACCAGACAGTCGCCGCGGGTCAGCAACTCGCGCCTTCCGCCGTCGAGCTCGAGCTCAATCTCTCCGTCAACGACGAAGATGTAGTCGATGGTGTTCGACGTATGGAATGCCGCATCACCCGCTGTCTCGTGCGTAGCCGCAACCCCTAAAGCGTCGCCAGACGACTCGTCCGGGCGGTCGACTACATCAGTAACCGACGAATCAGGAGGGATCGAAAAGACCGAGAAACGCGTTCCCCCTGGACCCGGAAAATTAGTGCCGGCCACTGGCTCCGCTGGGTCCTTGAAGACCGGGACACCGTCCGATGTACCCCAGACCTGCCACGAGATTCCCGTCCGTTCCTGGCTTCCATCCCCTACGGGAGTTCGTACGAATGCGGGTTCTATGAGGTCGGTCGACCGAAAGCGGGAGATACCCGCGTCGTCCACCTCGGTCACCACTGCCTTGACTTTTCGAATTACGTCAGCGTTTTCCACGAGAATTCTCTTTCTTCGTACTTCTGCGGTGGGATCTTGAAACAGAGCTTATTTATTGACTTTCTCGACGATGCTATTGTCAATGCCGTCCGCGGCAGACTTGAGCGTTAGCTCCGACTCCATGAGATTTACTCTGCTTCTCATCAGTGTCTTCATCCCCGTTGATCAGACTCGCAATGGGCCTTACTGGCCGAGTAGCGTCTTCCATCGCTGCTGGAATGCTTTGGCCTCGTCGGTCGTGATCTGCGGGATCTCTTCCAGCGTGGCTCCATTGGTTTGAATCAGCCCGGGCACACCCTCGCGAACGGGGAACATGCCTTTGGCAAGAATCGTCTGACCGGCCTCGCCCAGGAGCCAGTTCACGTACACCTGCGCTGCATTCGGGTGCTTGCCCGCCTTCAACACCACCACCTCGTTGGGAATGCTACCGGCGTTCGGGTAGACCTTGTAGTCGACCGGCGCACCGGTCGCCTTGACCGACGCCACGTTCCCCGCGGGCACGGGCATCGTCGCGGAGATCTCCCCTGCGGCCATCGCCGCGATTTCCGGGTTTGAGCCAGGATAGCTGCGCGGCGCGCCCTTTGAGGTCAGCTTGTTAAGGAACGCCGGACCACCGGTCTGGGGCTTTTCCGTCGTTTGGAGTACCGAGGCCACGATCGGACTGATCGAGGGGTCTGTCACCCCCAGATGCGACGGGTCCACGTTTAAGAGGTCCTGCCAGGAGTTGATGCCCTTCGGCATCAACTTCGTGTTCCACGCCCACGCATAGACGGTGCTGCCCATCGTCACCACGTACGGGGTGCGCTGATTGTTCGCTCGATCGACCTTTGGATCACCCAGCGCCGGAACGGTGAGCGGCAGCAAAGCCCCCTTGTTCGCGTATCCATCGAAAGTCGGATGATCCAGGATGTCGACAACGTCCGCACCCACGTTCCCAGCGGCGAGCTCGGCGTCGACTCGCGCCGTGATATCTGCCGGGTTCGAGCGAACATAGGTCAACTTGATATTCGGGTAATCCTTCTGGAATGCCGCCGGGAGCGGATCGGACATACTCGGGCTGAGAAGCCCGTAGATGGTCAGCTCGCCCTCCTTGTTGGCGGCGTCCACTACCTTCGACCATTCCGCCTGGTCCATGATCTTGTTCGACGCGACAGCAGGGTTCGCGCCCGAATTGCTCGTTGAAGAACCGGCTCCTGCTGATGCGCATCCTGTCAGTGCGAGCAGCCCTCCCGCGACAAGTAGGCATCCATGCACCATTACGGCCCTGGTCTTTTTCACAGCTATGTCCTCCATCCACAATGGACTCGAATCCACGTCTTCGGGAATCCGGCCTCCCCCATTAGGCAAAATCAAGGTATAGGAGGGCTGGATACGATTGCAAGGAAACTCAATTTGTTTCTGAAAAAGATAACTACGTGTGCTACAGGCAGCCGCGAGCGATCCTCGCCTGATGGCCCTCCTATCGGTTCGGTGTTCGTCGCGGCCTACCTGCTGGTGCACGGGATGATCTCTTAGGAAGTCCTGAAGCGGATCAACACCGGCTACCGCGCTTGGGTCAAACGTGTCAGGGCAAATAGCACCCCCGCTACCCAGCCGTCCACCGATCGAACTTGTTGCGGCACGTCTGCTGGTGCGCGGCCTAGCTGCCGGAAAATATCAGTAGCCTCGTCGAGAGTTAGGGCAAGCGTTTCAGGTCCTATCCGCACGACCGGCGGCCGTGCGGAAGATCAGTAACCCGGGTGAAAGAGGTTCTCGACCAATTAGTACTATGTGCGCGTCGTCGTGCATGTACAGAGCGAGGGCGTCGATGACTGCCCATGCCTCGGGATTGCGCTGTAGGCGTTCAATGTTGTCCAAAACGAGAATGATACCTTCGTTCTGGAAGGATTCCACTAGCAACCCGGCCACCTCAGTATGCGGGATCCCCGCGGCATAGGCCTCAATGACCAACCCGTTGCTTGCCCCTGAAGGCTCTGACAGCGCGCAGCGCCAGACACGTTTGGCCCACAGCAGCCGCACCGGCCGCCCGAAACACGGGGTGTCATGGAGCCGGACCTGCCGGCGGCCGTGCCCGACCGCGACGACACCGCAGTCCGGACAACCGCTAACGGTTTCGGCTGTCTCGACGTGCAGAATCAGGCCGGTACCGGCGGTCGTGACAGAGCAGACGTGGATGCCGTCGACACCAAGAAGCGCGTCGGCCCGCTCGCACCAGCGACCACCCGGGCAGGAAGTAGCATTGGGCATATCAGGGTCTCTTTCTTATTTGGAAGCTTGGTCGCTACCAATTCAAAGAGGCCCTGACCTCTCTCCTCCCGCACCACGCCGCAGCGGCATCCGGACACGCTCCTGCCCTCGGCGTCAGACGGCCCCACCACGCTCATCTGCGAAGGGCCCCTTTACCGCAGCCCATGCCTTGTTGATGCGCCAAGATGAAAGCGGGCTGATCAGTGCTTTGACCAAGGCGGACAAAAAGAGTCCCGTCGACCCGTCTACACCGCTCTAGGCAGCGGTTCGAGACAGTCTTACTATGGAACCAGCCGAGCTGGGGAACCACGATGATCCCTCTTTCGCGCACTGCTGGAACACAAAGGACGGGGGTAACGATGAGCATTCACGCCAGTCTCTCGGCCAGCCTCCGCCGTCAAGAAACCCCGCCCCCGGAAGACTGGGAAACCACCTTCCGAAATATGGTCCTTTACGACCTCGCGGCGGACATGGAGCTTGGCTTCTTCCTCTCCTATTACAGGAACTTCGCCATTCCCAGCATCGCAGCCACTCTTCACGCCAATGGCGAAATTCAAGAACGCCCCATGAAGCGCTCCTACGACACTGCGATAGTCATCTATGAGCTTGTCTCCAACGGCCTGGACAGTGATCGTGGCCGGCAACTGGTCACCTTGCTTAATCAGGTCCACCGGCATGTCCCTGGGAGCAAGGACGATTTTCTTTACGTCCTGCTCACGTTGCTGGTAGTCCCGATTCGGTGGTGCCAGCAGCATGCTTGGCGTCGGCCGACGAGTGCAGAGCTCGCTGCTGCCTCGCGCTTTTTCGCTGAGTTGGGTTCTCGCATGAACATCGCCGATATGCCCGCTACCTATACCGAAGCCGAACGATTCTTCGACAGCTACGAATCAATGCACGTCGCTCAGTCAGCCAAAGGCCAAGACTTGATGGACGCCACCGTTCAGGTGTTCCGTAACCGGCTGCCACTCCCACTACGCCCTTTCGCGGGAAGAATCATCAGCGCGATGCTTGAGGATGACCGTCATCTTGATGCCCTAGGACTTCCTCAGTCCGGATGGGTTTCTAGAGCAGCACTTGGAGGACTGCGCATTCGCAATGCGTTCCGCCGGCGTCGACACCTGCAACAGAAGCCGCACTTCACTCCGGGCAAATCCGGCTCATCGTTGTACCCGGACGGATACTCCTTGCGTCAGATCGGCCCGATCAACGTTCCCCGCCCGCAAAACGGCAAAAGCAATGAACTATCGTGAAGCCCGAAGAATAACGCGCAGGGCGGAGCATGGCTTAGGCCTACCGAGAGACGCCACTCTCCAGTTCATCCAGGACAAGTTGGAGTCACAGCGGGGCAGGGACATACAGGTCGATGAACTTCCCGGCTTGTCCGGAACTGAACTATGTGGCATCTGGCTGGTTTGCGCTGACCGCGACCTAGTTTTGCACGCGCCAGTGAAATCTACCTAGCACCGGCAGCAGATAATCCTGCACGAGTTCAGTCACATGATTCTCCACCATGACCTACAAAGGGCCAGCCAAGAACTGGCGGCCACCCTCCTGCCCGACCTCGACGTGGACAAAGTCCGAGTGCTTGGCCGAAGCAGCTACACCGATGACGCAGAGAGCTGACGGCAGAAATCCTGGCTGACCAGCTCGCAACACGAATTATCAACAGCGACGTCGGTGCCCCGGCTGAGCCCTTAGCTTTTCGCCACGTTTTCGGCTGATGGAGGTAGTGCCGGGCCGCCGCTCTCTGGATTCTTACTCTCTTGCGCCTCCCGGCGGCATTCGACCCAGACCGCGGAAGCGTATTTCGTGCCACTATCTTGGCCGCAATTGCCTGCACACTTTACGTCCCCGCCGTTTCCTACGCGGTCGATCCCTTTCTCGGGGGGGCACAACCGCGTAGGGTTGGTCACCTTGTTGTCGTTGCTCCTCGGGTTCTGGCAGTTTCGCAGCGCGATACTGCTAGCCGCTGTTTCGGACGCCAAAGTACGACGGCGCCAACTCGCTTTGGGCCAGCGGGTCACCTTTATGGTGTGCACGGCCGGTTACGGCGGGTTTTCTCGGAAGCCGCGTAGAGGGGACAGATTCGAACCTCCCCTTGACCTACGGTGACCAGCCAGGAATGGCAGTCTTCCTGTGGGCGGGATCGGCCTTCATCATGTGGGTCTGCCTCGACATAGCCCGGGGTTGCCGCAGCGACGTTCCACACATGCGGGCCCGTACATTCAGATCGGCATTCACCCTCATCGCCGGTGGATGTATTCTGTTTGCCCTGGTCCTCGTTGACCGACTGCTCTACGGGATCCTGTCCGAGGCTGAGGACGCTGACAGCCCAGCAGCCGCCGCCCTGAACAGCTTCTACTGGATAGGCGAGACGTGCACCGTTTTACTCCTCAGTCTCGGGCTACTCCTCCCCCGCCTTGCAGGCCGCCCCACGCAGGACCTCCTCGGACTGCGCTTGAGGATGCTCCTCATGGAGATCAGGCCCATCTGGAACAACGTGGCTTATGGCCAACGCGAGCTCGTCCTGCAGGATCGACAGGCGACCCTATTTCTGTTCTTCTGCCGCCACGTTGAAAACCAGCTTCATCGGCGCCTCGTGGAGATTCGCGACTGCGAGATGGCTAACCCCCAAGTCCGGGAACAGCTCAGCGCACACGATAGATCAGTTATCGAGCGCGGCGAACTTGCCCTCGAGCACCGAAAGAAAGCTTCCCGGCCATAGAGGCAATAGTGCGCGAATCGTCCAAACGCCGGGCTCATGCAGTGCCATCACCGAGCACAAGCATCCGGACAGTCAACGAATCCTTTTCCTGCCCTAGACAGCAGGCTCACTCCGACCGACCATCGACTCCCTCAATCCTTCACAGACCCGTGAATAACCCGAGCAGGGCAAAGGTGACCCACCGGAGGTGTCGCTCCGGGCAGTAGGTGGGCCTTGAGATCAGGCGGCCGGGTCGATGACGACCGTGTGACCGAGGCGTTCGAGCTGGGCTACCAGCCGTCGGGTATGGGCCTCGTCGTGCCGGTGCTGCAGCCAGTCGGATCCGAGGTCGCGGTAGGGCTCGTTGCGTTCGAGCATGTAGTAGGCGCTGGCGAGGATTGAATGCGCGGCCGCGATCTGGGCGCGCTTGGCACCACGCCGGGAGGCGATCCGGGCCTGTTGCGCCGAGAGGTAGGTGTTCTTGCTGCGAGCCGCCGACGCCGCCGCCTCGACCAGTGCCGAGGTGAGCCACTTGTTTCCGCGCCTCGCACCGGCCGGAGTCCTGCGCCCCGCTGACTCGTGGATCGCCGGCGCGACACCGGCCCAGGCGACCCACCATCGCCGCGGCCAGCCGGGCATGATCGGCATCGAAGTGGCCCGTCAGCGCCTCGATCAGGTCAGGGATCTTGGAGCGCATCTTTCCCTTCGCCAGTTGCGCCAAGACCTCCGGGTCAGCCTCCCCGGCGATCAACGCCGCGAGCATGGCACGTGCGGACACGGTGGTCACGGACGAGGCAACCGAGGAGATCTCGATGCTGGCATCTTCGAGCATCTTCTCCAACCGTCCTGCGTCCCTGCTCCTGTCTCCCATCAGCTGCACCCGGTAACGCGTCAGCAGGCGCAGACGGCGGATCGGCGGAGGGGGCACGAACGAGGGTCGCAGCAGGCCATGCTCCAGTAGCTGGGCAATCCACTCAGCGTCTTTGACGTCCGTTTTGCGGCCCGGGACGGCCTTCATGTGGGCAGCGTTGAGCAGCCAGCACTCCATCCGCTCTTCCAAGGCGTAGAACACAGGTTTCCAGTAGGTGCT
>NZ_JBFRHB010000069.1:0-12188 GCF_052115645.1 Arthrobacter sp. 2MCAF14 | reverse complement strand
CTGCACGCCGCGGAGGGCGACTGGCCGGTCAAGCCCTCGCCGCCGTTCGTGCCCGGCCATGAAGGCGTGGGCGAAGTGGTGGCCCTCGGCGAGGGCGTCACCGACCTGGCCGTCGGGGACCTGGTGGGCAACGCCTGGCTCTGGTCCGCCTGTGGCGATTGCCAGTTCTGCCGGACCGGTTGGGAAACGCTGTGCGAGGCCCAGAAGAACGCCGGTTACAGCGTGGATGGCTCCTTCGGGGAGTACATGCTGGTGGACAGCCGGTTCGCGGCGAGGATTCCGGCAGGTTCGGACCCGGTGGAGGTCGCCCCGGTGCTGTGCGCCGGCGTCACGGTCTACAAGGGATTGAAGATGACCGAGGCCAAGCCGGACCAATGGGTCACCATTTCCGGCATCGGCGGCCTGGGCCACATCGCGGTCCAGTACGCGGTGGCCATGGGATTGCGGGTTGCCGCGGTGGACATCGCCGACGACAAGCTCGCCCTCGCCAAGAAACACGGTGCCGAGCTTACGGTCAACGCGTTGCACGAAGATCCGGCCGAAGTCATCCAGCGGGAAACCGGAGGCTGCCACGGCGTCCTGGTCACGGCAGTGCACCCTTCGGCATTCGGGCAGGCGATCGGCATGGCCCGGCGTGGCGGGACCATCGTCTTCAACGGACTCCCGCCGGGAGACTTTCCTGCGCCGATCTTCGAGATTGTGCTCAAGGGCCTGACCGTCCGCGGCTCGATCGTGGGAACGCGCCAGGACCTGGAGGAAGCGCTGGACTTTTACGCGCAGGGCAAGATCCACCCGACCGTGTCCACGAGGGAGCTCTCCGAGGTCAACGCGGTCCTTGACGAAATGAAGCACGCCAAGATCGACGGCCGCGTGGTGTTGAGGTTCTAATGCCCCACAACAGGCTTGACGCCGCAGTGACGCTGCCCGGGGAAGACTTTTCCCGGGTGGCGCTCACCGCCGTTTCCATCGAACTGCTCCGAAAGCTGTGGGAGCAGCACGGTCCGCTCATGTTCCACCAGTCAGGTGGTTGCTGCGACGGTTCCTCACCCATGTGTTACCCCGCCGGCGAATTCATCACTGGCGATTCGGACGTTCTCCTCGGACTTTTCGACATCGGCGAGCCCGAACGGGCGCAGCCCTTGGAGTTCTGGATGTCCCGGGAGCAGTTCAATTACTGGTCCCACACCCATCTAACGGTGGATGTAGTGGACGGCCGGGGGAGCGGCTTCTCCGTGGAATCGCCTGAGGGGAAACGCTTCCTTATCCGTTCCACCTTGATGGATTGGAACGTCCCCAAGCTCTGAAGACAGGCCGTGCTTGCGTCTCACGATTTGGGACAAATGTGGGGGTCCATTGGCTGGACACTACTCTTGATGAGTCTGTTTCTACCGCCTCATCAAGATTGTGGACTCTTCTATGAACCTCTTCCGGACCAAATCGATCGAGCAGTCCATTGCGGACGCCGATGAGCCCGGACGCAAGCTCAAGCGTTCCCTCAGCAGCTGGGATCTGATGATCATGGGCGTTGCCGTTGCAGTCGGCGCTGGGATCTTCTCGGTCGGCGCCAAGGCCGCTGCGAACTTTGCCGGCCCCGCCGTGACGATCTCCTTCGCCGTCGCGGCCGTCACCTGCGCCTTGGCCATCATGTGCTACGCAGAATTCGCCACCGCGATCCCGGTCGCTGGGTCCGCCTACGTCTTCACTTACGCCACCATGGGTGAAGTACTCGCCTGGATCATTGGTTGGAACCTCATCCTTGAACTGTTTACCGCTGCTGCCGTGATCGCCAAGTACTGGGGAATCTACTTGAGCAAAGTGTTTGCGCTCATGGGTGTGGATATGCCCCCGGCCTTGAATATCGCCGGCGTGGATCTCTATTGGGGCGCTTTCCTGATTGTCGCGATCTTCACGGTGCTCCTGGTGCTCGGCACCAAGCTGTCCGCCCGCGTGGGCAACGTCTTCACGCTGATCAAGATCGCAGTGGTGCTGTTCGTGATTGTTGTCGGCTTCACTTACGTGAAATTCTCCAACTACGCGCCCTTCGTCCCGGCATCGCAGCCTACCGGAGGCACAGACGGGGCGGATGTCATGAAACAGTCCCTCTTCGGCTTCCTCACTGGTGCGGTCCCGGCACAGTACGGAACGCTGGGCATCTTTGCCGGCGCAGCCTTGGTGTTCTTTGCCTTCATTGGCTTCGACGTGGTTGCTACCTCCGCGGAAGAGGTCAAGAACCCGCAGAAGACCCTGCCGCGGGGCATCTTCGGCGGCCTGGCGCTCGTCACGCTGCTGTACATCCTGGTCTCCCTCGCCCTGACCGGCATGGTTTCCTATACACAGCTGGCCGAAGCGAAGAACCCCACCCTGACCACGGCCTTCGAAGCCGTCGGAAACACCGACGCGGCCAAGGTCATTGCCTTTGGCTCCCTGATCGGTTTGACCACCGTCATCATGGTGCTGCTCATGGGCCTGGCCCGTGTGGTCCTCGCCATGAGCCGCGATGGTCTGCTTCCCCGCGCGCTGTCCAAGACGAGCGACAAGCGTTCGACGCCGGTCCGCCTCCAGATCATCTGCGGCGCGGCCGTGGCAATCGTCGCCGGTCTGACCAACGTGGATCTTCTCGAAGAAATGATCAACATCGGTACCCTCTCGGCCTTCGTCATGGTGAGCCTGGGCATCCTGGTCTTGCGTAAGAAGCGCCCGGATCTGAAGCCCGCTTTCCGGGTTCCGTTCGGCAAGGTGCTTCCCGTGGTCTCGGCAGTGCTGTGCGTCTACCTGATGACAAACCTGGCCGTGGAGACCTGGATCTTCTTCGCCATCTGGCTGGTAATCGGACTTGCAATCTACTTTGCCTACGGGCAGCGCCACTCCCGACTGAACGAGAAGTTCGCTTCGGCGAAGGCTGCGGTGTCCGGGAAGGCCGCTGTTTCCGACAAGAGCGGCGACGACGAAGACAGCCTCAGCAGGGTCTAAGCGACCGGATCGACCCACCCGACCCACCCGACCCCTTTCACGGTCCCCTCGAGCTTTGGACGCATGTTCCACGGCTCGAGGGGGCTTTCCGTTGGATCCAGGAGTTATGGCTCCCATGCGATTCCAAGGGTTACGGCTCCAAGGCACGGTCTGCTCCAACGACCCCAACGATTACGGAGCCGCGCGCTCGTTGACCCACTCCACGAGCGGGCGCAGTACCTCCCAGCGCGTCGCGATTTCTTCCTTGGCTGAGGGACGGGACATCCATTCCGGTTCGCCCAGGGTCATCCCAGCAGACAGCGATTTGTGCTTCAGGAGCTCGGCCCGTGGATGGTCTCTGTCGAAACCACGAGGCACGGTCTTGAGCTTCTCTCCTTCCACCGCGAAACCTGCCGCGGCGATGGCATCGACGATTTTCTGGAGTTCCTCTCCGCTGGCCGGCGAATCCGTGGCGGCACGGAACCGGGCAATCTGCTCCGGGGTGCGCGAGTGGCATCCGCCGCCGATCAACAGGCCGTCTGCACTGAGCTGGAGGTAGAAGCCCACGCCCTCATTGTCCGCTGCAAACGCTCCCTGTGCCGTCTTGTAGGGGGACTTGTCCTGGGAGAAGCGGATATCCCGGTTCGGACGGAAAACCTTGCCTGGCCCGAATCGTGGCTCAAGCTCCTCTAGCAACAGCGTCAGTGGCTCCTTCACGGCGGAGTCGTAGATGTCTTTATGCGCCAACCACCATTCGCGGTTGTTGTTCTCTTCAAGTTCGGCATAGAAGGCGATGGCCTCTGCCGGGATCCCGGTAAATGTGCTCATGTAAGGATCCTATGGATCACAATGCCGAGCTAGCCAGAGACATTCTCGGCTATGTGGAAAACCCGCCGCGGAACGGTAATCAGGCCCGCTATTCATGGGTATAAAAAAGCAACCCCGCCGCGGAGAATCCGCAGCGGGGTCGCCTCGTTTGTTGACGCTGTTACAGCTTGTTGGCTGCCTCTGCAGCCGACTCGCCTTCGCCTGCGCCGAGGTTGGCGCGCAGCTTGGCGCCGAGTTCAGCATCGACGTTGGTCCAGTACTGGATGGCGCGTTCCTTGATGCCGGGGCTCTTGACGCCGCCCACAGCGCCCGTGATGGTCTCCAGCAGGCGGGCCTTGGCGCCGTCGTCGTAGACCTCGCGGTACAGTGCGCCGGCCTGGACGAAATCGCCGTCCTCGGCGTGCAGGGAGTGTGCGGAGAGCGTCAGCTCGCCGTCGTTCTCCCAGCCACCGGCCGGGTTCTGCGGCTCAACAGCAGCCGGGCCACCCACGGAGTTCGGTGCGTAGACCGGAACCGAAGGAGCGTTGAACAGGTAACGTCCCGCGCCGTCCTGGCTGTAGTTGTTGACCTGGTTCTTCGGCTGGTTCACCGGGATCTGGGCGTGGTTGGTACCCACGCGGTAACGGTGTGCGTCAGCGTAGGAGAAAATGCGGGCCTGCAGCATCTTGTCCGGGGAGGCAGCGATACCCGGAACGAAGTTCGACGGCGCGAAGGTGGCCTGCTCGATCTGCGCGAAATAGTTCTCCGGGTTCTTGTTGAGCTCCATGGTGCCCACGTGGATCAGCGGGTAGTCCGAGTGCGGCCACACCTTGGTGAGGTCGAACGGATTGAAGCGGTA
This sequence comes from Arthrobacter sp. 2MCAF14, assembly GCF_052115645.1. Classification (NCBI taxonomy): domain Bacteria; kingdom Bacillati; phylum Actinomycetota; class Actinomycetes; order Micrococcales; family Micrococcaceae; genus Arthrobacter; species Arthrobacter sp. 2MCAF14. Next base: position 7,573 of record NZ_JBFRHB010000069.1, on the reverse strand, counting down.
CGTCTTGGCGTCCTCGTAAGGCATGACCTGGACGTGCAGTTCCCAGGACGGGAAGTTGCCGGCGGCGATGTTTTCCTGGAGGTCGCGGATGTAGAAGTCCGCGTCCGAGCCGGCCAACTCGGCGGCCTCGTCGCCGGTGATCGACTTGACGCCCTGGTTGGACTTGAAGTGGTACTTGACCCAGAAGCGCTCGCCTTCGGCGTTGATCCACTGGTAGGTGTGCGAGCCGTAGCCCTGCATTTCACGCCAGGAAGCCGGCAGGCCACGGTCGCCCATGAGCCAGGTGACTTGGTGTGCGGACTCGGGGGAGAGGGTCCAGAAGTCCCACTGCATGTCGGCGTCACGCAGGTGGGTGCCCGGGAGGCGCTTCTGGGAGTGGATGAAGTCCGGGAACTTGATGCCGTCGCGGATGAAGAACACCGGGGTGTTGTTGCCCACGAGGTCGTAGTTGCCCTCGGAAGTGTAGAACTTGACGGCGAAGCCGCGGGGGTCGCGCCACGTGTCAGGGGAGCCGTTCTCGCCTGCGACGGAGGAGAAACGGATGAGCATGTCCGTCTCGACACCGGGCTGCAGGAAAGCTGCCTTGGTGTACTTGGAAACGTCCGAGGACGTCTTGAAGGTACCGAAAGCGCCGCCACCTTTGGCGTGGACAACACGCTCCGGGACGCGCTCGCGGTTGAACTGGGCGAGCTTTTCCACCAGGTAGTGGTCGGTCAAAATGATGGCACCATCGGCACCAACGGACTGGGAATGCGCGTCCGAGGTGACGGGGGCGCCCGACTGGGTGGTCGAGATGTTCGCGGTCATCGTTCTCCTATTTCGTGGTTACTTGCGTTTGAGTAGGAAGCTGTTGTTTGGCCTGGCAGTCCTGGCAGATGCCTTGGTACAGGACGTCTGCGATCTGGATGGTCATGGGTTTGGAGTGCTCATCCCAGTGCGGGGTGAGGCAGGGGGCATGGCCTACGGCGCAGTCGACATCCTCCACCCGGCCGCAACTGATGCAGACGGCGTGGTGGTGGTTGTCGCCCACCCGAGTCTCGTACAGCGCGGGAGAGTGGGGCGGTTCGAAGCGTCGCAGCATCTGCAGGTCCGTGAGGTCGCTCAGCACCACATAAACAGACTGCGCTGTCAGTTCGGGAAGATCCTTGCGCGCGGCAGCCAGGATGCCTTCGGCCGGGGAATGTGGATTGTGCTGAACAGCCGCAAGGACCGCAAGACGCTGTTTGGTCACGCGGCGTCCGTGGGAATGCAGGGCGGAAGCCCACGCTTCCTGGTCTGCCGTGTGATCTGCCATACGCCCATTGAAGCACTTATTATGAGTACTTCACAATAAGGTGAGGCTAACTTCGGATGAACCCGCCGACGGCGGCCGGGACTCGGGCGCGCGACAGAGCCACGCGGCCCGACGGCGGCCCACACCGCAGCGGCGAGCCCCGCCCCACGCAGCGCCCCGGGAGGGCGGACGCGTTGGTGGGTAGGGTTGGACGGTGGCAAAACTCCTGGCTGACATGACCCCGCTTCGCGAAAGCCCCGCATTCCGCCGCCTGTGGCTGGGGTCTTCGGTATCGATGGTCGGATCCCAGCTGACCCTGGTTGCCGTGAGCCTCGAGGTCTACAGCATCACCCAACAGAGCCTCTACGTGGGCCTGCTCAGCATCTTTGCCCTGGTTCCGCTCGTGATTGCGGGTTTGTTTGGCGGCGCCCTTTCGGATGCCTATGACCGGCGGAAAGTCGCTATTGTTGCGTCCCTCGTTTTGTGGGCCTGCAGCGTGGCCTTGGCACTCCAAGCGTGGTTCCAGCTGAACAATGTCTGGATCCTGTTCCTCCTCGTCGCGATCCAGAGCGGCGCGCAAGGTATCAACGCGCCCGCGCGCAGCGCCATCATTCCCTTGCTGGTCCGGAAGGAACTGCTGCCCGCCGCCAACGCGTTGAGCATGCTCAACATGGGCATTTCCATGACGGCTGGCCCCCTGCTGGCCGGTGTGCTGGTTGCTTCGAGCGGTTTTGGCTGGACCTACACGATCGATGCCCTGAGCTTCGCCTTCGCGCTGTGGAGCCTCTTCAAGCTCCCCGCCCTTCCTGCGGCAGCGAACGCGTCGGCACCCGGCCTGCGCTCCGTCGTCGAGGGCTTCCGTTTCCTGGGCACCCGGCCCAACCTCCGCATGACGTTCATCATCGACCTCGTAGCGATGATCTGCGCCCAGCCGCGCGCCCTCATGCCCGCGATCGGAGCCACGATGATCGGGGGTGGCGACACTACCGTGGGTGTGCTGCTCGCCTCGGTGGCCGTCGGCGCCTTCCTGGCGGGACTATTCTCCGGGCCCCTGGGAAGGGTGCGGCGCCAGGGCAGTGCGGTGGTGTCGTCCGTGGCCGGATGGGGCTTCTCGATCGCAGCTTTCGGCCTGGTGGTGGTCCTTGCCGGGGACGCCGGGCGCGACGGGGTCACGCTGTTGATCATCCCGGCGGCCATGTGTTGCGCCCTTGCCGGGATCTCAGACTCCGTCAGCGCCGTCTTCCGCACCACCATCCTGCAATCGGCCACCCCGGACCACATGCGGGGACGGTTGCAAGGCGTGTTCATCGTGGTGGTTTCCGGTGGTCCTCGAGTGGGGGACATGCTCGCCGGTGGCGTCACCAAGGTCCTCAGCGAAGGTTGGGTCCTGCTCCTGGGTGGCGTGCTGTGCGCAGTTCTGGCGTGGCTCGTTGCGCGCGGGCAGCGCGGATTCCTCCAGTACGATTCGCTCCACCCGGTGCCCTAGTCCGCGCTCAGCCCCACGCCCAAGTAGCTGACAGTTGTTGTCGTTATAACGGCCCAGAACGACAACAACTGCGAGTTAGTTGGGCGGAACGTCCGGGCAGCCGTCGGCGTTAATCGGAACAGAACCAGCATGCAATGCAAGACAAAAGCCGTACTGCAAGAAAGTAATGAAGTGCATAATCATCACAACGGCCTGAAGACCGCAGCGCTATTCGGTGTGCTCTGGGCGGTGCTCTTGGGACTCGGAGCCGTGATCGGGGTGGGCACGCGCAGTGCGTCGCCCATCTGGATCATGGCACTAATCGGCATCGCGACAACGGCTTATGGATATTGGAACAGCGACAAGATCGCCATCCGGTCCATGGCCGCGTACCCGGTTTCGGAAGCGCAGGCTCCGCAGCTGTACCAGATCGTCCGGGAACTCTCCGTGCGCGCGAACCAACCCATGCCGCGGATCTACATTTCTCCGACCATGACCCCCAATGCCTTCGCCACGGGACGCAATCCGAAGAACGCCGCCGTGTGCTGCACCGCAGGCATCCTGAACTTGCTCGACGCGCGCGAGCTCCGCGGCGTCCTCGGGCATGAGCTCATGCATGTCTACAACCGCGACATCCTCACCTCGTCCATCGCGGCCGCCGTCGCCGGCGTCATTACCTCGGTGGGCCAGATGCTGCTGTTCTTCGGCGGCGGGGACCGGCGCAACGCCAACCCGATTGCCATGATCGCTATGGCGCTCCTGGCCCCGTTTGCCGCCTCGCTGATCCAGCTCGCCATTTCCCGCACCAGGGAGTACGACGCCGACCACGACGGCGCGGAGCTCACGGGCGATCCGCTGGCGCTCGCCTCAGCCCTCCGCAGGATCGAAGCGGGCGTGAAGCAAGTGCCGCTGCCACAGGATCAGCGCCTCGTGAATACTTCGCATCTCATGATTGCCAACCCGTTCCGCGGCGGTGCCATGACCAAGCTGTTCGCCACCCACCCGCCCATGCGTGAGCGCATCGAGCGGCTCGAACGGATGGCCGGACGGCCGCTTTCCTAGCCAGCGGTCCGGTAAGTCACCGAGTGCCGGTGCCGCGTCCGACGACGGGCGGCTTCACGCGAACAAGCCCTCACCAATGAAACCGCCCGCCTTTATGCCCGGAGGCACTGCGAACAGGCCCGAGCCCGTGTGCTTGAGGTACTCCAGGGCCAGCTTGTCGTTCTTCGCCATGGCCATCTGCATGGGCACGTAGTGCGTCCGCGGGTCCTTGACGAAGGCGATGAAGAACAGGCCCGCGTCGAGGTGGCCGAGCCCGTCCGAACCGTCGGTGTAGTTGTATCCGCGGCGAAGCATCTTCACACCGTTGTTCTGGTCCGCGTGCGCCAGACGGACGTGGGAATCGATCGGAATCAACGGCTCTCCGTCGCGGCCCTTGATCCCGAAGTCCGGCGCCGTGAATTCCTCTCCTCCGGACAATGGCGCTCCGGCACCCTTCGTGCGGCCGATCAGCCCTTCCTGTTCGCGGAGCGAAGTCCGGTCCCAGATCTCGATATGCATCCGAATCCGCCGGGACACAAGGTAGCTGCCTCCCGCCATCCACGCTTCACCCGGGTGGGTTCCGGCGGTGGCCCAAACATGCTCGTTGAGGAGTGCAGGTTCTTCGGCCTTCAGGTTGGCTGTGCCGTCCTTGAACCCGAAAAGGTTGCGTGCGGTCGTCTGGGCCCTGGACGTGGAGGAGGTCCGGCCGAAGCCCAGCTGGGACCAGCGGACGCGCACCTTGCCGAAGCCGATACGTGCGAGGTTCCGGATCGCATGCACGGCGACCTGGGGATCGTCCGCGCACGCCTGGACCACAATGTCCCCGCCGGTGCGTTCTGGCTGCAAGGCGTCGCCAGGGAAATGCGGCAGGTCGATCAGGGCATCGGGTCTGCGGCCCTCCAGTCCGAAGCGGGGCTTGCCATCCTTTTCGAAGAGGCCCGGTCCGAAGCCGAATGTCAACGTCAGCTTGCCGGCCGCCAGATCGAGGGCTTCCCCGGTGTCTTCCGGCGGCGCATCGTAGGGGCCGTCGACGGCGCCGGTCGCGCCGGTCGTGCGGCCGGCCGTCATGGCTTCGGCCGCAGCGGTCCAGTCTTTCAGGAGCTGGATTAGTGCCGCGCGGTCCTCGATGGTGACGTCGAAGGCGGCCATGTGGAGACGGTCCTGGGCGGGAGTGATGATGCCGGCTTGGCGTTCGCCATAGAAAGGAACCATGCTGCTTCCGGTACCTGCCGGGGCGGCCACTGCGGCCACTGCGTCATGGCTGAGGTATCCGGCGGCAAGGCCTGCCGCGGCACCGACGCCGCCCATGCCCGCGAGGGAGAACAGTCCCCGACGGGACAGGCCGCTCTTGTCGCCCTTGGCCGCCTTGGCGGCCCCGACGGCGGCAGCCTCCGTCCCGCCGTCGGGCACCTCAGCGGGCTCGTGGTTGAAAGGGCAGCCGCTCACAGGACCACGGCTGAGGTGAGCTTGGACAACGGCTCTCCCAGGGCGTCGACCAGTGCGGCGAGCTGCTGGACCTCAGCCGGACCGAGTTCGTTGTAGTACGCGAAGCCGTCACCCTTGGCGTGCTTCTTGAGCTCGGCCTGCAGGGCAGCGAACTTCTCGTCGAGGCTTGTGGCCAGGGCGGCGTCCTTCTGCGCAAGCGCGGGCTTGAGGTTTTCGAACGCGATCCGGGCGCCGTCGACGTTGGCCTGGAAGTCCCAGAGGTCGGTGTGGGACCAGATTTCTTCCTCGCCGGTGACCTTGCCGCGAGCGACTTCGTCCAGGAGTTCCTTGGCCCCGTTGCCGAGCTTGTCCGCGGAGAGGACCACAGTGCGGGTGCGCTTGCCGAGCTCCTCGGTATCGGCGACGAGCTGCGTGGCGATCTTGGCGCGCTCGGTGGCCGTCAGCGCCGTGTAACCTGCCGGCGGGAACAGGTCCTTCTCCGCGCGATGCCAGCCGGTCCATTCCTGGCCGGGCTCAAGGTCGGCTTCGCGGGCATCGAGCTTGGGGTCGAGGTCGCCGAAGGATTCCGCGACCGGTTCGATCCGCTCCCAGTGCATGCGGGTCGCGGCGTAGAGTTCGCGGGCTTTGGATGCGTCGCCTGCAGCGTAGGCATCGGCGAAGGCCTTGGTGCCGGTCACGAGCTGCTCGGTCTGGTCCTTGACGTAGGCCGTGTATTGCTGGACGCCGGTGTCCACGAGCGTCTGGAAATCGGCATCGACTCCGGTCTTGCTTCCGGAATCCGTGACTTCGAAGGCCCCACGGATACCGTCGCCCTGCATGCCAGGCTTGCACGCGGTGGTGTACTTGCCGGCAGGGGCTGTGATCACCAGGTTGCGGGTCAGGCCGGGACCGATGTTCTCCACTTCGCCGACGATCCGCAAGCCGTCCTCCGCGAGGAGGTAGAACTCGGTGATTTCCGTGCCTTCGTTTTTGACCGCGAAGCTCAGGTTGCCGCTGGCGACGCTCCCGGTAGAAACCTTGCACTCGGTCTTGGTGCTGGTGACCCGTATTGGTCCGGCGGAAGCGCTGGGGCCGGGCATCTTTGTGCTGTCCGTGCAGCCGGTGAGTACCAGCGGAACAGCGGCGGCCGCGGCGACGATGGCAAAAGACGTCCGACGGCGGGAGGTCATTTTAGGCAGCGCTATTTTGGGCAGGGGAGTGCCAGGCATGGGGTTTCCTTCTGTTGTGGAGTGCGAGAAGCGTCTAGGCGGCTTTGGCGGCCTGGGAAGCCGCGGCGTTGCCGGAAGATTTCGCGGGAGTGGAACCGTTGGCGCGGATGTAGAAGTAAAGCACCGGGATCACGTACAGCAGCCAGGCCCCGGCTTCGAGCCACGTGGTGGCAGGGGAAAGGTTGAGGGTGCCCTTGAGCAGGGTGCCGTACCAGGACGACGGCGGGATGGCTGCTGAGACGTCGAACGCGAGGTTGTGGAGCCCCGGCAGGATTCCGGCTTCCTGGAGGTCATGGATGCCGTAAGCGAGCACGCCGCCCGCGATCACGATGAGCCCGATGCCCGTCCAGGTGAAGAACCGGGAGAGATTGACCTTGAGGACCCCTCGGTGCAGCAGGTATCCAAGCCCGGCAGCAACGGCCAGGCCCAGCAGGGCGCCGAGCAGCGGCTGTGACGATTCGCCGGCGGCCTGGGCAGCGGCCCAAAGGAACAGTGCCGTCTCGAGTCCTTCGCGGCCCACCGCGAATGCCGCCACGACCACGAGGCCCCACGCGGCGCCGTCGGCCATTTTGTCCACTTGCGACTTCAGCTCGCCGCCGAGGCTGCGGGCAGTGCGCGCCATCCAGAAGACCATCCAGGTGACGAGCGCGACGGCGATAATGGACAATCCGCCCCCGATCGCCTCTTGCGCAGCGAAAGTCAGTCCCTGCGGACCGAAGGTGAGCAGGGCGCCGAAGGCGATGGAAACGGCCACGGCGATGCCGACGCCGGCCCAAAGCCGGGGGAGCAGCGAGCGGCGTCCGGTCTTGACGAGATAGGCCATCAGCAGGACCACCACGAGGGTGGCTTCGAGGCCCTCGCGCAGGCCGATCAGGAAGTTCGCGGTCATGTGGAATCTTTCGTTAGGGGAGCCACACTTAGGCTCGCCTAAGGAAGTACAGTACCCGTTTGATCCGATTACGCAAAAGAAGGGTTTCGTAATTATTTTGGGTGGTTGTCACGCAAAGCAGTCTTTTGGACTCCGTGGATCGGTGCAGCCGCGGAATCCGGGGTCTCCGCCAAGCCTTGACCCTAAAAAGTTGCGCGACGTGACAGGCTTAACCCGATTAACGACGACGGCGCGTTGCCCACTCTGGGGGC
>NZ_JBFRHB010000068.1:0-12857 GCF_052115645.1 Arthrobacter sp. 2MCAF14 | reverse complement strand
CGGCCCACCTTGCGAGGTGGGCCGGCCGCCGTCGTTGTTTGTAAAGACGGGCTAGAAGCCTTCTGGCTGCCATTCACCGGTGACCAGGTAGGTCACCTTGCGGGCAACCGAGACGCCGTGGTCGGCGAAACGCTCGAAGTAGCGGCTGGCGAGGGCCACATCCACTGTGGTGGCGGCAGTCTCGGCCCAGGCGGGATCGGCGATCGCCCTGAAGACGCTCAGGTGCAGATCGTCCACCCGGATGTTGAGCTTGAGGATGTCCCGGGCAACTTCCAGGTCGCGTGACTCCAAGAGGAGGGTGACCTTCTGGACGATTTCGAGGTCGAGGCGGGCCATGTCCTTGAACGTTGCCGTCAGCTGCTCGGGGATGACCGTGGCCGGGTAGCGCAAACGGGCCAGCTGGGCCACGTGCCGGGCGAGGTCACCCATGCGCTCCAGGGATGCGCTCATCCGCAGGGAGCCGACAATCATCCGGAGATCGCTTGCCACGGGGCCCTGGAGGGCCAGGATGTCGATGGCCCGTTCGTCGAGGCCGTTCTGCAGGAAATCGATCCGGGCATCGGCAGCAATAACGTCCTGGGCAAGATCGACGTCGGCACCTTCGAATGCGGTGGTCGCGTTCTGGATCGCCTCAGTGACCAGCTTTGAGATCTCGATGAGGTCCTCACCGACCTGGATGAGCTCCTCCTGAAAAACCTTGCGCACGGTGGCGTCCTCTCCTTGGAAATCTCCTCCGCACCCTTCTGGCGGCGCGAAAATCATCACAGCTAACTACGGTCCAACTAGTAAGGGTGGCAGTGCTCAATGAACGATTGCGCACCTTTAGGTGAACGTTAGCTGAATCGGGGCGGTTTGGTGACCGTTCCATATTTTGCAGTGTTTTGAGCGCATAAGCTAGATCCGTGGATCCAGTGCTCATCGGTGTCATCGCAGGTCTAGTCGGCCTGTCGTGCGGCGTCTTTGGCGTGCTCGCGTTCAGGCTTAGTGAACGGCAGCGGAAGATCGTGGACCTGGACGTCACCGAGCCGCTGCTTCCGGAGGGAGCCGCGGAAGTGCTGTCCGTCGTCGGGCGCGCTTTCGTTGTGGTGGACGCGATCGACGGCGTGGTCCGGGCCAGTCCCGCGGCCTACGCGTACGGCCTCGTGAGGGGCCACACCGTGGTGCACAAGCAGTTGCTGGACATGACCGCAAAGGTCCGGCGCGACGGCGTGATCCTGGAAGAGACTTACGAGTTACCCCGCGGCCCACTGGGCAAGGGAACCATCGTGGTGCAGGTGCGGGCAGCCATGCTCGGGTGGGAATATATCGTCCTGCTGGCCGATGACCGCACCGAAATCACCCGCACCGAAGAGATCCGCAACGACTTCGTCGCGAACGTCTCGCATGAACTCAAGACGCCAGTGGGCGCCATCTCCCTGCTGGCGGAAGCGCTCGAGGCAAGCCCGGACGACGAAGAAGCCGTGCGTCGCTTCGCGAAGCGCATGCACAAGGAATCGACAAGGCTGGCCGCGCTGGTGCAGGACATCATTGAGCTGTCCCGGCTTCAGGGAGCCAATGTGGCACAGCAAGGGCACGCCGTGGACATCAATACGGTGATCTCCGAGGCCGTGGACCGCTCGCAGCTCCCGGCCGAGCTCAAGAACATCAAGATCGTCGTCGGGGGCCGAACGGAAACGATGGTCTTCGGCGACCAGGACCTGTTGGTGACCGCCTTGCGGAACCTGATCGACAACGCCATCCGCTATTCGCCGGAGAACACCCGTGTGGGAGTGGGGGTCCGCGCCAAAGAGGGCGTGGTTGCCATTTCCGTCACAGACCAGGGCGAGGGTCTCAGCCCCGAGGACCAGGAACGCATCTTCGAACGCTTCTACCGCGTGGATGCCGCGCGATCCCGGCAGACCGGGGGAACAGGCTTGGGCCTGAGTATCGTCAAGCACGTGGTGTCCAACCACGGCGGCGAGGTCACCGTCTGGTCCCAGCCCGGCCAAGGTTCTACTTTCACCATCCGCCTTCCGGAAATGGAAGGCCAGGAGGACGACGACGCCGGGGCGAAGCCCCGAAGCGTGATTCAATCGACGGGCGCTGTGCGCGCCCTAGAGCAAGGAGCTGGCGCTTGAGCAGGATTCTGATCGTGGAGGACGAAGAGTCGTTCAGCGACCCCCTGTCCTACCTATTGGGCAAGGAAGGCTTCGACGTCCAGGTTGTGGACAACGGGAGTGACGCCTTGGTGGAGTTCGACCGCAACGGGGCCGACCTGGTTCTGCTGGACCTGCAGCTTCCGGGGACTCCTGGCACTGAGGTTTGCCGGCAACTGCGCCAGCGTTCCAGCGTCCCGGTCATCATGCTGACGGCCAAGGACTCGGAAATCGACAAGGTAGTTGGACTGGAGCTTGGCGCGGACGACTACGTCACCAAGCCGTACTCCTCCAGGGAACTCGTCGCGCGCGTCCGTGCCGTGCTGCGCCGGCAAGGCGAGCCGGAGGAGCTCATCACATCCACCGTGCAGGCCGGCCCGGTGAGGATGGACATCGAGCGGCATGTGGTGAGCGTCAACGGCGAACAGGTATCGCTTCCACTGAAGGAGTTCGAACTCCTCGAGATGCTCCTTCGCAATTCGGGCCGTGTGCTCACCCGTGGGCAGTTGATCGACCGCGTCTGGGGTTCCGACTACGTGGGCGATACCAAGACCTTGGACGTCCACGTGAAGCGCTTGCGCAGCAAGATCGAGCCGGACCCCTCGGTTCCCCGCTACCTCGTGACGGTTCGGGGCCTGGGCTACAAGTTCGAGCCGTAGGAAGCTACAGCAAAAGGAAGGGCTCCCATTGGGAGCCCTTCCTTTTTGTCTTCGTGGATCCAGCGTGTTGCCGACCCGAGCGACGCTGGCCGCTGGCCGCCTAGTGGCCGGTGGCGCTCGCGCTCGGCGTCGGGGTCGCGCTGCTGCCCGGAGTCGCGCTGCTGCTCGGGGTGGCGGAACCGCTGACCGAGGGGCTCGGAGAAGCGGAAGCGGTGGGGAGGTACTTCGCGTATTCCTTCAAGGAAGCGTCCAGGACCGGGAACTGCACGGCGCGGGAATCGGAGCCGGTCTTGATGGTCACGGAAACCATGGAGCCAGGGGCTCCGCCGCTCGTGCTCAGAACCGCGGCGTCCGTGGTCTCGTTGAGGTAGGTCTGGGACTTGGCCTTGACCGGAATGGTCGCCTGTGACCCGCCGGCACCACTGATGGTCAGGGTTGCATCGCTCGAGGAGGTGTTGAACACGGCACCAATGACGCGTCCCGGCTTGTTGGCATCCGTGGAGACGATGAGCATGTTGCGCAGCTGAAGCGAACCGAGGTCTTCCCTGACGCCGTCAGACGGAGAGTACTGCTCGTTGGTCTGCTGGGGATTGATATAGCCACAGCCGGTCACGGACAAGAGACCGATGCTGATGGCGGCCGCCGCCATCGCCAGTTTGCCGCGCTGGACACGGTTCATCGCAGTAATGCGCACGACACGTACTCCTCTAAGAGTCATTGGAACACTTTTCAGCCATAGCCTATCGGCAAACTAGCAGGAACAAGGATTCCGATCACCATTGTGGCGGCCCTCCAGAAGGAGTAGGGTCATCCGGAACGCTGCGTCCAATGCACTTTTATGCCCTCCCGTCAAGAGGGTGCCGGAGGGTCGAAAAGGCCATTTTCCGCGTATTTACAGGGCTCAGGACCCCTTTCCGTGCCAATCGTATGCCTTAAGCGTGATAAACTGGTCTGCGGGAAAGGGGAAAGTCCACATGGTTTTTGAGGTCGGCGAGACAGTAGTTTACCCTCACCACGGTGCAGCAAAAATTGAAGAAATCAAGATGCGCACTATCAAGGGCGAAGAGAAAATGTATCTCAAGCTCAAGGTGGCTCAGGGTGATCTGACCATTGAAGTTCCAGCAGAAAACGTAGACCTTGTTGGGGTCCGCGACGTAGTGGGCAAGGAAGGCTTGGAGCACGTATTTGACGTTCTCCGTGCCGAGTTCACTGAAGAGCCCACCAACTGGTCCCGTCGCTACAAGGCAAACCTGGAGAAGCTTGCTTCCGGCGACGTCATCAAGGTTGCAGAGGTCGTCCGCGATCTTTGGCGCCGTGATCACGATCGCGGCCTTTCCGCAGGTGAAAAGCGAATGCTGGCCAAAGCCCGTCAGATTCTGATTTCAGAACTGGCACTGGCTGAGAAGACCGACGAAGAGAAGGCCGCAAGCGTTCTCGACGAAGTTCTGGCTTCCTAACAGAGATTCAAAGATTTGAGCCCCGGTAGCAACCTGCTGCCGGGGTTTCCTTTGCCCAAAAGCCCAACTGACCCCACCGCCCCCCTCGCCTCGCAAGCTCGGCCAGGGAACCCTGACGGCGTGGGCCCACGCAGCAGATGTCGTTCTGAGCGCCCAAAACGACACTTGCTGCCAGCTAGTTGGGCGGGTGGGCACCACGTAGGCTTGGGCGCATGACTACACCATCCCAGCGCGAGGCCACCGCCGTCGTCGTCGTTGCGGCAGGCTCCGGGGAGCGTCTTGGCTACGGCATGCCCAAGGCGAAAGTTCCGCTGGGCGGCGAAACGATCCTCACCCATGCCCTTCGCGGCGTCGCGGCGGCGGACGTTGCACGCCAGATCTGCGTTGCCGTCCCCGCAGGGGACCTGGAGCTGCGCGAGCTTTGCGAGGAATTCCGGCAAGAACTGGGCGTTGACGGTCCGCTGATCACAGTGGTCGACGGCGGAATTACCCGTGCCGCTTCGGTCCGCGCCGCCCTCGGGGCAGTCCTTGAGGGAACACGCGCAGTGCTGGTTCACGACGCCGCGCGTGCACTGACTCCCGAACGGGTCTTCCATCGCGTTGCCATGGCGCTCTTGTCGGGCGCCAAGGCGGTCATCCCCGCCATTCCGGTGGTGGATACCGTCAAGATGGTTGCGGAAACTGACGGGGACGACGCCGGAATCGCGCCGGAGATCGTCACCGGCACCGCCCCGCGCGAACAACTTCGTGCGGTGCAGACTCCGCAGGGATTCGACTTTGAGACTTTGTTGCGCGCCCACGCGGCGGCCGCGACGTTCGACGACGAGCAGTCGGCGGCAGTCACGGATGACGCCATGCTGGTCGAGCTCCTGGGCGTGCCGGTCCACGCGGTCCGGGGCGCCAGCCAGTCGCTGAAGATCACCACGCCTTTGGATCTCATCATTGCGGAGGGCCTGCTGGAGGGGCCGCTCGGAGTCCGCTGGGTGGAAGGCTGATGGCAGGCTCGGAGAAAGCGGCCATGATTCTGCCGCGCACGGGCATCGGGGTGGACGTGCACGCTTATGCACCTGACAACGATCCGCAGCCGCTCTGGCTCGGCGGGCTGTTTTGGGAGGGGGAGCGCGGACTTTCCGGGCACTCCGACGGCGATTGCGTTGCCCATGCGGCTGCTGACGCGCTCTTCTCCGCTTGCGGCATTGGTGATCTCGGTACGCATTTTGGCACCGACCGTCCCGAATTCGCTGGTGCGTCCGGGGTGAAGTTGCTGGGGGAGGCGGCCAGGATTGTCCGGGCTGCCGGCTTTGAGATCGGGAACGTGGCAGTGCAGTTCGTTGCCAACAGGCCAAAGTTCGGGCCCCGGCGTGAAGAGTCGCAGCGCGTCCTCAGCGCCGCCGCAGGAGCTTCCGTCAGCGTCACGGCAACCACCAGCGATGGCCTAGGTTTCACAGGGCGTGGCGAGGGCATCTCCGCCGTCGCCACTGCACTCGTCTACGCCGTGCCGGCGGCGCCCCAAAGCGATAGCGCCCAAATAGCGCCTAAACAGGGATAGATGGTGGGCAACGAAGCCAGAGGGTGCGCATCCGCTAATCTGGAGCGGTGACCCTGCGCTTTTACGACACTGCATCCGCCGAAGTCCGCGACTTCGTTCCCCTTGAAGCCGGCAAGGCCAGCGTCTACTACTGCGGTGCCACGGTGCAGGGAATGCCGCACGTGGGGCATGTCCGTTCCGCGATCGCCTTCGACCAGTTGACCCGTTGGCTTGAATACCGGGGCCTGCGTGTCACTGTTGTCCGCAACGTCACGGACATCGACGACAAGATCCTCGCCAAGTCGGCGCAGTCCTTCGGACCGGACTGGGCCGAGGAACCCACAGCCAAGGCCGAGGAAGAGTGGTGGGCCCTGGCCTACCGCTACGAGCAGGAATTCGAGCAGGCCTACGATGTCCTGGGCGTTTCCCGCCCCACCTATGAGCCTCGTGCCACCGGCCACATCCCGGAGATGCACGCCCTCATTCAAAGGCTCGTCGACCGCGGCCATGCCTACCCTGCGCTGGACGACTCCGGGGACGTCTACTTCGACGTCCGCTCCTGGAGCAAGTACGGCTCGCTGACCCGCCAGAACATCGACGACATGCAGGGAGCCGCCGACGTCGAGCCTCAATTCAGCAGCAGGAAGCGCGACCCGCGCGACTTCGCGCTGTGGAAGGGCTACAAGGACGGGGAGCCGACGACGGCGAGCTGGGTTTCGCCGTGGGGAACGGGCCGGCCGGGTTGGCATCTTGAATGCTCCGCCATGGCCACGAAGTACCTGGGCCAGCAGTTCGACATCCACGGCGGCGGATTGGACCTCCGCTTCCCGCACCACGAGAACGAGATGGCACAATCGCAGGCCGCGGGTGACGGATTCGCCAATTTCTGGCTGCACAACGGCATGGTCACGTATGAGGGCGAAAAGATGTCCAAATCCGTGGGCAATACAGTGAGCCCCTCGGAAATGCTCGAGCTCGCCAGTCCGCGGGTTGTCCGGTACTACCTTGGCCAGGCGCAGTACCGCTCCATCCTGGACTACCGGCCCACCTCGCTCCAGGAGGCTGCGGCGGCAGTAGAGCGGATCTACGGCTTTGTTGCGAAGGCTTCCAAGAAGTTCGGTGGCGACTTCGCCGCGCACCCTGAGTCGAGCCCCGTTCCGGATGCCTTTGCTGCTGCCATGGATGACGACCTCAACGTCCCGCAGGCCCTCGGCGCGCTGCATGAGACTGTCCGGGCGGGGAACACCGCTCTGGCGTCCGGAGACGACGCCGGGGCCGAGCAGGCGCTCCGGGCCGTGATGGCCATGACCACCGTGCTTGGATTGAACGACGTCCGCGGCGAAGTCCAGGAGAACTCCGAGACTGCCCAGGCCCTTGAGGTCCTCGTGGAAGCCCAGTTGCAGGCTCGCGCCGAGGCGCGGGTGAACAAGGATTGGGCGGCTTCCGACGCGATCCGCGACACTCTCGCGGCAGCCGGTATCGCCGTCGAGGATGGCGCCGATGGAGCCAGCTGGAGCCTCAAGAGGGATTGAGAAAGCGCCGTCGTCCCGATTTAAGTTGATTCAGTAGACTTGATTGCAGACGTACTCAACACAATCAAGGGTGGAATTCATGGCCAACAACGGTCGCCGGGCTGTCAAGAGCAAGAAGGGCCCCACCACCGGAACCGGTGGCCACGGTCGAAAGGCCCTCGAAGGCAGGGGTCCAACCCCCAAGGCTGAGGACCGCGAGTACCACAAGGCGTACAAGAGCAAGCAGCTTGCCGAGCGCTCCGCGGCCAAGCGCGCGGCCGGGGGTGCCAGCCGCTCCAACCCGGGCGCCCGCTCAGGCCCGAAGGGCCGCGCTACCGAGGAAGTCGTCACCGGACGCAACTCCGTGGTGGAGGCGCTTCGCGCCGGAATCCCCGCGAAGGCACTGCACGTTGCCATTCGGATCGAGATGGACGACCGCGTCAAGGAGTCCCTCAAGCTCGCTGCCGAACGTGGCATCCCGCTGCTGGAAACCGGTAAGCCCGAGCTGGACCGCATGACCGAAGACGCTGTCCACCAGGGCCTCGTACTGCAGATCCCGCCGTACGAATACCAGGATGCTTACGACCTCGCCGAAGAGACGGTCACCAAGTGGAAGAAGGGGTACATCCCCAACGCGCCCCTCTTCGTTGCGCTCGACGGCATCACCGACCCACGCAACCTGGGCGCCATCATCCGCTCCGTTTCCGCCTTCAGCGGGCACGGCGTGATTGTCCCGGAGCGCCGCTCCGTAGGCGTCACCGCTTCGGCTTGGAAGACCAGCGCCGGCGCGGCGGTCCGCGTTCCCGTGGCCCGCGCGGCAAACCTGAACAACGCGCTCAAGCAGTTCAAACAGATGGGCATCTTCGTGCTGGGCCTGGACGGCGACGGCGATGTCTCGCTGCCGGATCTCGCCCTGGCCACCGATCCCGTGTGCATTGTCGTGGGTTCCGAGGGCAAGGGCCTCAGCCGCCTGGTCCGCGAAAACTGCGACCAGATCATCTCCATCCCGATCGACTCCGCCATGGAATCGCTCAACGCCTCCATGGCCGTGGGCATCTCCCTGTACGAGGTCTCAAGGCAGCGCGCGGCCAAATAGCAAGAAGGTTGGCGGCACAGCCGACGCTCGCTCACTTATAGGGTGTTTCAGATGGACGCTCGCTCACTTATAGCGCCAAATACAGTAACGCTCGCTCACTTCTTTTGGTGAGCGAGCGTTACTGTTCCCTTTAGATATCGGAGTTAGAAGTCGCGGCGGTTCGCCAGGACCGGGAGCTTGACCCGCGCTTCCTTGACGACGGCGGCGTCCAGCTCCGCGAACAAGAGGCCGGGTTCGGCGTCGAGCTCTTCCAGCACGTTCCCCAAGGGAGACACGACGACCGAGTGCCCCACTCCGGTGGGCGCTGCACCCTTAGGTTCACGGCCTTGGCTCGCGGGATCGCCTTGGCCGCATGCCAGCACGAAGGTCGTGGTGTCGATCGCCCGGGCACGCGCGAGCAGCTTCCACTGCTCCGCCTTCCCAGGCCCGGCACCCCAGGAAGCGGACACGATATTCACATCGGCGCCGCGGTCGGCATTGGCGGTGAAGAGGGCCGGGAATCGAATGTCGTAGCAGGTGGCCAGGCCAAAGGTGAGACCACCGGCGACGAACGTCACCGGATCGGTGCCGGCGTCGACGGTATCCGATTCCGCAAAGCCGAAGGCGTCGAAGAGGTGGATCTTGTCGTAGCTGGTGTCCACCCCGGGCCCGGTGGCGATCAGCGTGTTCCGGACTTTGCCGTTGCTGCTGCCGTCGGAGGCCAGCCCGGGGGTGAACATTCCGGCCACGATCACGATTCCAAGATCCTGGGCGATCTTCCGCACTTGGCTGGCCCATGGCCCGTCCAGGGGCTCAGCGATGTGGAGCAGGGAATTCCCGAACGCCCGCATGGTCGCTTCCGGGAATACCACGAGCTCGGCGCCGCCCTCTTTTGCCCGGCGGGCGTAGCCTTCCAACAGGAGCAGGTTGTCTGCCAGCTCGCGGCCGCTGATGAGTTGAGCAAGGGCGATTCGCACAATTACCTCCACATTGGTGTATAGCCAAAGTATGCAACGACCGCGCCGAGGATACGAACCCAGCCGCGGGCAGCGGGCGTATTCGGCGCAATCGACACAATCCGCTCAAACGACAGGTTTCACGAAAAGCGCAACAAGCCGAATGGTTCGACGTTTCAGCAGGTGAGCGGCTTGTTTGCGTTCACAGGGGCCGCCGGCCTGGTTCAGACCGCCGGGCATGGGCACTGTCATATGGGCCGCGGGCGGGGGAGAATTGGCGTCGGAGACTAAACTCTCAAGTAATGGTTATGCCGATTTTTGACACAGCATCTACAGTGGACGCCTCGCGGCCGTCGCCGCTCGGGCTGAGTGTTCCCTTGCCCGGGAAATCCGACCGCGACACCCCTTCTCCGGACCGGGTCAACGTCGCTGTATGGGCCCCCGGACTTGCTCGAGTCGAAATCGCTTACAAGGCCCCGGGCGACTCATGGAAAGTCCATGCGCTGCCCAAACTTGAGGACGGCGTGCACCACGGGATTGTGGACGGGCTGCCGCTCGGCACGCGGTACGGCTTCCGCGCAGCAGCCCACGAGGACGCGCTTCCACTGTCCGTTCCTGCCCCGGACTTTGACGCCGACGACGCCGAGCAGCTGTTGCTCGATCCCTACGGTCGGGCGGTGCACCAGCGGGGAGAACTGCTGACTTCCGTGCGGATGGACTCGGCTTTTGATTGGGGCGACGACCGTCCGATGCGCACGCTGTGGCGCGACACCATTGTCTACGAGGCTCACGTCCGCGGGCAAAGCATGCTGCATCCGGATATCCCGGAGCACCTTCGCGGCACCTACGCGGGCATGGCCCATCCCGCCATGATCGAGCACTTCCATTCATTGGGAGTGACGGCTGTTCAATTGCTTCCCATCCACTTCCACATCGACGAGCAGCACCTGCAGTACTTGGGCCTCACCAACTATTGGGGCTACAACACCGCAGCCTTCTTCGCCCCCCATTCGGACTACGCTACACAAGCCGCCCAGCAGGCCGGCCCGCACGCCGTCCAGGACGAATTCAAGGGCATGGTGAAGCTCCTGCATGCGGCGGGGATCGAAGTGATACTCGATGTCGTCTACAACCACACGGCGGAAGGCGGGCCTGACGGCGACACCGTCAGTTTCAGGGGTCTGGGCGAGCAGCGGTACTACCGTCATGATGCCCACGGCCGTTACCTCGATACGACGGGCTGCGGCAACACCCTCAATTTTGCCGAACCGAAGGTAGTGGATCTGGCGATTGAATCGCTGCGCTATTGGGCGGAAGAATTCCACATCGATGGCTTCCGCTTCGACCTTGCCGTGACCCTATGCCGCAATGCTGGCAACGAGTTCGATCCCGAGCACCCTTTCCTGAAGCGCATCACGGAAGATCCCGTGATCTCCAAGACCAAGCTCATTTCCGAACCGTGGGATGTGGGCTACGGCGGCTGGCAGACCGGACGGTTCCCCAAGGGCTGGGTGGACTGGAACGATCACTTCCGCGACGGCGTGCGCCGCTTCTGGCTCTCTGACCGGGGCGCCGCCGACGCCGGGATGTCCGGCGGCAACGTTGGGGTCCTGGCGGACGCTTTGACTGGCTCCGCCCGCGTCTTTGAACCTTCGGGGCGCTCGAGGCTCGCCTCCCTCAACTTCATCACCGCCCACGACGGTTTCACGCTTGCCGACCTCGTGTCCTACGACCGCAAGCACAACGAAGCCAACGGCGAACAAAACCGCGACGGCCACGGCGACAACCGTAGTTACAACCACGGATTCGAAGGGCGAACGGAGAACGAGAGGATTCTCGCGGCCCGTGCCCTTTCCAAACGGAACCTCATGACTACGTTGATGATCTCCATCGGCGTGCCCATGATTACTGCCGGGGATGAGCTCGGGCGCACACAGCAGGGAAACAACAATGCCTATTGCCAGGACAACCCCCTGACATGGATCGACTGGACCCAGACACCCGAATCGCATGACATGCTCCGGAGCACCAAACGGGTGATCCGGCTCCGCAAGGAGTTCCTGCAGGCCCAGGACGAAGGTTTCCCGGACAAGGGAACGGGCCTGGAATGGTTTGATGAGGAGGGCCAGCCGATGACGGCGGCCCGGTGGCACGATCCCTCCCTGCGTGTTGTGCAACTCTTGGTGAGCTCGGAGGGCGGTGCCTACCGCGGCTTGCTCGTGATCAACGGGAACAAGGATGACCAGAAGGTCGTCTTGCCCAAATTGGTCGCCGAATCCGGGGCCGGCAGCCGGATGTTCGAACTAAGGCTGACAACGTCCGAGCTCAATGACCGCAGGCAAGGAGCGCTAGTCGCGGCAGGCGAACGGGAAGTCGTCCAAGGCAACACCATCAACATCTACCGCACCTAGGAACCATGAAAATCTATTCGGCAGACACGTGGACACTGGAAGAACTACAGGAACAAGTGTCCGACGCCGGCCGCCGCACCGTGATGGTGCCGCCGGCAGCAAACAAGGAGGGCGTCCTGGAAGTGTTCGGCCAGGTGCTCGATTTCCCCGAGTACGACGGGGTGGACCTGGATGCGCTCAACGATTCACTCCACGATTTCGCAGACAGTGTGTCCGAGGACGACCAATCACCCGTCACCCTGATTTGGCAGGTCCCGGCGGCCTACCGGACGGACCGGTCCTTCGGGTTGGTTTGCGAGATCCTCCAGGACGCCGAGTTCTACTCCGGGCGGGACCTCGCTGTGATAGCGGTCTTCCAGCAGTAGCTCGACTGGCTGGGCGGGCGATGCCCACCCAGCCAGTTTGCCGCTACGCGTTGACGATCAGCCCCAGTTCGGCCTTCGAAGCCAAAGAGGGGTGCTTCGGGAAGACCCGGACGGTGTAGCCGAACGATCCGGAGCGGTTGATCAGGATGGACCCGGTGAACAGGTGGCGCCCGTTGCCGAGGTCCTCGAACGAGCTCAGTTCGGCCACGGTGATGTCCTCCAACTCATCGCTTTCTTCAGCCCGCCCGTAGGCCACCTCGACGCTGACGTCGTCCGGTGTCAGGGTGTGCAGGGCGATGTAGGCGTTGACCTGGAGGGTGTCGCCGATCTGGGGTTCTTCGGAGACGCCGATGGAATCGACGTGTTCCACGATCAGCTGCGGCCAGGCGGTGCGGACCTTGGTGGTCCAGGCCGCCAGCTCCTTCGCTTCCTTGAAGGAGCCAGCCACGGCACGCCGTCCTGACTCCGCCGCCGGGCGGTAGAGGGTGTTGACGTAGTCGTGCAGCATCCGGTCTGCCGAGACGGCCGGGCCGAGGTGGGCCAGGGTGTGCTTGATCATGGACACCCAATGCGTCGGCACGGCTTCCGGGCCGGACTGCGAAGGACCTGCCGCGCCGGCGTCCGCGGAGACCGTGGAGCCGTAGAAGCGTGGGGCCACCTGGGTCTCCAGGAGCTCGTAGAGCGCGGCGGCTTCGATGTCATCGCGTTCGGTCGGTGACGCGTCGTTGTTCGCGGTCGGGATCGCCCAGCCGTTCTCGCC
>NZ_JBFRHB010000067.1:0-12906 GCF_052115645.1 Arthrobacter sp. 2MCAF14 | reverse complement strand
GCCGCCCCTCCGTCCTCAAGGGTCACTGCCGTGATCGCTGCGCGACGGCCTACGGCCGCCCTTGACCCCGGAGCCTCGGCGACCCCGGTCAACAGCAGCAGGAGCCAACCAGGAAAGATTGACGCACCCGACTTGACGATTTCATCCGTCGAGCAGATCACGCGCCGGATTTCCACGTCGTAGTCCAGGAAGGGGATGAACTCTTCCCAAGCGTTTTCCCAGAGCCGCACGATCGCCCCGTATTTCCTGCCCCAGCGCTCCGTAAGCTCCTCAAACGCTGCCCGGGCCGCCGTGGCGTTCACGGCTGTGTAGATCGGCTTCACATCCCGTTTGAGCGCGTCCCAGTCCTGCTTCGAGGCCAGACGGAAGGTGTTGCGGATCAAATGGATAATGCATGTCTGGACGGTCGTCAGCGGCCACACATTCGCCACGACCTCGGGCAGGCCCTTGAGCCCGTCGCAAACCAGGAAAAAGCTGTCCTTCACGCCGCGGTTCTTGATGTCCGTGAGCACGCTCATCCAGAACTTCGCGCCCTCCCCGCCAGTGCCGGCCCACAGGCCCAGGATGTCCTTCTCCCCGGCCAGAGTGACACCAATAGCGGCGTAGACAGGGCGGTTGGCGACCTGCCCGTCCCGGACCTTGACGACAATGGCGTCGATGAAGATCGCCGCGTAGACCTCATCCAACGGCCGGTTCTGCCAGGCGGCCATCTCTTCAAGCACCCGGTCGGTGATCCGCGAGACCGTCTCCTTGGACACAGAGGCACCGTAGATCTCGGCGAAATGGGCGCTGATCTCCCCGGTCGTCAGGCCTTTGGCGTAGAGCGAGAGGACCATCTCATCGACCCCGGTCAGCCGCCGCTGGCGCTTGGCGACGATCTTCGGTTCGAACGTACCCTCCCGGTCCCGCGGAACATCGATCTGCACCGGGCCGGTCGTCTCCGTCAGCACGGTCTTTGACCGGGTGCCGTTGCGCGAGTTGGCGGTGTCCTTGGCCGCCGTGTCGCGCCGTTCATAACCGAGATGCTCGGTCAATTCCTCGTCCAGGGCAGTCTCGATGACCGTCTTGGTCAGCTGCTTCAGCAGCCCATCCGGGCCGGTCAGCGCCAGGCCCTGTTCCTTGGCCATCCTCACCAGCTCACGGGCGGCATCGACCTCAGCAGTGTCTGTCAGTTTTTCAACGGTCTTGGTACTCGGCACAGCCTCAAGTGTTGCGGCCATATCGGGCTCCTCCCCGCCAGGCCAAACGCCCGGCGTGTCGAGCCGGATACACCGTTATTTACACAGTCCCGCGGATGGCCCTGTCCAATGAAAAGGAGCGGAATGCCCGGCTCGCCGCGGTCAACCGTGACCTGGACAAGCGGCTCAAAGCCTACGCGACCGCCCTCCTGGACGTGCTCGAGGAAAGAGACTCGCTCAGAGACAGCCTCTCCCGTCGAGAAAGGGTCATTCCCATCCCCATGCCCAGGTAGTGCTCGAGGCCACACAGCGGTAGTCCTGCCGAGGAAGTCTTGGCTCTGACGGCGTCATGTCGAGACCATCGCCGGGAGTCTCTGAGTGACGCTCATTTGGAACGTGTTCCCACGGGTGACACGACAGACCCGGCCTGTCCATCGGACACCGATAACGCGACGTAATCAACGGAACCAAGTTCACCGGCAGATGTGATTCGCCGTCAGCCTGGACCTATGCCAGCCACAGGTGCTTTCCATACCGACCGGCAGGCAGGCACCGGAGGTGACCGGGGCACTCGAAGCTGGAAGATGCCATGTCCACGGTCGTTGAAACGTCCTTTGCCCCGCCACTGCGCATGCGATTGTCTTTCCACGTGTGCGGCGTTGCGTCGGCTGGATTTATGCTCGGCGGTTTTGGCCAAGTATGCATCGTGATTGCAATTGACGATCGAAACGGGAACATAACGATCGGATCAACCGAAACGGTAGGTTTGGGGATGCAGACTCCAGCTGTCGGAGCCGATCTATCTGCGCAATACAGCACAGCCCGAACAGTTGACCAGTTGGGTGGCGCTTTCGGATACGGTGCGATCACCGCAAGGGACGTCGTTGACGCGGGGGTCGGGATCTTCGGCGGCAAATGTAGTGATGCTCCAGGCGGCGTGGTACTCGGACTCGACGTGAATTTCGGTGTCGGTGATTCACCCCTAGCTGAAATTCATGCGGGGGAGAGCAATACTAAGACACAGACATGGCTAAATTTCAATCCACTTAAGGTATCCGGATGACTTATGTATTCGAGGGCGGCCTGGAAAGACCCGGGAAAATGAATAGGGTCCTGGGCCCGTGGGTTCTGCTGATCCTGGATGATTCACATATTGAATTCCAGATGAGATTTCGTTGGCTCGCGCGCTTTGCTGGGCCGTGGCGGGTCGAGCGTTCCGCCGTCCGTGAGGTGTACCTGGGCCGTTCGAACGTCTTGACGCCCGCGAAGGTGAACTTCCTCGCAGAGGAGAACATGCCCTGGACGTTTATTCCCCGATCGCCCCAGGCCGTTCTTGAAGCCGCGGAAGAGCTCGGCTACCCGGTTCGATATGACGACCAGATCCGGTGACGGCGCACCTTCACCTGGACGTAGCTCCCAGGATGACGAGCTCAAGCCGCCTCGGTCCTCTCCTCTACCAGGGTGAGTTCATCTTGACAGCGTTGGCTCCAATCCCAACTGCCGGAGTATCGCTGCACCCGGGATGGTTGGTTAGGTGTTTTCCCGACGAAGGGAGAATCTGATCGGGCCCGGCAGACGGTTCCCTTTTGCTGCATTGGGAAGAGCACAAGCTACGCAGGGGACCCGCGACCAGAATCTGCCCACGCGGAGCCACGTTTTTTATTTTGGAGCGAATAGTGCACTTCTGAGTAGTCGCCCCTACCAGTAGAGCTGCTGGGCCGGTATTCCGCCTGGCAGGAGGGAGCAAGTCAACGCAACAACAGATTCCAGGGTACAGAACGTCTGCGCGGCCGTCGTCGGCCCGATGGCCCGGCCGGAGACGGTGGTCGTCGGCCTGCCGATGCGTGGGCGGCTGCGGATTGTCGGCCGCTCCACTCCGCTGTCGGCCCGGGCAGGCCGGGACCTGGGCCGGTATCTGCACCCGCCGCGGGGGAAGCATCCGTGGCCGGAGGAAATCAGCGACAGGGTGCTGGACAGGTTCACCAAGGAAAGCGGCACGGTGCGCCTGACTCTCGTGGAGCCGCTGGTCGTGGAGGTTTCGGCCGACGTCGCCTGGTCCGGCAGGGCCTTCCGCCATCCTGTGCGCCTGGTGAGAGTCCGTCCGGAGCTGGACCCTGCGAGCATTGAAGTCCCCGCAAATCTGCCGGGTTCCTGACTCACTGATCCGCCGATGACAAAGCCAGCGTACCGTGGCCGAGTCGGTGACGACCTGCTTCTAGCCGTGGCCAGTTGGGGTTCTGGATTTCTGCCTGAACACGAATGAACCAACCGCTCCTATAGTGGCTAGAATTGCGAAGCTCATGAGAAGGGCAGTCGCCATCGTCCCCCCGGAAACCACCACGCCGGCCCAGCACAGCCCGGCAATGTAAACGAAAAGGACAACGAGGCGGTTCGCCAGGGTTCGTTGATTCGCCCAAAGAGGTCCAACCCTGCTTTTGGGCGGGCTGGATTTGTGCCGGGCCGGGCTTGGGGACACGTTTCGGCTCCTTTTCCATCCACGCCAGGCCGCATAGAGTCCGGCGGCTGCAAGCAGGGGGATGACGAAGACCGCCAATCTTCCGCTCCGGAGCATCAGCTCAAAGATGCCGATACAGGACAGTATTGCCGTGAAGATGCCAATGACAAGGAGGTCCTTTTTCGCAACCATGCCTCCGTGCAGGCGCCAGTTTGAAGTTCTCTGGATCGGCATATCCGCTCCCATGGTTACTCAGGGAATGCGTGGTGCATCACTTCCTCACATCACAGCACGAATCCTTTGATCTGGCGATACCGCCGGCAAGGATGATATTTCTTCCTCGAATCCCTTCTACTTCGTGGCCGTATTCGGGGAATATCTACGGTTCGGAATAACGGACTCCGCCAGGTGTGCGCCCGGAGCTGGATCCTGCAGCTGTGCAGTTCCCCGGCCATCTGCCCGGCCTAGAAGGCGAATGAGCCGGCGCGGGCGCGCCGGCTCATTCTGTTTTCCCTCGGAAAAAGGAAATCCATGGGTTCAGCTGGGGATGAATCTGTTTGTCATGCCGATGCCTGCCGCAACGCTCCGGGAACGACGGTGTTCCTGGTGGCGCGGCTCCCGGCATGGTTGAGGTGTGTGGCGTTGATGGCGGTCCGCCGCGGGTGAGTGGCTGCCGTGGTTACCCCGGGCGCGGCGGACCGCCCCGGCATTTTCAGGTTCCCTGCCGTGTTCGTGGTGAGTGGGCGGGGCTTTGCCGGGCGGGGGTTCCGCCCGGCAAAGAAGGTTAGGCCGCGTCGGGTTCGTCGGCGCCGGTGTTTTCCCCGGTGGGAGTGTCGGGGTCGGTGAGGATGATCTTCTCCACGTCGCTGGGTTCGTACCCCCAGGCCATGAGTTCGGTGAGGTAGTAGCGGGTATCGCTGTGGCGGTTCCGCCAGCTGGTGCGGTCGATGTTCCCTTCGTAGGCAGTGATCATGGTGGCGAGGGTGACCGTTTCGGGTTTGGTGGAGGGCTTGTCCACGTAGGCCTTGAACTCGCCGTGCCCATCGCCGGTGCCCAGCAGTTCCGCTGTCAGGGAGGTCTTGTTCAAGGCCTTGCCCAGGATGTAGTTGGAGTGGGCGATGGTGTGGGCGATGAACCTGTGGGCGTTCTTGGGCAGTGCCTTGCGGGAGAGCAGGGCTTTGACGAAGTCCCGACGTACCACCTGGGCCGAGTCCATGGCCTTGTTGTTCTCGATGACCTCCCGGCGCGCGGCCTTCTCTTCCTCGGTCATGCCTCCGGAGGGGGCCTTCCCTTCCTTGCGCAAACCACGGGCGTTCCAGTCGGCCACCGCGAACCTCCTGTACAGGCCGCTGTAGCCGGTGCCGAGATAAACGGCGTCCGCGTCCTCATCCGTGAGCGGCACGCCTTCGGGGGTGGTCAGTTTGGAGATTATGGCGGCCGCTCCCTTGTAGTCGTAGTAACCCGGGTCTTCCTCCAGCACGCTCAGGCCCTTGGCTTGGGCCTCGGCTGTCGCCTCGGCGATCAGGGCGGCGTTACGGCGCTCGTCGCGGAGGCGCTGGGCTTGGTGGGCAAAGCCGCCGGGGTTCTCCAGGGCGAGCCGTTCCAACGTGGCCACGGCTTCCGGGGCGTCCGCGAATTCCTCGATCACGGCTGACTGTTCCAGCGTCAGCCCTAGTTCGAGTGCCTGGGCTGCGGTCGGGTTGGACCTCACTTTCAATGCGGTGTCCACGACGGCCTTCTTGGCTCCCATTTTGCGGGCGATGACGCTGGCGCTGACTCCGAGCAGTGACATCTGGTGGAACGCTTCGGCGCGGTCAGCGTCCGTGAGTGCGCTCCGGTGGTCGTTCTCGACGACCTGTGTTGCCAGCCGGTCCGCTTCTTCGGGGTTGTCCACGATGTGCACGGGGATCCGGTTCCGTCCTGCTTCGAGCGCTCCGAGCGTGCGGCGCTGTCCCATCAGCACGTGCACGTTTCCGTCCTCGGTCCGGTGGGCGACTACGGGGACGAGCACGCCGTGTTCTTTGATGCTGGCCACGAATTCCTTTGTCAGGCCTGCCTCTTTGCGGACGTTGGTGTCCACGGTGAGGGTCGCGGGGTCCAGCATTTCCAGCATGGGTGTGGTGTTCATGGTTGTGTGTCCTTTTCCGAGGATGTGGCGGGTGGGGCGGCTTAGGTGACCGGCCAGCTTCCCCTCTCCCCCCGTTGTTTTTTGGTTGCTGGCAAGCTTGCTTGCTCGGCGGCCGACGGAGCCCTGTCTACCCGCAGGGCAAGGGACGGGAAATTCCCTCAAGGAAATCAGCGACGAAGGAGCGCCGCAGGGAAATTCGCGCACCGCAGGCCCCGACGCAGGAGGGGCTAGACGGGGTGGAGCGGACGCCTAGAATCCGGAGGACAGCAACCAGAAAACGTCGCAGACAACAGGGGCAGGGTGT
This sequence comes from Arthrobacter sp. 2MCAF14, assembly GCF_052115645.1. Classification (NCBI taxonomy): domain Bacteria; kingdom Bacillati; phylum Actinomycetota; class Actinomycetes; order Micrococcales; family Micrococcaceae; genus Arthrobacter; species Arthrobacter sp. 2MCAF14. The sequence goes on along the minus strand of NZ_JBFRHB010000067.1, from coordinate 6,841 downwards.
CCGGAGCTCTGCGACGGCGCGCCCTGGACCCAACAGCCGGCCGCGAAGCGGAGGCCCCAATAATGGTTGAAGCGCAGCGCAAACCAGGTGCCTGATAATGGGCAATGAGCGTCACGACTTTTTGCCAAGGTCAGGTCAGAGGGGGCACACGTCGATGGGGTTCCGAAGCTTTTTCCGGAAACGCCGGACCAGAGCCTGCCCGCGGCCGGGGGAATCGGGCCGGAGCCCGGAGAATCGACGCCGGAGCAGCGGGCAGAGCTGGAGCAGGCCTGGGCCGAACTTTCCCAGGCGGCCGAAGGGGCCGGTGTGACCAGCTTCCATGCCTGCACACGGAACGGAACTTCCTGGGAAGAAGATCCGGCCGCCGTGCGTGCTCTGGCGGCCGTGCTCAGGGACTACCGCGCATCCGGTGCACCACCGGAGTCGGGAATGGCGGATTCGGTGTCGCGTTGAAGGATGGGTCTACCGGGCCCGCTGGACGATCGCCCGGCGGGCTCACGATGTCTACTGAATCGGATGCGTTTTCTCTCCTGCAATCGAGGATGCCCACTCGAGCATTCGGCGCTCGTATCCGGACGCTGGAAAAGAGCCGTCGACTGAGACGTCCTCGATCGTGACAGAGGGTGCCGAGGTGCGCGAAGGAGGCGACTCGAACACGAGCGGAGGTCTACCTCCGCGTCGGTTCGAACGCACACGATCGGATTCGAGTTGATTCACCGCGTCTACGCCGCCGGCCAGGAACGTTGTGATCATCTGCCACAGCCCGCCCGACGCGCCGGTAGGCACTTGTGATGGATGCTGAAGAAGGAAGCAGGCGACATTCAGCCCATGGAACCGGCCCCACGGCTGCAAGCGTTGGTGATCCAGAGCCAGGAGGGCGTGGAAGAGGTCACCGCAATTGCCAAGGCGTCCGCTGGCACCGCACTCAATACATGATGCCGTTTCGTCGCCCATGGTCTTAAAGGATAGGGGTTGACGCCACGGCGCCCGCAAGCCGGTCGGTCACCGTGCGGCGGAAATCCTCCGGCACGGCCCGACCGGCCCTACATTATGGGAACACAAAACCGGCCCGCCACCGGCACCCCTCCCTGGACGATCCTCCATGGAGATGGGCGGGAGGCCGTCGCGCTTGATGCGTTGCCGGGCAACGATTCCCTAGGATTCGAGGGATGACCGGGGTGACGAATTACCGTGTTCCTACCACTTGGATGCCTCCGTCCGGGAAGGCGGAGACGCCCGGAGCGAACGGAAGATAGACCTGCCCGGACGCGCTGTCGACAGCCACTGAGTGTGCGTTGGCGCCGGCCGGCAGCGTATAGCTCAGAGCGTGGGTGGCGCCGTCCACAACTCCCAGGGAGGACACCTGTCCGGTCGTTGAGGCGACTCCGCCGGGAACCCAGTGACGTCCTGCCAGGAAGTACTTGTTCGACGCGGCGTCATAGTCCACTTGATCGGCCCCGGCGAAGGGAACCGTGGCAATGGTTGCCAGGGAGGTCCTGTCGAGAACGAGGGAGGTCAGGGATTTCCCGGCAGGCGGGTCGCAGGCGATCAGCATTTCATTGTTCGGCCCCAGGACCATGCCGGTCGGATTGCAGTCTCCGAGCGGGGCTGACTTGCTGACGGCTGGAGCGCCGGCCACGACCGAGCTGGCGGGAATGACGTCGATTTGACCGTGCGGGTTCGTGGGCGTGCCGTCGTTGTTGATGTTGAAGGTCTTGGCCTTGGCGTCGTACTTGCAGTCTTCAAGGCCGGTTGAATCCTTGAAGTCGAGGTGTCCGACGATGGTTTGTGTTTTCGTGGAGATGAAGGTTACGAAGGGCGGCGAGTCTCCCGGACTGGCGAACATGATGAGGTTGTCATCGGGGTCGTAGCAGCCTTCATCGGCACGGAAGCCGTTCGCGCTGACGGGAATGTTTTTCGTTACTTTCTGCGTGGCAGTATCAATCACCTTCACTGAATTGACGTCTCCGACGTATATCGTGCCCGCACCCGGGACCGCGACGATTCCGTCAGGGCCCGAGGTGTCGGGGGTCTTGCCGGCCCCGGCGAAGCCGCCGGTTATCTGTGCCTCCAGCTTGTTGGTCTTGGTGTCAACCACATCGACGGACTTGTTGTTGCGGTCCGTAACGTAGTACTTGCCTGCTTCGACGGCGCCGATGTCGAAGCTGAAGGGCGGGGTTTTCGAATTAGGCACGGCAATGGTTGCAACGGTACGGGGCGTCGAGCTCCCCTTGTCCGCGACCGCACCGGCGGCAGTATTTGCGCTGCCGCATCCGGTCAGTGCGATTGAGCCTGCGAGGAGTAATGCGGATAGAATTCTGATCTTCAAACGATGCTCCTTGTTCATGGATCTGCAAAAACGGTTCTTTGGCCTGCACATTTCTTGCGGAGGCTGAATGGTCCTTCTTTATGGATCACTGCAGGGTGAAGCGGAAATCCGTCCGAAATGCCCACCCGGACGGTCTGACCCGCGCTGGAAGACCGGCTCTCCTGGACCAGGACTTCCGTTTCCGTAGGGTCGAAATTGTGGTGTGTGTCGTCAGGGCGTTTTCGTCAAGTTCCGGCCTGTTCAGCGCGGTGCAACTGGGTTGCGCCGGTGCAGTTGGTCAACGCGGGAGCTTCGCACGTGAAAGGCTCGGTGCCGACGATGAACCTCCCTGCGTCGATGCCTGCTGCTCCTTTTGAGGCAGAGCGCATTCGCGATGTTCAAGTCTTCGACCGGCTGGATGACCGACATCTTACTGAATTGATGGCCCGGGCAGATGGCGACAATGCCATATCAGACTCCTTTGTCATTGCTCTACCGGGAATGTAGAGGGCCGCAGCAAACCCGGTGCGGCCCTCTACATCATTGTCCCAGCAGTGATGCCCATCACGGTTTTGGTTATATTGTTCACCGGCCCACTATGGCGGCCGGTGTGGGGATCCTGCTAACCGTGGAGGCATCTCCAGATCGGTGGCCCACTCGCCGATCCTTCAGCGGGCGCCGACGCTCCGCGGGCACCGTATGATCGCCTCATCAGTCCTGGACTGGAGGTCGCTGTGGCGGAAGAGGACGGGGGAGGGCACATCGTTGACCTGAACCCGCGTGCCGGAGCGCGTCGCCGGGAGCTCGTGCGCCGCACCGAATTCGGCCTCGTCATCGCACTTCTGGCCCAGTTCCTCTTGGGCATGGCTGTCAACCTCTTCGTCAAAGTCCCCGGCTCGCATCCCGGCGCGAAACCGCCTGAATACTTCGGCGGGGTCCTCCAGAGCGTGGGCTGGGCCGTCACGGATGGTGGGGGCCTGTGGCTCGCCCTGCACGCCGGGCTGGGCCTGCTCCTCGTCCTTGTCGCACTGGCTGCCTTCCTCCAGTCGATCGGCAGCCACGACCCTGCGGCCGTAACGACGACGGTAGTAGGATTCGTCTGCGTCCTTGGAGCCGGTTTCAATGGCGGCAGCTTCCTCAATTACGCCGAGGACTTCAGCTCCATGATCATGGCCTCGCTCTTCGCCGTAGCAATGGGCAGCTACGCCTTCGGCGTCTACCTGCTGGGTCCCCGCGGGCGGTAGCCGCTGGCCGTCGCCGGTGACCAGAGAACCGCCAATCCGCGGTGCGACGAAGAGACGTCCCGAACCCCAGGAAAACCTTCTGCGGGACCGTTACGGTTCCCGGTGCAGATCGCCAAAGCCAAGAGGGGAAGCTGCGCGGAAACAGGCCCTCCACGGTCAAACGCCGGCGCCTGCTCGCCGTGAACACCGCCGGCAGCCACAGCGTTGCACGGGTCCGTCTCAGGCAACCGCTATCTTGACAAGCGCGCGAATCTTGGCCTCCGTCGCAGCAAACCGCGCCGACACTATCAGTAGAGGATCCTTCCTCGGGACGCCACAACAGGATGCGCCTTTGGAGGACTTGGTGGGAGTACTTCCGCGCTCGGGTGTTCATCCCGGCGTTGAGTGATGTTTACCCGCTCGTGGTGCTCCTGCCTGTTACCGGCCCTAACTTCCAAAGAGACTGTGTTCCCCAACTGAAGGACAAATCCATGTCTCTGACACCGAACAAGCTGAAGCGCACTTCGATGGTCTTGATCGGCACCGCGGTCACCGCGGCGACCCTGGCCGCCGCGGCACTGCCGGCCTCAGCAGAGGAAAACCATGATGCGCCGGCCGGATACTCGGTGAAGACCTTTTCGGCAGTCGGCAACGAGTCAGGACCCGATGACATCACCCGTCTGGGTGATTCCGTATACGTTTCCTTCCAAAACGGGGTCGGAGCGTTAGGCGAGCCCTCCGCCACCGGTACTGCCGCCAGCACGATCCAGCAGTACAGTCTCGACGGGAAACCCGGCAAGTCCTGGCAAGTGACCGGCAAGGTCGACGGACTCACGGCCGACCCAGCCCGCCACCGGCTCCTCCTGACCGCTAACGAGGACGGCAACTCCAGTTTCTTCGCCCTCACCCCGGACGCCGCCAAACCGCTGACCGCCTACACCTACTCGGGTCTGACACACGGCGGGGGGACCGACGCCGTCACCGTCACGGACGGAAAAATCCTCGTCAGCGCCTCGCACCCCGCCGACACCACGGGGCCAGCGGCCTACTCCGTGGATCTGGACGGGACCACCGCGAAGCTGACACCCCTCTTCACCGACAACGCCTCAGCGACTCTGGCCAACGGAGCCCACGCCGGGACAAAGACGACGCTGGCGCTGGCGCTGACCGACCCGGACTCCAACACCGTCGTTCCCTCTGCCGCCCCGCGGTTCAAGGGCAACTTCATGCTTGACGCCCAAGGCGACCAGCAGCTGATCTTTGCAGCGAACCTGGGCACCGGCAGGCAGTCCCTGCAGGCGCTGACCGTCGCTCAGCCGCTCGACGACACCGTTTTCGCCGCCAAGGCCGGCCAGACGTTGTGGATCACCGACCCCGCGAACAACAAGATCCACGCGGTCACCGGTCCGTTCAAGGCCGGGCAGGCGATCTCCACGGTCGCACCCGATTCCGGCCCCACCTCCCTGGACACGCTGGACCTCAGGACCGGCAGCCTCACACCGATCAAGGAACTCACGAACATCCACCCCAAAGGCCTGATGTTCACCGGCCCAACACAGGATGAACAACGCGGACAAGACACCGACCAGCACGGAGACAACCAGAACGGCAACAACCAGTAAGCAGCACATTCCTTAATAGAATAACGGGAACCGCGCCACGTCGCCCTGGCCCGGGATGGGTTCGCGTTCGGGCGCCACCCCCAATTCGCGATACGCCAACTTGCGGAAGACGCGAGCCTGCTCATGAGAAAGCCAAAGCGACGACTCGGGCTTCGGTTCAGAAATCCAACCAGGCGGCGGGCGTCTTGCAAAGTCGTCTCACTGCCCGTCGTATCTCGCGGCGTATTTTAGGTGTTTCCGAGACAGGATGGTGCGGTGAGACAACTCGGGTACACCAGGATCATCACCGCCGGCCAGGACGCCCAACTTCAACTCGATGCGCTCCTCGCAGCCGGCGTGCAAAATCGGGATGTGTTCGCCGATGTCACCTTCGGCAGCAGGACGGCGATCGATCGTCCCGGGATGAAGAAGCTGCTTGAGTACGCCGAGGCCGGCGACACCGCGGTTGTCTGGCGGGTCGATCGCCTCGGCCGGTCCCTGATCGACGTCCTGAACACCAGCGTTACGGAGGCGCTGCGGTCCCCGGAGATCGTGTCTCATTGCTTTCCAAGGGGTTTAGGAACCGGGCAGATTCCAGGAATTCTCAGCACCGACACTCCGCGTACCGCCCTGTCGAACGGCACGCGGAGCCAGGGCCCGGTCATACGCCGCTGCAGAGGCTGGCGCATCACTGGAACCGCAGCCAAGCCCATGCACCCGACTTTCGGGTTTCCTGTTGCGATGGATTGCCGGGACCTGGCTGACGTTTGTTCCACGCGGCTGCGGGTTCTTCCTTGGTGGCTTCGTCGGGGGGCTTCCGTGAGGTAGCGGGCGCAGGCCGGGATGGTCAGGACGGTGGGGAATTCTCGGGCCTGTTGTCGCACCGGGATATATTTCGGTTCATCTTTAGGTTTCCGGACGGCTTTTTTCGTGGATGGTTCCGCAGGGGACGGACGGGTGTACCTCGAGGGTGTATCTGGCGGTGTCGTGCTGGGTGACGAGGATTCCGTGCCGGTGTTCCAGGGCGGCGGGTATCAGTTCGTTGACGGCCTCGGTGAGCTGGTCGTCCCTGCTGCGGGTCTGGCTGACGGTGATGTCGAGGCGGAGCGTCGCGGTTTCGTGCATGGGGGTTTCCTTGTCGGAGCGGGCTTGGCGGGCCGCGGGTCAGATCTGCCGGGAGGGTCTTGAGGCCTTGATGCGGAAGGCGAGGATGTCGTCCTGGTGGGTGAACATGGACCGTCCCTTTCCGGCGGGTTGGATCAGCCAGAGGGTGTTCCCGTCGTCGGTGACACCGTCGGCGAGTCCGCGGGCGATTTCCTGGCCGTCCTTGTTGAGCTTGATCTCGTCGCGGGTCCGGATCCTTGTCCAGTCGCGCACGTATTCGTCGATTGTCACGGTCCTCTTTTCTGCCGGCCGCACATGGTGCGGGTCTCGGGTTCTGTTTTGCGTGGCTGCGTTGAGAGGTGCGGCCGGCCTGCGTGGAGGACCACGCAGGCCGGCCGTGAGGCGTCATTTGCCCGGGGGTGTCGTGGCGCCTATGCCTTCTGTGTGGAGATTCGGTTAGCCGTCGTTGCCGGCGGGGGTGGTGGTGGCGGTGTAGCCCTCGAGCTTGAGCGCGGCCTGGGCGTACTTCTGGGTGAAGGTGTCGGGGATGTTGACCTTGGAGGTGTCAACGCCGATGGTCTTTTCCTCGTCGAAGATCGTCTTGG
>NZ_JBFRHB010000066.1:0-13506 GCF_052115645.1 Arthrobacter sp. 2MCAF14 | reverse complement strand
CTGACCTCAATGATCGGCAAACGCAGCTTTGGTGAACTCGCATATCTCCTGATCAGCGGTCGATTACCAACCGAAGGTCAGGCCCACGTCCTTGAGGCCATCATGGTCTCGGTCATGGAACATGGCATCTCACCAACGACCACCGTCACCCGAATGATGGCCTCGTACGGGAATCCTATCCAGGTAGGAATCGCTGCTGGGATGCTCACCATCGGTGATCACCACGGCGGCGCCGGAGAACAGATCGCCGGGTGGCTCCGGGAAGCCATAGCCAGCGTCCAGAGCACCGGAAGCCATCGTCGCGATGAGATCCGCGCGAAGGCGCGAAGCATCGTCACGGACAGGCGAGCCGCCCGGGAACCGATCGAAGGATTCGGGCACCCGCACCACGACGTCGACCCACGGGCGCCTCTGCTGATGGGAATCGCCGACGAATACGGGGTCTATGGCGATCACTGTCTCCTGCTTGAGTCCATCGAGACCGAGCTGGAAGCAGCCGTGGGACGGCGAATCGCAACCAACATCGACGGCGTCTCCGCCGCGCTGCTTTTGGACCTCGGCCTCGACCCACGCCTGGCACGTCCCATCCTGATGACTCCACGGACGTTGTCTCTTGCTGCGCACTTCATCGAAGAGCAGGACCAGGGCCAGAAATGGCGTCACGTCCCCGGCAGCCAAGTCACTTACACCGGGCCACAACATCTACGCACAACCGAATAGACATCTCGTGGACCTAGACGTCATCGTTCGTGCACAACGATCACGGGAGCACTCCCAGGACCGGGATCTTACAGAAGGACCAGAACGCCATAAGGAGGCTCACCATGACGCTGGACGTCAACACCATCAACTTTAGCCCCCGCATTGAGGCAGGGTCGGAACTACTGCACGTGCAGCGGTTGGCTGATGTGCAGGCAATCCAGCAACTGGGTGCGATCTATCCGATCCTTGTGGACAGCCACGATTTGAACGCCCTTGTCAACTTGTTCGCGCAGGACGGCACTTTCCTGCGTGCCGGACACGTGCACACAGGTCGCGAGGAGTTGCGTGAGTTCTTCGCTCAGATCATGCGCACCTACTCCATGACCGTCCATAGCGTTCATTCGCACCTGGTGGACCTGGCGTTGGGTGCGAAGACAGCGGTTGGTGTGCAGATGGGACATGGAGAGGTGGCGATCAAGGGCCAGCGGTGTCTCGCAGCGTATCGCTACGACGACGAGTATCGCTGGGTCGAGGGCCGATGGTTGTTCGCGCGCCGACAGATGCGCTACGAGTACTTTTCGTCCCACGATGCTTTGGGTAGTAGCCTCGCCGGTCGGCAGCGCGTTCGCGTTCCCGGCGCCGCGGCGCGGAACGCGGAGATTCCGGAGGAGCTGCCTAGTCATCCGGTTGCACAAGCGGCTCGCAACGAAAGGGTTCAATGATGTCAGAGACCAAGTCGGTAGTTTCAACTCCGCTCGACCGGGCCAAAGCGATGCTGGAGCACGCGCTGCCGGCCCACGGTGGGGGAACACTGGAGGACCGCCGCGAGGGCTACGAGGCGGTGCTCGCACAGCTGCCCATCCCTGATGATGTGTCGATCACCGCCGCCACCTACGGAGGCATCGACGGGTACTGGGTCCGCGCCGCTGGCGCCTCTACCGGTCGGATCGGCGTGATGCTGCACGGGGGCGGCTACATCATCGGATCGGCCAAGGGCTATCGTGCCTACGCTGCGGAGGTGTCACGGGCAACCGACGCGCGGGTCTTCGTGGCGGAGTACCGTCTGGCCCCGGAACATCCGTTTCCGGCGGCCCTCGACGACGCCCGAAGCGTCCTTGCTGCCGCGATCGACGAAGTTGGGCCTCAGTCATGCTTCGCCATCGGAGACTCTGCAGGCGGGGGACTCGTGATCAGCTCTTTGTGGGATTTGCACCGCGCAGGGGCGACACTCCCGGGCCGCATCGTCCTCGTGTCGCCCCTCGTCGACCTGACAGTCACCAATCCCAGCTACGAAGAGCGCGCAAACATCGACCCGGTCGTCTCGCGCAAAGGCATTCAACGCGCTGCCGGTCTGTACCTCAGTGGGCGAGGACCGGATGAGGTGCCGGCGGCGTTCCCGATGCTGTGCGATCTCGGCTGGCTCCCGCCTTGCCTATTGCTCGTGGGGGGTGCGGAGGTCCTGCTGGACGACTCACGCAATCTAGCGGAGAAGCTTGAGCGGGAAGGGGCGCTCGTCGAATACCGCGAGTACAACGACATGGTGCACGTCTGGACGCTGTTCTCGTCATTCCTGCCTGAAGGACAGGAAGCGCTGGAGCAGATCGGCGCATTCGTGAAGGCCTCTGGGACCAGCCCTGGTTACTGACCCGTACCGCCTCGAAATCGAACACCCGTCCCGCCGAATCAACCGGCACAGCCCATCAAACATATTTCATCAGATGAATGAATCATGCAATTAATGCAGAATGCCTGCTTTCCCGTATTTATGGTGGACAGCTTCCTGACCAGGGACGCTTTGTGCGCCCGACTTCCTTCTGCAGCTCGTCGACCGCCTGCAGGGCTTCAGCCAGTCCTTTCCGTCCATGGAGGCAATCAGTGTTTTCATCCGGTCCACCTCCATGGGTCACCATTAGTTGACAGCGGGGGAGAGGTCAACATTTGTTGACACCCCGCGAAGCGCCGAGGCGGTCTCGTGAACTCCCCGAGGAAAGTGCGCCCGTACTTGACGCGAGAGCAGGTGATCACTTCGACTGGATGCCGGTCAAAGTCTTGCGCTGGCAAACGTTCCCACGGGAAACTCGAGGAACGCATGCTGAATTGATGAAAAATTGGACGCCGGGATCCGTCAGGGAAAACGGAGGCAACGATGCGCCGTGCTTGTCGGGGTGGCAAAGATGCGGCCTCAAGATCCCGCAGACGAAAGGATCGCAATGGCAGGAATGTTCGAATTCTTTGTCGACCCGGAATCAGCGTTCAGGTTTCCGCTGACCGCACCCGATGGAACTGTCATAGCAGTTTCCAAGCCCTTCGATACCAAGTCCGATGCTGTTGCCGGCATCGCCGCTGTGCGCGAATACGTCGGCATGGGCCTGATCACCGATCACTGCACAACATCCACAAATGCCGCACCGCCAGCCACCTGCACTGATCCTGGCAGTCAAACTGGACGATTCCCCGCGCATGCCAAAGATCGACTTCCACACCCGCGCCAGGGCGGTTCGCGGGGCCGGGGCAATCCACAACCTTTCCTGAGCGCCGGGGAGGGGCGTCGAGACCAGTCGTCCGCGCCTACTGGCATCCCGGCGGATTAGAGGTTGTCGTATTCTGCTGGTCATGCTCTGGCATCAGAACGCCCTGACTGTCGGTAAGGTCGTGGGACGTCTGGTTGCAGTTTTCGCGCAATCACGGTCGGCCATTAGAGAACAAGCAGAAGGCAGCCAGCCATTATGTCTGATTTGAAGCCTTAAAGACGCGCGGCGGTGCTGAACCTGGTCGAGCTGCGCACGCCCCTTCCCGTGGCCCTAAAGGAACTTGCCACATATCCCTGGGACTCGGTTGTTGCTTATGTTGAACTCAACCGTGGACATTTGCTCCACGCAGTCAGCCAGTACCTTGCCGGAACACTCACTAGGAGCGAGTTTGCCATTGACATGGGCGGAAACTGTTCAGGGCCACGATTACGTCGCGCTAAACGACGAAGACCGGGATTTACTTGCGCAGGCGATCTTCGAGTTGTCCTCCCCAGAGTTATTCGGTTTTATTGACCAGATCTCGAGCGAGTGGCAGGCGAAGCATAGATAACAGAGGCCCGGATCCCTTGTCAGTCAGGGTCTGGTTCGGAGGTTGACGTAGCGGGACCAGGCCTTGTCGGCGCGGAGGATGCGATCTGGTGGCTGTAGCCGAGGGCGTCGGCGACCAGTGGCGGCGGTGACACTAAGAGGTGTTCGTCCAAGACTGTATTTCGTGCGACGCGCAGGTCGATGCCCAGGCTGCGGAGCTTGTCGATGATGGTGTTTGGGTGAAGTGGCAGGCCGGCGCGCGTTCCCGGGACGAGCCACGGGCTTGAGTGCCCGCTCCGGTTCTTACATTCGGGCGGCCCGCGAGGTGCTCTTGAAGTAGCTCTGCGAAAGGCCTGGGAACGGGCACTGGATGGGCGCCGAAGCAGATCCTCACGTTGCCGTTGGTTGGCGATCAATCGTCGCCGGCGCGATGCGCAGCAACTGCACCGCCGTAGCGTCATCGAGCACTATTGGTGAGTCTCGTCGCTCTGTTGACATCGTATTCAGACCTGAGTTAGGGTGATTGTCGCGACCGCGATTCCTCGGGAAGGGGATGGGGCGCTAGCATCGACGGCCGTCAAAAACTCGGAGAGGGCAGCAATCTCATGGGGCGATTGGCAGACAAGGTGGCGATCATCACCGGCGCCTCTGGTGGCGTCGGCGGGGCCCTAGTGAAGCTCTTTGCCGATGAGGGCGCGAGAGTCCTCGCAACCGGACGCAACGAAGCGCGGCTAAATGAGTTGGTGTCGGACGTTAATCGACAGTTGAACAGCGAGCGAGTGCTCGGCGTCACGCATGACATTACAAACGAAAACGACTGGGCCAGCGCCGTCGCCCAGGCAGTTGATGCCTTCGGCCGATTAGACATTCTCGTGAATAACGCGGCGATCCCCGGCCTCGCGAGCGAGGAGCCGTGGAACTTCGACGCCGAAAACGCCACGACGGTTCTGACGACAAACATCATGGGTGCAATGCTCGGCATCAAGGCGGTCATGCCCGAGCTGACGAAGTCCGGCGCGGGCTCGATAGTCAACGTGTCTTCTGCTGCCGCATTCGTGGGCGGGGTCAGTGGTGGATCGGCGGCCTATGCGTCGTCGAAGGCCGCGGTAGGTGCACTCTCTCGAGAGATTGCTCTTGGCGTTGCCAAGGACGGCGTTCGAGTCAACACGGTGTATCCCGGCCTCGTTCGTACGCCCATCCTCGAGAACTTCCCAGAAGAGAGAATCGCTCGCACGCTGTCGAAGATCCCGATGGGATTCGCTGCGGATCCCATCGACATCGCGTATGGCGTGCTTTACCTTGCCTCAGACGAATCGCGTTTTATGACGGGTGCGGACCTCGTTATCGACGGTGGACACACCGCTCAGTAGCGGGACGGCGACCGATCGGTGCTGCAACGTCATCCGTCGCCTTTGAACACTCGCGCGGCACTCCGTGCCTCTAGAAAAAGGGAAATATACGAATGTTCGGCCGTAGCCAGGACCAAGTGGACCTCATCGCCACGGGTCGAACTTTGGCGCTTGAAAACTTCACAGCAAAAGCGATGCAGTGGCATCGTACTCAGGAGGACCGGCGGAGAACATCATCCTCTTGCGAGAGGCGGGGCTGCCGGGGATCTGCGCGCCCAAAGAGTTCGGGGGCGGAGGGCGTTCCGAACTTGATGCATTGCTGGTGCTGGATGCAATCGCAAGCGTATGGCCAACCACCGCTGCGGCCATGAATGTCTTCGACGTGGGCCCCCTGAGCATCATCACGAAGCACGGAAGCACGGAAGCACGGAAGCCTGGAAGCACGGAAGCCCGGAAGCCCGGAAGCCCGGATCAGCAGGAGAGATGCATCCCTCGAATGCTGAGTGGCGAGCTGCGCCTCTCGATCGCACTCACCGAACCCGAGGCAGGCTCGGAGCTGATGGGCTTGAGCACAAGCGGCCAAATCGACGGCTCCGAGGTTGTCCTCAACGGACGCATCGTCTTCTCTGGCGGCGCTGACGCCGCCAGTATATTTCTCGTGGACGTCCGATTTGGCCCGAAGCTGAGCGACATCCGAGCAGTCATCGTTGAGAAGGTTTCGCCTGGTCTTGTACTCGGCCCTACCAGAACCTTCATCGTCCGGTTCCACATGGCGGAACTTCCTTTCGAAGAATGCAGGGTCCCGGCGGCGAACATTCTGCCTTTGGAGAACGGCTTCAAGGAACCCCAACGGTCTGCTCGCGGACAACCGGGGACACACCACGCTGAGCGTCATACTGGCAGCAGGCGACTGCGCGTTGATGGGCGACGACGGGATGCACCCTGAGTCGATACCGAACGCCGCCGCCCGTGCGAAGGCAGTCGTTGCAACGCTCCCCGACTCACCGCTTCCTGGCACCGATGTCCCATGATTCTGGTCGAATCAATACGACTGTCGGCTCAAAACCCTTGGGATTTCGGCGGGCTATGACGGCACTTTCGTCCGATGAGACCCGTCGACAGGAAGATTCGCCGTCGTCTACCTCCCCGGCACGGTTGTCGTCGAACTCGCCCAAAGACTTCGGACAGGCGAAAAAGATGATCGGGTCGGGACGTGCGAGGCATGGTTGAGGCGCCGGCTGATCAAGCTGTCGCTCTGAATGAGTACCGTCGCATGTCGCAGCGGTCTAGAGCGTCTGACTCCCCCTAGGTCAGGACTCTGACTCCCGCCATCGCCCTGTGTGCGTGTCCTTGGGGATGCCTCGGGCCGCGGGCCCTCGTCACCGCACTCCGCGAAGGCCGAGAGCCTGTGCCAGGTCGCGATACGACTCGACAGTGGGCGCCTCTTCCGACAGGAGCTGAATGGCAACGTGATCGGCCCCGGCGGCGTGATGGCCCTCCAGCCGTTCGGCCGCCTGGGTGGCGGTGCCCTGCAGGACGAGATCGTCGATCAGCCGGTCGCTTCCGCCATTGATCATCTCGTCCTCGGTGTAGCCGAGGGACAGCAGGTTGTTGCGGTAGTTCACCCGCTGGAGGTAGGGGTCATCAACCGCTGCGCGTCCGATCGTGCGGGTGATGCGAGGGTCCGATCCTAGAACGACCTTCTGCTCGGGAGCGAGCAGGGGGAGGGGTCCCAGCAGGTCCCGGGCCTTCCTGGTGTGCTTCGGAATGGTGAGGTAGGGATGAGCTCCCAATGACCGACGGCCAGATAGGCGCACCATGTCGGGGCCCAATGCGGCTAGGACGCGTCGACAGGACGGCACGTCGCCGGCGTCGAGACGGTCGAGGTAGTGCTTCACCGCCGTGTACGGCTTGTCGTAGACGGTCGGGTTGGACTCGCGGTGGCCGGCGCCGATACCCAGGAGGAACCTCCCGGGGAAGCGCTGCTCGATTCGGTGGAACGCTTGGCCAACGGTGTCTGCATCCGTGGACCACACGTTGATGATTCCCGTCGCCACAACGATGTTGTCTGTGGCCTGCAGCAGTTGCTCCGCCAGGTGCAGTTCGCTGTCCCTTGAGCCGCCGATCCACAGAGCCCCGAAACCCAACGTCTCCAGTTCTTTTGCCAGAGCCGGAGTCCAGGTGTCTGCCACCTTCCACACGCCGTAGCGCTGAAGCTTATCCTTCATGAGTTTCCTTTGTTCGTCACCTGGCGTGTGAATCCGAACCCGTGCGCCAGTTTCTGAGCTTCGTTCGGGGCTGGCAAAGGTGCGTTCAGAAAGCCGCGAAGAGGATCTCTTTCGCGTTAATACTCCCGGCTAGGGTGCTCGACGCGAAGGTGCTCTTCTGCCTTAGCTACAAGGTTATCACTCGAAATCGACGATAACGTTGCTGATTGGATACGATACCACTACGTTCTGAATAAGATTCCAGGGTCGTGAGGACGCCGGACACTATGGCTCGCCTTCCGTGGTGATGGTGTCGGGTTTGGCTGCGGGAAGAGCGGAACTCGCTTCGCGACGGGTCCTCTGGACGAGGAATGTTTCCTTGGCGTCCTCGGCAACCCCGAGGCATCACCTGCACCGCTGTTGCACCGGCATCAATCATCGCGACCCGTTTGTCAGCCAGCCCGGCCATACCCCCGAGGTTGTCCCCGCCGGTGTAATCATAGCCCCAACGACTCGTGTGGAACGAATGGCCCTTGAAAGTCTCTATCCCAGGAATGCCAGGAAGCTTAGGGCGGCTAACATCACTCCGGACGCCAACACCACAAACTGCGCACTGATCGCGTTTCCGATGTTGACGGACCTCGGTTGGCTTCCGCCCTGTCAGTTGCTGGTCGGGGGTGCTGAGGTGCTTCTGGACGACTCGCGTAACCTGGCCGCCAAGCTTCGGCGGGAGGGCGCGCCTCCCAGCTACCAGGAGTACGACGAAATGGTGCACGTGTGGACTCTTTCGAGTCGTTCCTGCCGGAAGCGCGTGAGGCTCCTGAAGGTATCGGCACGTTCGCCAACGATCACGTCTCAGGGCCCTAAACACGCCGACGCCGGTCGAGTCCTGTCGTGTGTGTACGGGACGGGCGCTAGATTGGATACGATGCCATTTGTCCTTGACTAATCCCGTTACGTTTGATCCAATTCGATGGTGCGAACAGATGAGACAAGCGCTGACGGCTTCACCGCTCGGGTAGCTGAAGAAGTCGCCGCGATGAGCTATGCAGACCTGCCACCGCTTGTTATGACTAGAGCGCGCCACGTGTTGCTCGACTGGCTCGGCGCGGCGATGGCAGGCTCTGTGGAGCCTGTGGGGCGAATAGGGCAGGCGATTGCAGCCGAAACCGGATCGCGACCGGTCGCCACCATTATCGGAACGCAACTGCGCACGTCACCACGCGAGGCAGCAATGGCGAACGCTATGGCTGCGCACGCACTGGACTTCGATGACTCGAGTTTTTGGATGGATGGACACCCGTCGGCAGCGGTCGTATCGGCGGCGGTCGCACTGGGTGAGGCTTTACAGTCAACCACCGGACAGGCCGTGGCAGCGATCGTTGCCGGACTGCAAGGACAGGCCCGCATTGCCCTCGCAACAGGACCTTCGGCCTACGAGAACGGCTTCCACGGCACCGGCATCTACGGCACGTTTGGCGCCGCAGGAGCATGCGCGCATCTCCTCGGCCTCGATGTAAACGGTTTCGAGCGGAGCTATACCCTCGCGGCCACGCAGGCAGCCGGGCTCAGGCGCACCTTCGGAACAATGGGCAAACACCTGAATGCGGCGAACGCTGCCTCCGGGGGCATGCTCGCTGCGCAACTGGCGGCGAAGGGGTTCACCGCACCCACGGACGGAATCGAAGGACGGCAAGGGTTCGTCTGGACGCACAGCGCCACCTTTGACCCATCTCGTCCACAGGCGGTCATGGGAGATCGCTTGGCGATCGAGTCAGTTCTCTTCAAGCGACACGCCAGCTGTCACGGTACCCACTCGACCATCAATGGAGTCGCCCAGCTACGCGGCGCACATGCGTTCACCGAAAACGACATTGCCGGCGTTCGCCTGTTTGTTCCCGACAAGGTGACGGACATCTGCTGCATCAGCGACCCTGTTTCAGGGCTAGAGGGCAAATTCAGTGTGCGGCATGCTGCCAGTATCGCTCTCGCAGGCCTGGACACCGGTCCCGCTGGATTTACTGACGCAAGCGTGCATGACGCACGACTTGTCGCCCTACGCCAGCTCGTCACCGTGTACCCGGAGGTCGACCGGCAGATGACGGCCCCGACACGCGTTGAGATAACGCTTCAGAACGGACATGTTCTGGAAGCGGAAGTCGATGCGTATCAGCCCACACCAGATTCGGGACTGGGAGCCGAGTGGGAGGCCCTCAAGAGCAAGTTCATTTCTCTCGCGAGTCCAGTCATCGGTACTTCGGCGGCGCGCGACGTGGTTGGCAGCATCGAGCGACTTGATCCGGATCGCACGATCGGACAACTGCTCAACCTCGAGTAGTGGTTGCGGTCTCGGGGATGATGTGCCAGACAGTGAGTTAGCAGAGGCTCTCCGCACCGGAGCCACCTGACCAGAAGCTGCGCGAGCGCTATTTCTTTTGCCCAAAAACATGTGATCAGTGTCCAAAACGACACTTGTCAAGCGTTTCGCCCCGGCGTCGGTAAGCGCACTCGTGATCGAATAATGCGCCAGCTCGACGGGAGTCACAGTGTCCTGTGAGGCCGCGAAGAGCAGTAACTTCTTGCTCCCCAATTTCGTTGCCTGAGTAATGATGCTGAGACGGTCGGTGTCTTCTGGACGCATTATCGAAAGGCTCTTGCTCATGTCCACCCGACCTGCGGTTTCCTCTCGAATGAAATCCAAGAAGTCCACCTAAACGCTGCGAGCTTACGATGACAGTCACCTTTGGCTGAGGCCCGTGGGCCAGCCACATGTTGGCGTGCACAACGCTTCCGTGGCTGATGAAATGAGTGAAGCAATGCTCGGCAGGGAACCTGGGATCGCATGTCGAGGAGTCCTGGGTTACGACCTCTTCCTCGACCGCACCGTGAGACCCGATATTCATCTATCACTCCTCGGTGACCCAGAGTTGCCTGAACCAATATTGTTGAGAAGGCCGGAAATGTTTGGTTGCAGATCGCGGTTGAGCGCTGTCACTCTTCGCCTTCGGATTGACGCGGGTCAAGTCCTTTGGGTGATCCTGTGGTCCTTCGGGGTCGGGGTTATGCGGTGAGGGCGTGGAGGTCGGGCTCGGTCACCTAGGGACGTTCAATGTGATGCGTCTGGCTGCCGAAAGGATGGCGCCGACGGCATCCGCGGATGAGAACGAACAGCGCGGGTTCATCGTCAACACCGCTTCCGTTGCCGCGTTCGAAGTGCAGATCGGGCAGATCGCTTACTCGGCATCGAAGGGCGGAGTCGCGGCGATGACGATCGTCGCCGCTCGAGACCTCGCGCGGTCTGGCATCCGGGCCGATACGATCCCCGGAATCGTGGACACGCCGATGCTCGCTACGGTCTCGGAGACCTACAGGGCGGGCCTGGCTGAGGGAGTAGTTTTCCCCAAGCGACTGGCGCGACCCGACGAGTTCGCGCAACTGGTCCTGATGCTTGCCGAACACGACTACATCAACGGCGAAACCGTGCGAATGGACGGCGCGCTCCGGGTGGTACCTCAGTAACCGTCGGGGCCGCAAAGGGAATTGACGCAGCGTCAAGGATGCACGCATCGAATTCGGACAACCAGGAGAGCCGCGGGATCGGATCATCGCGTCGATTCTGAGTGGAACGAAGACGCCGACCAGTCGACTGGGCGCCGTCTTCGACCTCGAGCAGGAGCCGATCTCGAGGCCGGCGAGCGATACGAGATCATCGGTTCCTGCGGCGAGGTCCCTGCGCTCATCGAGATCGACGAAGTCAGAATTCTCCGCCTGGCAGACGTCGGGCAAGACGTATCAAGCGCGGAGGGCGGTTCTTTCCAGAGCGTCGACGACCGGCGGAGGATGCACGTTCAGGGTTGGCAGTCGTTCACGTCGGCAGTCCGGGATGCGACGCGCGACCCCAGCTGGACAATAACTGACGACACACCCGTGGTTTCAGGTTCCTCCATCAGATCGGGTGACCGGGGTCGGAGCGCCGGTCGGGGCCTCAGGGCGACCCCGGTAGCGCTCCCGGCATATCAAGGAGACTTGCGACGGTGGAGTAGTGCATGTCGGTTGTGCATTCTCCGATCAGGAGCCCGGCGGCGTCGCGCAGGTAGATTTCGATCCCTTCTGAGGTCTGATACCCGCGTCCACCGTGCAGGGTCATACAGGTGGTCGCGACGTCGAAGGCCATCTCGGTGAGGAAGGGCTTCAGGAGGTGGTCCAGGACAGGGTCACCCTGGCCGACCTGAACGAGCTGCGTTGCATCGTAGAGCATCGATCGACCGGCTTCGATGTTCTGCTTCATCCGCACCATCTTGTGCTGGAGTGCTTGCATCGACGCCAGTGACTCGTGGTTGAACGTGCGCTCTCGCAGGAATGCGTCCGTCTTTTCCCACACACCCTCGGCGAGCCCTAGTGCCATCGCTGAGATGGGGTGCGTCGAAACTTTGCTTGCACCCGTCACGTCGGTGAGCTGGCGGTCTTTCACCAGAACGCTCATGTCGCGCACACGTTCCGCAGGAACCCGTACGTCCGACATTTCGACATAGCCCCAGGGCGCACCAACGCCCATCTTCGGCATCGCGGTTATCGTCAAGCCGGGCTGATCGGTGGTAAGCCAGAACAGGTGCATATCGCCGTTGACCAGACCCGAGACGCCCATCACGTCCGCGAAAGTCCCCTGTCCTGCGAAATGGCGGACGCCGTTGAGAACATACCCATCCCCTTCGCGGCGCGCCAGATCCGGGTGCTCGCCGTAATTGGCGTAACCGGCAGGGTTGGTCGATGCGAAGGATACGGTCGTTTCGCCGGCTAGTGCACTTCGGGCCCAGCGCTCTGCGACGGCCGGCGTACTGACCATGTTCACGGGAATGTTCATCTGCATCATCGCGCTCAGGGCGACGCCAGGACACTCGCGTGAGAGTTCTTCCATGACGATGACCATCCCCATGACACCCATCTCGTCGCCGCCGAGCGACTTCGGTGCAAACACGCGCAAGATGCCGGCGTCGCCCAGGAGCCGGTTCATCTCTTTGAGAAATGGCGGGTTGTCGTAACCCTCCAGCCTGCGTGGACCGAGGGTTTCGCGTGCAAAGGTTCGTACTTTGTCGCGAATCGCGAGCTGGTCCTCTGTCAGGATTCTGGACATGGGGCTTCGTTCCTAATCTTAGTCATGCCGACCTGGCATCCCTGCTGGATGTCGTGTCGGACCACAGTCGGTGACGCCCCCACGCAACAAGCTGCCTGCTGCCGACGAGTGCCTGCTCTAGACGCACTCGACCCGCTGGCGTTCGAGCTTGAAGGTATGGATGTACCAGTTGCCGTCGTCGAGTCGGACGTAGGTCTCGTGGTAGGCGCCGATGTTGTGCATGTGTTTGACCGGCCTGCCGACCGGGAACCAGTGGTAACTTTCGAACCTGAACCTCGCCGTGGCGGTGCTATCCGAGGTGAGCACGATGTAGGGATCCATGATGTGGTGCACCATCACGTGATCGTCGGGGAGGTCGACATGCGCGGCGAGAATCGCGTCGCGGCCGATCAGAGGCCACTCGGCCTTTTCGGCAGACTGCTTGAAGTAGTCGGACAGGGTGCTGGGGACAGGGTCCTTGGTGTACGGCTGAAGCGGAGTCGGGAAATCGCTTTCGTCGAAGACTGCATCCGGAGCGAACACCGAGGCGAAGTCGTCCCACTTGTGACGATCAGCACTGTAGGCGTACTTGCTCTTCACCTGCTTGATCTGCTCGATGGCGAAGAGTTGATCGGCGATACTCATCGTGAGTTCGGCGGACGCTGTCATTCTTTCCTCCCGGTTCGCACACGCTGGCGCCGAGGGGCGTCCCAGTCGGCATGTGGGCTTCTTTCTATCAGTCCCATGCGGCAGGGTCAAGCGAACCTAGAATCGAATGCAGACGGTCGTGGTATCGGATTCAAGGGTTGCGTGGTATCGTATGCACGAATGATTGGGCGTGTGGCTGCTTGGGTTCGTTCCGGGGCCGCGGATGAGTGTGCTGAGTCGAGGTGGGTTCTTGTCGATGAAGACGGATGAGAAGGTGGGTGCGCCTTCGGAGGCGGTGGATGTTCGTGTGGACAAGTGGTCGACGCCGGTTTTGAATGATGAGAATCGGTTGAAGTTGGCCACGTTCGCTACCAATATGCGCGGGAGTGTGACGCTTGCTAATGTGGAGGGCAAGGTCCTGGGCAGTTGGG
>NZ_JBFRHB010000065.1:0-13846 GCF_052115645.1 Arthrobacter sp. 2MCAF14 | reverse complement strand
TACTTGCCCAAGTCCGCGCACGTCTCCTACCCCGGATACGATACGGCGGCCCAAGCACTCGACGAGCCGCGCCGTCTCCTGGAGACCGACCTGCGTTGCCGGGTCACACTTTACAGTCGCGCCGTCTTCGGTGTAGATGTCGAGGGCGAGTTGCCCGTGACCACCGACACCCCGGTCGGGTAGTAACTGAGCACCTTCCTCAAAGTATCGGCGCCGATACCAGACTCTGTAGTACTCATGGATCTACTATTCCCGTTCGTCATCGCGCGACCCGCACGCCCACGAAGGCGCCGATCTCCTGCAGAGGGGCGGCACGTCCAGCCGTCAGCCATCAGCCTTTGCCTGGGTCGCCTTGACTTCGCGGCCCCCCCGCGCGCGCCGCACGATCAGCGACGTCGAGAGAGCCAGGATCAAGGCAGCGCCGAAGAAGATGTTTGTGATCCAGATGTCCCCTCCCGCCAACTGCAGGCCTTGGATACCGGTGCCGAGCAGGAGGATCGCAACGATTGTGCCCCAAACATTGAAGCGACCGGGCTTGATTTGTGTGGTGCCGAGAAAGGCAGCGGAGAATGCTGGCAGCAGGTATTCGGGTCCGACTGTCTGGCTCACGCTGTTCAGCGAGGAAGCGAGCATGACACCGGCAACCGCGGCAATTGTGCTGCAGCTGACGAGGCTCCAGAACCTGAACCTTCGGATTCGGACTCCGGAGAGGCGGGCCGCGTCCGGATTAGCTCCGGTCGCGGATGCCCGCCTACCGATCGGTGTGTGCTCCAACACATACCACACGATCGCCGCGAGAATCAGCATGTACACCGCGATTATGGGCACGCCCAAGACAGATCCAGACGTGAGACCCGTCACCGCGGGCGAAAAGGGGCCGAAGAAAGCGCCGTTTGCAATAACGGCAGCGAGGCCGGTCAGCAGCGATGTCGTGCCGAGTGTGGCGATCAAGCTGTCCAAGCCAAGGATGCCACAAAGGAACCCGTTGAAAACTCCGACGGAGGCTCCTACCGCCAGGGTGACGAGGACCGCAGGAATGAGCCCGAGATGCGGCACCACGGATCCGAATACCACGGCACTGAATCCCATCGTCTGACCCACTGACATGTCGAACATCCCAGTAGCAAGTGGAGTCAGAACCGCCAATGCGAGAATACCGGTCAATGCCTGACTTAAGAGGATCTCCTTCCACGTAACCGACGTGAGGAAGGTGTCAGGCACCCAGATAGCGAAGATCACGAAGATGACCGCAAAGAAGTAGACGCCAGAGAACCGGCCAAACCGCAGGTGCTCCAATATCCCAGAGACTTTGCGAGGTGCCGCCGCGCGCCGCGACGTTACGTCCGTCGTAGTTTCATCAGTTTGCGTGCTCATGCGAGCCCCGTTCCGGTTTCGATACGAATGTTTCCTGAAAAGTCGGCGGGCCGCAGCGCTTCGCCAAGCAGTCTGTCCGGCGTCAGCTGTTCCGCTGTAAGGATGGCGCCTACACGACCGCCGCGAATCACGTACACGCGATCGCACACCGCGCAGGCCTCCTCCAGATCCGACGTTGTCATCAGCACTGCTGTCCCTCCGCTTGCTGCTTCGTTCAACTGCCTGTAGATGGCACTCCTGCTGCCCACGTCGACGCCGGCGGTTGGCTCCTCGAGCAGAAGAGCCTTCGCACCGGCTCGTAGCCAGCGCGCGATCATGATCTTCTGCTGGTTTCCCCCGCTGAGAGATGAGATTGTCGCCTCTGGGTCGTTGGGCTTCACCTCGCATCGCGTCAAATACGGGGAAACGTCCTCTGACTCCCGACGGCGGCCCAACCAACGCGCTGGCCCACGCCCACGCACGCGCGGCAGGGTGATGTTCTCTCGCAGGGTCCAGTTGGCAATCACACCAAGACGCTTGCGATCACCGGGCACAAATGCCAGCTCACTTCGAATGCCATCCCATGGCGACCGGGGCTCGATCGCCTTGCCCATCATGCGAATCTCACCGCCACTTCGCCGCCGAGCGCCGAAGATCAGATGAGGGATCTCCTCGCTCCCGGAGCCAGCCAGCCCAACGATGCCCACGATTTCGCCCGCCCGAACCGTTCCCGTGAAGTCCTTAAGATCACCACCGCTGAGTCCATCCACCTCCAACACGCTGTCGGCGCCGGGAGTCGGCGCGGCTGGGTAGACCGCCTCCAATGGGCGTCCGAGGATCAACTCGATAAGGCTGTCGTTGTCTAACTCGTCAACCTCCCGGGTCGCCACTTTGCGTCCGTCGCGCAGCACGGTGACACGATCTGCCAATTCGAAGACTTCGTGCAGGCGGTGGGTTACGTACAGCAGCGTCCCCCCACGCGCTCTGATCTCGCGTAGTAGGCCGAAGAGGTGGTCCTTATCCTGCTCGGACAATGACGCCGTCGGCTCGTCGAGGACCAGAATCCCGCGCGCTGCATCACTGTGGTGAAGAGCGCGCACGATCGCCGTCATGGTTTGGCTGGCCGCGCTGATCCCCCCCAAGATTTCGCCGACGTCGATATCGACGCCGTAGTCCCTGAAGATCCGTTGCGCACGCTGTCGCTCCTTGCGCTCAGAAAGCCACCACCTTCCGCCGTACGACTCCCCGAGTGCAAGGTTGTCGACGACTGAGAGCGAATCGATCAGCGCGAGATCCTGATGGATGAACCGCAGCCCGTGCTGATGTGCATCAAGAGGAGATCCCAACTCGATCGGCTCTCCATCGATCAACGCGGAGCCGCCATCCGGCGAGTGGAAACCCGCCAGGATCTTGATCAGCGTGGATTTGCCCGATCCGTTCTGACCCAGGAGGCAGTGAATCTCACCAGCGCGCAAGTCCAACGACACCCCATCGAGCGCGCGCTGCCCCTGGAAGGTCTTCGTCAGACCTTCGATGACCAGCTTTGAGTTGGCAGCCAGCGTCGACGTCGTTGCATTCACGTAGCCCTCAGATGCTTTCGAGCCCACCATCTACTGGTTCCAGGCCTTCTTGTAGATGTCCTGGTAGTTCGCCGGATCCAACAAGCTGACATCGGCGTTGTTCTTGTCCATCACCCGCAGGCTCTGAATGGGAGCGCTGGGGTCCAGGTTGACACCCTGAACCGCTCGAGCGGCAGCGTCCGCGGCTCGCCAGTAGAGGGATGCGAGTTCGCCCGTGGAGTAAGCAAGGACTTGGCCATTCTTGACAGCGGCCACATCGGAGGCGTTCAGCGGGTACATACCCACGAGCTTGACTCCCGACCCGACACCGGCGCTGTTGAGCGCTGCGGGATTCACAAACTGCTCGGTCGCAATCACGTACTTCACGCTCGGGTTGCGTTGCAGGAAGCTCACGATCCGCGAGGCGTTGTCTGCGGGCGTCGCATTGACGCTTTGGGGCACGTCCAAGACGCGGGACCCGTCCCCGTTCCGGGCAACCTCCTGCTTGACACCGTCCGCTTCGGCTTTCAGGGGAGCAATGCTGTTATCGGACGCCACGGCGATGTCAATTTTGGCGCCTGCGTCGGCCAAAGCGATATCCGCCGCCGTAGCACCGAGCGCGCCTAGAGATTCCTGGCATTGGATGCACGCGCTGTAGCCAGGCGTGAGTGCGCCACCGATGTCGACGAACTTAATCCCTTCCTTGGTCGCCTCATCAACCTGCTGTTGAAAGGTTGCCTCGGGAAAGTTCGCGCCGTACAAGATGACGTCCGGCTTGGCCGCGATTGCCTGAGTGAGCGCCTGCCGCAGAGCCGACGGCCCCTTGGAGATGTCATAGGGCATCTCCTGGAACCGCCAACCAAGAGCAGCCATAGCGGGCTTCATCGCCCCGGGAGCACACGCCGGGATAGTGCAATTGACCTGGATCGCGTAGGTCGATGCCTTCGGCGGAGCGGGAAGCGGGCTCACGGTCAACGCCGGATTCGCAGCCAACTTCTTGACCTGCGCCTGAGCGGCAGCCATACCGCCAGTCGACGACGCTCCGGACTCCGAGCTACTCCCAGCGTTACTACTACTGCTGCAACCCGCAGCAACAGTTGCCACCA
This sequence comes from Arthrobacter sp. 2MCAF14, assembly GCF_052115645.1. Lineage (NCBI taxonomy): Bacteria > Bacillati > Actinomycetota > Actinomycetes > Micrococcales > Micrococcaceae > Arthrobacter > Arthrobacter sp. 2MCAF14. The sequence goes on along the minus strand of NZ_JBFRHB010000065.1, from coordinate 9,828 downwards.
CCACGAACGCCGCCGCGACGCCTGCCGCGCGCTTCCAGCTATTTCTCATCTGCATGGTCTGTCTCCTCTGATCCGAAAGATCGACATTTGTGGGAACCGCACGACAACAATTTGGAACCGAAACCAAGGAACTAACGTCGTGCCGCAACTCCGACCGCCAGTGTGACGTTCCTCACGGCCGATAAGGAACACTACGGCACCGTTGGATACGATGTCAATGGACCGGCGAGGGATTGCACTGATTTCTGGATACGATGTCAATCTCAAAGCGCGAGCACCACCTCGGCCTTCTTCGCCTTCGCCACCCTGGAGACGATCAAAGAAGCCATGAACGCCGCAACGCCCGGAATCAGGTCCGACGACACAGAATGGCTCAGCGAAGAGAAACTGCAAATCCTCTACACCCTCCGGTGAACCCGCAAGCACTAACCTTGGTCTTTCATGAGGGCCGCCGCCGGCCGCGTGTTAAAACGACGAAAGGTGCTCCTGAGCTGGGAAAATGATGGTGTCTAAGCCTCATTATCCGCAGTTCAAAGGGAGCACCTTTCTGGTGAGTAACTCTACCGGTTTCTATCCGTCTGTCCGCGTTGATTCCACAGGTGGCGGTGTGGTGTCACAGGCTGGCGGGCTGGTCCTGGCCCGGACGGTCCACGTATCCGGACTCGGGGTCGGGCTCTCGGGGGCTTTGGAGCCCTGGCGGAAGCCCTTCGCCCGCCATGACCCGGGGAAGATCCTCACCGATCTGGTCCTGTCGCTGGCCACCGGAGGTGACTGCGTCTCCGACGTTGACCGGCTCCGTTCGCAGCCGCAGGTCAACGGCCGGGTGGCCTCGGACCCGACGATCAGCCGTCTGATCAAGGCCCTCTCCACGGCCAGGCCAACGAAAGCCCTGGCAGCAATCAGTGCTGCCAGGGCCGCGGCCCGGGCCCATGTCTGGGCCACTGCGGGGAAGGACCCGCTCATCGTGGACCTTGACGCGACGCTCATCGCCTCCCACTCGGGCTAAGAAGAAGCAAGACCCACATGGAAGAAAGGCTACGGTTTCCACCCGCTGGCCGCCTTCATCGACCACGGCACCGCCGGGACCGGGGAACCCCTGGCGGTGCAGCTGCGCCCGGGAAACGCCGGATCCAACACCGCCACGGACCACATCACCGTGACCAAGGACGCGCTCAAACAACTGCCCGCCGGTCACCGTTCGGGCCGGAAAGTCATGATCCGCACCGATTCCGCCGGCGGCACCCACGGGTTCCTGCACTGGCTCTCCGCCAAGCACCGGAACCTCGGCTACACGGTCGGGTTCCCCAATCCACGGCGCAGTCGAAGCGGCCCTGCCCAGGATCCCGAAGAAAGCCTGGACCCGGGCCGACAACAGCGACGGCGCAGAACGCGACGGGGCCGGGGTCGCTGACATCACCGGCATGCTGGACCTTTCGTCCTGGCCGGCAGGGATGCGGGTCATCGTGCGCAAGGAAGAACCCCACCCCGGCGCCCAGCTGCGGATCACCGACATCGACGGGATGCGCTACACCGCCTTCGCGACCAACCAGAAGAGCGGCCAGCTCGCGGACCTGGAAGTCCGCCACCGGCTGCGGGCCCGGTGCGAAGACCGGATCCGGAACGCCAAAGCCACCGGACTGGCGAACCTGCCCCTGCATTCCTTCGCGGCCAACACGCTCTGGTGCCACCTGGTCATGCTCGCCGCCGAACTCATGGCCTGGACCCAAATGCTCGCATTCACCGGCACCCCGGCCCGACGGTGGGAACCGAAGAAACTCCGGACCAGGATCCTGGAAATCGCCGCCAAAATCAGCCGGCACGCTCGCCAGGTACCGTTCACCTTGCCGCCAACGCCCCCGAAACAGCACTGCTTCTCAAGGGACTGAAGCGGATTGCGGCCATCAGCCCACCATAGCCGCGCGCGCCTCAGCCAGCCGGAAGAAAGGAACAAGAACCACAAAACGATGGCCGTGGAACCATCACGACCCGCCGCGACCGGACAGCGGCCAATTTGTCACGCCCGCATGCAAAAATCAGGAACGTCAGGCAGCCAGTAAGCCCTGACCCCGCCGGAATCCTGCCTCGTGAAAGATCGAGGCTAAGCCGAGGCTAAGCCGAGGATAGAATCTGCGTTCCCCGCCAGACATGGGCCCCGCAGCAGTTCCTCGGCTTAGCGTTTTCCTCGGCATAATCCACGCTAAACCGAATTCGGTTTAGCTCGGACAACGGCAGCGAGTTCATCAACTACAACCTCTTCGATTTCTGCCTTGAACATCACATCACGTTCACCCGCTCCCGGCCCAGCAACAAGAAGGCGCCCACGTCGAGCAGAAGAACGGGGCCAGGGTCCGTGAACTCGTCGGTTATCTGCGCTGCGACACAGCCGCGGAACTGGACCTGTTGAACCAGGACTGGGACCTAAACCGGATTTTCACCTACTTCCAGCTGCCCCAGCAAGAGTTCGCCGCCAAGGTCCGCGTGGGAGCCAAGGTTACCAAGAAGCACGACGCCCCGGCGACACCGGACAAACGCCGATCCCAGCGTCTCACCCATGGCCGTCCTGCGCATGAAACCCGATTACTGCAAGATCAGACCCGCCGCCCTGTCACGGCAGATCCTCTCCCTCACGGGCCGACTCGAAACCCTTGTCACCGCCAAACAACCGGCGCCCGTGAAACCACTCGTCAACGAAAACTGGAACCGCCGACCCAGCCGGAGATATTCAAATGAGTTGATGGGCGGCCCTACCGGCGGCGCCCTCTTTCTGTTCGTGCTCGTGCTGGATAACAAGGCGAACCGTAACGCTGTGCGTTTGCTTCGTGCCTGGACGCGTGCGCGGGGCAAGTATGCCATGTGGCTCTCGGGCAGAATGGGCTGTATGTGCGGAAGATACGTGGTCTCCAAAGCTGCGGGTGACCTTCTGAGCCATTTCGAGGCCAAAGAGGTCGAGGGAAGCCCGCCGCGGCCGAGCTGGAATGTTGCGCCGACCCAGAGCGTGCCGATCATTGCCGAACGGTTGGATGAGGACACGATTAACCGGCATCTGCTTATTGCCCGCTGGGGCCTTGGTCCCGTCCTGAGCGAAGGACATCAAGATCGGCTCCAAGCTGATTAAGACCCGGAGCGAATCAATCCTGGAGAAGCCGTCCTTCCGTAAGGCGGCGGTGAAGCGCCGTGCAAGCGTCCCGGCTGAGGGTTATTACGAGTGGCAGAAGACTGAGGACGAGAAGATCCCGGAGCTGTGGTTGACGGGCATCACCGAACACCGCACGGCCGAGGGGAAGCTCTAACTTTGCGGGGAGAAGGATGTCTATTCCGGAAGGATCGTTGGTCGATGGACGCCCGGATGAAGTCCTCGCTTGCCGTCGCCGCACTGGAGAACGCAGTCCGGGCACGTCGCCCGGCAAGGGCCGTGGTGCACTCGGACAGTGAGACTGTCCGTACCGGTATTCCCGGAGGGTCCTTGACTCGCATAGTGATGGATGCGACAGGATGCTGGTGCCGAGATTTCCCTGGGGCATCCAAATAGAAAATGCTATCGGCCGTCGCCGTGCGGGCCCTGCGAACTGGAAGTACTGCCTCATTCCACGTGCGCCCCGGGCGAAACGCTGCCATCAAATCCCAAGCGCCGGCTTATGGCTCGGAACCCGCGGAGTCGGCAAATTTTCGATTGCGCGCGCCAATATCGGAAGTGCATCGGAGACTTGGTCCACTTCTGACGAGCTCATTTGGCGAGTCAATTCCACCATGATGCGAGTCCTGGCCCGGCGTACCGCCCGGTAAGCTGCCTTACCTTCATCTGTCATCGACACAAGATATGCACGAGAGTCCGATTCATCGGTTGTTCTAGTAACGTAGCCAGCTGCCACCGCTGCCGCTACCTGCCGGCTGAGGGTGGACCTGTCGAGTCCAAGACGACTTGCGAGATCAGAGATCCGGAGCGTCCCAGTGGCTGACAATCGAGTGAGGATCGAGATCATGGAACGATCTATGGAGACGCCCGACCTCTCCACTAACTGTGCGTGGAACTCATAGAGGGACCAGCGAATGATAGATCCCAACGCCTCATCAATCACGCGCTGACTTGGATTAAGCTCAACGGTATCGCCGACCGATGCTGTCGTTCCCATAAGTGCCCTTCCTCGTTTCCAAGCTTGCCTTGGCCTAAGTCACGGTGGACGCTGTTTTTCCTCCCGGTCACTACGCTCAACCCCAAACATGCGCATGCAGGAGATCCCCTGGCCTTTGCGGGTCGTACAAAGCAGTTGAATGCACAATACACGAATAGAATATCCAGCCCTCGTCTCTACACGTCGATCCATCCGTCATCAGATTGAGATTGGCACCGGTGACACGATACGCCTGCGGTGGTCAAGTCCTGCACTGGCTTACAACCGCTTCGCCCGCACATGGACGTGGCTGTGCTTGAACGCCACCAACTTGTGCGGGGGGTTGACGCTCAGTCAGTTGCCCTGAGGCTGTGTTTCAGGAGGCTGGCTGCGCGCCCGCGTTTGGAGCTCCTCGCAATCCGGTAGAGTCATTTACTGCTCGGGACGGCTGATGGTCGGTCGGCTCAACTTGGGCAGCCGGCGATACACTCCACGCCGACGGTGCTCCGGAGATCTGGTTGGCAGTCATCCGATAGTTGAGCCCTACAAGTAGTTCTTGCGGAGTGACCCATACCTCGTAACCTCCGGATGCTTTAAACATTTGGCGAGGGCTGTTGCCGTCTGCCGCAATCCGGAGTGCAGAGGAGTCGGCCTCGCTGACAACGAGCCAGAGCGTTCCGAAGTCGTCGGCAACTACCAGATCCGGATCTTAAGGGAGCTCCAAAAGTTCTTCGGCATGTAGCCCGGTTTCTTCAGACAACTTCTTCGAGAGTTTTGTTGCCCCTACTTCCATAACTCCGTGATGCGATGCCAAAGACCACTGTCATAGCCAAGGAGACTGCTTCTTCTGAACAGGGCAATTCTGTCCCGCCATTCGATGATCACAGCGATGACGCTGTGATTTCGGGGAATCTGTAATCCGGCCTTCATTGAGCCTCCCGTCTACGGTTTCGTTAATCTGACGTCCTGTGTCGAGACGGTCATTTTTTGGTTACAGATCCTGTCAGCGACGCGATTGGCCGCAGAAGGATGGGCTGGGCGGATACCCACAGCACCGCCATGAGCACGAGGGCTCCGGCGAAGAACCAGAAGCCGACCCAACTCTCGTCGTTCCGCCCGGCGAATATGTGGTTGAGATTGCGCAATGCACCGGTGGCGAACACGAGGGTCACGTGGCCGATGATGAACAGCCCGAAGTAGAGCATCACGGGGAAGTGGATCGCCCGAGCTATCTCGACGCGGTATACCTTGTTGATTTTGGCGTCCTTAGGCCACGCGCCCGACATGCGGATGCCCGTGATGATTGAAAACGGGGCGGCGATAAAAACGGTCACGAAGTACGTGATCATTTGTAGGCTGTTGTATGAGGCCCACGCATTTTCAAGCGGCCAGTCGAGAGATGCGTACTGCAACGCGGCCGACAGTGCGTTGGGGATATGCTCCCATGAGGTTGGCACCAACCGCTGCCATTGGCCTGTCGAGAACAGTAGGACGTAGAAAGCGATCCCGGTAACGACCCACAGCGAATTAAGGCTCAGATGCAGCCACAGGTCGAGACTGATCTTGTTTGGCTTGCCCTTGGTGTGGATGAGCCCCCGATTGTTTCGGGCCCAGTAGGCGGGGGGGCGCTCGGTGGTGCGTACGTGCCAACCGCTGCGGATAATCATTAGGATCAGTAGCATGTTGAAAAAGTGGCTCCACTGCAACCATTCGGGGAAGCCCTCGGGTGCTCCGGGTGGCAGTTGGAAGTGGCCAGGGTAGTTGGTCACGAACGATTGCACTCCGGAGAGAGTGCGCAGCCACTGTGCGCCGAACACAATCGCAGTCAGCAGGACCAACGCGGCAGGGATCATCCACACAAGCGTGAACCAGCGGCTGCGCTGGCCCTTCTTCTGCAGAGTGCTGCTCGTCATTTCTGCCGCGCCTTGATTCCCTCGACAAGCTTCGGTACCACTTCGAAGAGATCTCCGACGATGCCGAAGTCAGCGATGTTAAAGATGGGGGAGTCGTTGTCCTTGTTGATGGCGACGATTGTCTTTGCAGTCTGCATTCCGGCCCGGTGCTGGATCGCACCCGAGATGCCGAGCGCTATATAGAGTTGCGGTGACACTGTAATGCCGGTCTGCCCTACCTGGTAGGAATGTGGCACATATCCGGCATCCACGGCGGCCCGTGACGCACCCACGGCAGCACCGAGCACGTCGGCGAGGTTTTCCACAATCGAAAAGTTCTCCTTTGAGCCGACACCGCGGCCACCTGAAACGACAGTGGTCGCCTCTCGCAGGTCGGGGCGAGTGGACGCGATCGTCTCGTCGTTTACTGCAGTGATGGCTGTTGACTTCGACGTGTCGACCTCGATGGGGACAGTGCTGGTCTCTGAGGCTGCTGCCGGCGCGACATTCTCGATCGCACCGAGCCTTACCGTCGCAATAGTCAGGCCTCCGGTGACCGTAGTGTTGGTGTTGTAGGCACCCCCGAACACTGAATGGGACCCAACGACCCTGTCACCGTCGGCGTGCACTCCGACGACATCGAGCAGTAGCGCTCCGCCGGTGCGGACCGCCAGTCGACCCGCGACCACAGCCCCGTCCAGAGTATTCGCGGTCAGCACAGCAGTTGGCATGTACTCGGTCACCGCAGCCTGAAGCGCGGCAACCTGGGCGGCTGCGACAGTGGTCGTCGCGGCATCAGTTTCGGCGATGTATATTCGCGCTGCACCCAACTCACGCAGACGCGAGGACACTGTGGCACCTTGCCCGGGCGCGACAGCTGCAACCGCAACCGGCGTGCCTATGGAACCGGCAGCACCGATCAACATCTCCGACGAACGACGGATCGTGCCCGCGGGGGAGACCTCGATGAAAGCAAGAACGTTTGACATCTTGATTTTCTCCAAATCTATTAGGGGCTTAAAGAAGTCGCTCGGCAACGAGGAATTCAATAAGCTTGTCGGCTGCGACGCCCAGGTCGTGGATTTTCGTGCCGGCCTTGCGGGCGGGACGTGCCGCCGTGAAAAGGACGATCGAGCGGGCCACGCCGGGGAAAGAAGGATCGATTCCGAGGTCAGATAGCGAGGTCACGTCGATCTTCTTGCGTTTGGCCGACATGATTCCTTTGAAGCCGGGGAAACGCGCCTCGTCTGCGCTCTCGGTGATGGACACGACGGCCGGGAGTGCCGCCCACACTTCGCGCGTACCCGACTCGGTAGCCTGTGTTCCTGTCACCTCGTTGCCCACCTGCAGTCCGTTAAGCGAGGCCAGACAAGGCAGGCCCAGGTGCTCCGCAACCATGGCGGGGATAACACCACCCCGGCCATCGGTCGATGCATCTCCCGCCAGGACCAGATCAACACCGCCTACCCGCTCAACCGCCCTTGCGATGACCAGGGCGGAACGTACAGCATCCGCCCCCATCAACTCGTCGTCGAGAACGTGCACACCGGAGTCGGCTCCCATCGAAAGTGCCTTCCGAAGGGCCGCCGTCGCCGCTTCCGGACCCATCGACAGGACGATCACCTCGGTCGTCTTGTCAGCGTCCTTCCGCTGCAGCGCGACCTCAATTGCACGCTCGCTGATCTCATCGATAACCGCGTCGCTCCGCTCACGATCAATTCGGCCGTCGGCCTGCAGGGTGCGCTGCCCATATGTGTCGGGCACCTGCTTGATCAGTACAACAATTTTCACTGGCTACTCCTTCGATACATGGATATCCCGACGGTGGTCGGGCGGCCGCCGCCTGCGAGAGGCGAGGCGCAAACGGACTCCCATAGCGAAAATTCCCGGTGTTACCATTGCAGAAGGCATTTTGGACGACCTCGAAGGGGCCCCATCAACGTTGAAGTATGACCAGGGCTCATGGTCATACTTGCCTCAGGCCGGCACTCAGGCAATCATGCTCTAGAAGCCGAGGTCGCGTCCGATGATGTTCTTCATGATCTCGTTTGAGCCCGCCCAGATCTTAGTGACGCGGGCATCCTTCCAGGCACGGGCGACGCGATATTCGTTCATAAATCCATAGCCTCCGTACAGCTGGACGCAGTGGTCGAGAACCTCATTCTGTACGTCCGCGGCCCACCACTTGGCCTTTGCGGCATCGACGGCGGAGAGCTCTCCGCGGACTTGCCCGGCGACACACTGGTCGACGTATGCCTGGGTCACCTCAGTCTTTGTCACGAGTTCCGCGAGCAGGAATTTGTTGTGCTGGAACGACCCAATCGCTTGGCCGAAGGCTTGGCGATCGCGTGCATACTCAATCGTCTCGTCGAGGATCTGCCGGGCGTGTGCGAGATTGGTTACGGCGGCGCCGATACGCTCCTGTGGAAGTAGCTGCATCATGTGGCCGAATCCGCCGTCGAGGCTTCCGATCAGGTGGCCCTCAGTGAGGTGGACATTGTCGAAGTAGAGCTCGGCGGTGTCGGCCTCAGGTTGGCCCACCTTGTCGAGTGGCGTTCCGCGGCTGAAGCCCGGCATCGACGCTTCGACAGCGAAGAGAGAGATTCCCTTCCCGCGGCTATCTGGAGTCGTTCGGGCGGCCACGATGATGAGGTCCGCAGAACCTCCATTGGTGATGAAGATCTTGGATCCGTTGAGAATCCAGCCACCGTTCGGGGCCTTTACGGCAGAGGTTCGGAGGGCGGCCAGGTCGGACCCGGCGGAAGGCTCTGTCATGGCGATCGCCGTGACGATGGAGCCGTCGCAGAACCCGGGCAGCCAGCGTTTACGCTGCTCAGGCGTCGAGAGCTTAACGAGATACGGTCCGACCACATCGAAATGAATGCTCATCGATGATGCAAGGGCTAGGTTGACTTTCGCTAGCTCTTCGAGCAATACCGCATTGAACCGATAGTCGCCAGCTTCGCTTCCTCCGTACTCCTCAGGAACCTCAAGGCCAAGGAAACCGTGCTTGCCTGCGTCCTGCCAGACTTCGCGCGGAATTCGTTTGCTTGCGGCATGCTCATCAACATTGGGGCTAATGGAGCGCCGAATAAACTGGGCGACCGAGCTGCGGAAGGCGTTATGGTCATCCTCGTAGAGTGTGCGGTCAATCATGGGGGATAAGTTCCTAGGTGTCTGCCTTGATGGACTTGATGGACTAGTGGCCTCGCCTTAGGCGAAGGGCGGTGCTGCTGCACCTAGGGGTGATCCAAGGCGGCCACGTTGATTGTATGATACACCTAATAGTTGCTCGTGGGAATGTCCGTCAAGACGGCGACCATCTTCGGAGGTGCCAAGTTTGTCGAGCAGTACGGCGATGCGCTCTCATGTCAATACACTAGAACCGCAATCAATCCCCTCGATTTTCACTTCTGGATACGATACCATCTTTTGTGGATGCGATTCCATGGGTCCTAAAGGTGCAGCTGGTCTCGTGGTAAGCCATCGAACGCCCACCCCGGGCGGACCCCTACCTGTTTCCACTGGTCATGGATCAGGACCCGGCCGGGACTCTCGTCCTCCAGCACCTCGACCACGATAGCTCGAACCATACATCTCTACGAGAGGAAGGCGCCCATGGCGTCGACAACTGACGACTGGTCAACGGACATAGCGGAAGTGCGAGACGACGATGTCCTCATTCGCGGTCACCTGCTGACCTCAATGATCGGCAAACGCAGCTTTGGTGAACTCGCATATCTCCTGATCAGCGGTCGATTACCAACCGAAGGTCAGGCCCACGTCCTTGAGGCCATCATGGTCTCGGTCATGGAACATGGCATCTC
>NZ_JBFRHB010000064.1:0-13995 GCF_052115645.1 Arthrobacter sp. 2MCAF14 | reverse complement strand
GCCTGTGAGTACCGCCTGTAGGTGTTCTTCTGTGGCGGCGCGGGCACGGGACCCGATTTTCCCCTTAAAGAAGATTCTTGATTTGAAGACGACACGGTCGTTGCAACTCCCGAAAATCTGGGGTGTTGCAACGACCGCTAGAACCCAAGCCGCGCTTCCGCGCGTCAGGGGTTTCTTTTGTTTCGGGCGAACGGGCCCCTCACGTGTCTGGTTGTCCTAAAGGGTCAGACGACTCGTTCCCGTGGTGCCGTCTTGGTAGGTCACTTCGACCTCGGCGCCCTCGCTCGACGCGTTCCGCAGTTCGTCTCCCGGCAGCCACAAGGCGAAGTGTCCCCGGGACACGGTCGCTGTCACGTCCCCGTGGGTCCGGCTTCTATAGACGACTGAGAGAATGTCAGAGCCCGCGATGCCGGCCGCCAAGGAAATGTCGCCTGCGCTCATGGTTCCCGTCCCTAGAGCCGTGGCGGTCATCTCACGCGGGCCGGGAACCATGTGAGGGATGGACTTTCCAACCAATCCGATCATGCCCTTACCGAAAAGACTGACGGCGTCATCGGTAATACACAGCGCCGAGAACCCGCCCTCACCCGTGAGCACCACCGTGGTCCACACGCCGCGCCGCTCGGCAATCGTCACCGCAGCCGATTCGACGTCGTCAGCGTACATTCCATCCCCTACATTCTTCTTGGATTCGCGGCACTCCGCGGCGGCACTGGCACGTTCAGTTTCAGTCATCCCGGCAGGAACGGGCGTCCAGCTGGCAAACGCAGGATCCCCGCCTGACAAGGACGGCACGACAACCAGGCCTGCAGTGACTACCGCCACCATTCCTCCGACCACTGCGACCCTGCGGGAGGTCCATCTGCTGCTTTGAGGCCTACGATTGCGGGCAGCGGTCCTCATCGAGGGGCGCTCGGATGGTGTCTCCGCCGGGTCGGTGGACAAGATGCGGAGAAGATCGGCGTCGGCCCTTTCGCTGTCGACGGGGCCCCTGTGGTCCGCGGCGTCCAGTGATCGAAGCAGAGTATCGATCTCTTGATTGCGCGTCATGGCGTGGTTGTCCTTTCGAAAGAAGCCGCAGGTGTGCGGGACTGCCGGGGTAGGTGTTCGAGGAGGAGGCGAAGGGCTCGGCGGGCGCGGCTCACTCGCAGACGGAAGGCGACCGGTGAGATGCCGAGTACTGCGGCTGCTGTGGTGCTTTGAGGTCTTCGAAGACAACAAGGCCCAAGGCCTCCTGATGAATCTCCGATAGCGCACGCCATGCCCTGCCTAGGTCCACGCGATTCACGATCGGGTCAGCGTCCTCGTCGAGGTAGGCCAGAGCGGCGGAGTCTGCGAGACGAACACCGAGTGCTAATCGACGCCGTTCGCCCCGGTGTGTGTTTAGCAGAATGTTTCGCGTAATGCCGAAGATCCATGCCCTCGCGTCACCATGGCTGCTCGGCAACTCATCGAGGCGGCGCCACACGACAAGGAATGCGTCGGCGACGACGTCTTCGGCGTGGTCAGGGTGGGCGCGGCGTTGAACAAATCTCATGAGCTCTGGGTAGACCAGTTCATACAGCAATCTGAAGGTGCGCTCCCGGTCAGGAGCTTTGGAAGGGTGCCTCATGCTCTATACCTGTCTGCCACCCGCCCAAGTGTGTCGCACCTTGCGCATTGGTGCCGGAATCGACCCGCGTGGTCGTCCCGGCTGAGCGATTCAGTCTGCTGGGCCCAGCCGAACCCGAAGCCATGCGTCGATGTGTTCGAGGGCGGCCCGTGCCATCGGCGTCGCGTGCCCGGTGAAGCCGTGGGGGGAGGCAGGATAAATTCGCAGATCGACCTCGACACCGGCGACCGACAGCCGTGTGGCCATGGCGAGATTGTCTTCCAGGAGGATGTCGTCGCTGCCGATCGCGATCAGGATCGGCGGTAGGCCCGCGGGCTCGGCGAAGAGCGGCGAGAGGTCGGGGTGTGTGCGATCCTGAGCGGTCCCAGCATAGGCGTCGAGAAAATACTCGTCGGCGATCAGGCGTCCGGCCTGCGTCTTCGCAGCGAGGTCATAAGTGCCGAACTGCAGCACCCCGCCGCTGAATGCCGTGACCCCGCGGTCGCGCAACCGCACAAGCGTAGACACCGCCAGCGTCGCCCCCGCAGAAAAGCCACCGATAGCGAGTTTGGCTGAGCCAAAACGGCGTTCGGCATGCTCCACCAGCCACAGCACTGCTGTCTCGCAGTCGTCGGGTGCGGAAGGCCACGGGTGCTCCGGAGCGAGTCGATAATCCACGCTGACCACTGCAATACCCAGCGCATCCGCAAGCCGCCTGTTGCGAACGTCGCTTCCGGCGGCCGAGCCCATGTAAAAGCCGCCGCCGTGGACTTCGAGGAATACGCCCGCCACCGGGGCGCTGGCCGGCACGTGGATCCGCACCGGAACGCTTCGGCCATGTGCGCTTGCCAGTTCTGCGATTGGCCGTGGATCGCACTCCGCAGGTGCCGCCGCTCTCGCTCGGAATGCGAGCAGCTCTTCCCGACTGCCCGGGCCACGGCCAGCCGGCCGCCGGGCGTAGAAAGCGCGGGATTCATCGACGAGTGGCCACAGTTCAGGATTGATCAGCGAGGGCAATTCGAAGCTCACAGGATAACTCTAGGATGCGCATCCGGCGAGCGAAGAAGAGCGGCCACCGTGGCGCGTTCGGCCTGGCAGGAGCAGTATGGAGGGATGAACGCTCCCAGCGCCGATAGTCCGGCGCAGGGTGGCCCCGTTGTTTCCGGCGCCCGCCTGCACCCGTGGAGCCGTTATGTGGCTCTGGGTGATTCGTTTACCGAAGGGGTAGGAGATCCGGAGCCTCGCAGCCCTGGGGGCTTGCGAGGCTGGGCGGACCGGGTCGCGGAAGAACTGAGCGCCGGACACGACGATTTCGCTTACGCGAATCTGGCGGTCCGCGGACGGTTGCTCCATCAGATCCTGGATGACCAGGTCGGCCCTGCACTTGCCCTGCAGCCGGATCTGATCACTCTCAATGCCGGGGGCAATGACCTGATCTTCCGCAGAAGCGATCCCGACAAACTCGCCGTCCGGGTGGACGCCGGCGTGCAACTCCTCGCTGCTGCCGGCGCAACGGTTGTGCTGTTCGCCGGACCGGACTGGGGCGCTACGCCCGTGCTGGGACACACCCGCGCCAGGGTGGCCATCTTCAACGAGAACCTGCGCACCATCGCCGCACGCCACGATGCGGTAATCGCCGACCTCTGGGCCCTGCGTCAACTCACCCACCCACGAATGTGGGATCCGGACCGGCTGCACTTTTCCCCCTTGGGACAGCACACCATCGCCATCATGGTGCTGGATACCCTCAACGTCGCCCATACCTTGGAACCGATGACTCCGAAAGACCTACCCGGGCGCGGCTGGCGCGAAGCAAGGACCGATGACATTGTCTGGGCACGCGAGCACCTGTTCCCGTGGGTCCTGCAACGTCTCAAGCAAAGAGTCTCCGACGATGGGCGGCACGCAAAGCGGCCGGATCCCGGCCCCGTGTTCGGCGCCTGGATGCCGCCCGGGACGTTCGTGGGAAACGATCCAACGCCAACTAACTAGCTACATCAGGACCTTTACCCCGCCCTGAACTTGGGCGGCTGCGAAGCGGTACAGGGACAGACGGCGTGACTCGCGCGCCTGCAGACTTGCGGTTTAGCCTGACGGCGGCGTGAACTGGCTGGCAGTGAATTCGGCGCCCTGGGGGTCGCGGATCAGTGCCGCGCGCGTCCACCTAGTGTCGTCTTGCCTGAGGACCTGAGCACCGAGTCGCTTGGCGTCAGCGACTGTCTGGTCCCGGTCAGCGACGGTGAATGAAACATGCCAGCGCGACGGTTCGTCAGGGGTGGTCGCGGCGATCCAGGCGATCGCGTCCTCAAAGCCAGACGGGGTGGCCACGCCCGATTGCCGTGCCCTGATGCCAGGATCCACTGTCGCTTCAAGGTGGTCCCCGTAACCGGGCCTGCGGATCAGCATCGCGAAGCCGAGGTCGTCGACCTGCCAGCCAAACGCGTCCTGGTAGAACGCAATCGCTGCGCTGGGATCAGACGTGTGAATATCGCTGAAGTTCCAGGCCCCCGGCTGATTGACCACCTGTGCCCCCAGCCGTCGCTTCGCCTGCCAAATGCGGAACTCGGCTCCCTGCGGATCTGCCAGCGCCGCACTACGGCCGCCGTCGCCCGCATCGGCAGGCGCCGACAGGACCGTGGCGCCGACCGACACCAGTCGCTGCGCGGCGTCCTCCGCGTCATCGACGGAAACGTAGGTGTTCCACGCCGCGGCACCCTCCCGGGCGCTGACCATTCCGCCGACATCCTGGCCGTCGAGCTTGGCTATCAAGTAACGGCCCGGCGCTCCCGGCGGCATGGCGTCCTCGAACGTCCAACCGAAGATTCCGCCGTAGAACTCAGCGGCCGCCTCGACGTCGGGCTGCTCGGTGTCGATCCAACACGGGACGCCGTGCGGGTAGGTCCGGTGTGTCATTGTCTCGCTTCCGTCCATGGCGAAAGCCTAGCGAACGAGGATCTGTCTGAGTACTCCCATCCAAAACTTCGTTCGGTGCTCCACTCAGGCGCAGCCTTCGCTTCGGCTCAGCTTGGCCACTCTGACGAAAGAGCCCCCGATCTGCGTTTCCGCAGCTCAGGGGCTCTTTTCGGGTAGGGCTACTCGGACTTGAACCGAGGACCTTAGGATTATGAGTCCCGCGCTCTAACCAGCTGAGCTATAGCCCCGTAGAGTGCCCAAGGGCTTCCATAGGAAGCTTCCCGGGCCAAAACACTCTAGCAATAATAGTCATCTCAAAGGCCCAGACGCACCGACAATAACGAAAACCACGGAGGGGGCGCTGAAGTTCCCCGGTTTTGGTCCTGATCGAACCTCCGAAACCTTATGAATCCGTGATTGTGGTCGGTTCGGTCTCCGAAAGGTGGGGAATTCACTTCGGTCGCTTGAGCCAAGCGAGAGACTACGCCCGGTCCGGCTGGCTAGATGACCTTGTCCTCATAGCCCGCACCGCGGTACAGGTCCTCGAACGTCTGCAATGTGCCTTGGATACTGTGCGGCTCCACCATGGCGCGACTGGCCTTGCCCATGGCTTCGAGTTCGCCGGCTGGCAGACGGAAGAGCTCGGTGATCCGGGCTGCCAGCTCATTGCTGTCCCCAGGCGTGAACAGATGCCCGTTCTCGCCTTCACGCACGAGGTGCGGCAGGGCCATCGCGTTGGCGAGAAGAACCGGCGTCGACGCCGACATCGCCTCGAGCGTCACGAGGGACTGCAGTTCGGCGGTTCCGGGCATGCAGAACAGGTCAGCACGAATGTACGCCTTCCTCAGGTCCTCATCGCTGGCGAGGCCCAGGAACTTGACCCGCTCGCCTAGGCCCAGGCGCTTGGCTTGGGCCTCCAGTGCGGCACGAACCTCTCCGCCGCCGACGATTTCAAGATGCACGTTGAGTTCGGCGGGTGTTTTGGAGACGGCGTCGATCAGGACGTTCACATGCTTTTCTTCAGCAAGGCGGCCGACGAAGAGAACGGTGGGGTTGGCATGCGGCTCGATTTCTTCGCCCGGCGCCAGTTCATACGCCGCCGCGTCAATACCGTTGGACAGAGGCAGGACCTTGCGGAGGAAAGCGTGCTGGTGCATGGCCTTCGCGGCCAGCGGCGTGGGAGTAGTGACGACATCGGCCTGGCCCATGACTTTGCCCATGTCTTTCCACGAGACCCGCCCGATGATGTCCTTGAACCACTGCGGGAACGGCAAGAACGGGTTCAGGTTTTCGGGCATGAAGTGGTTGGTGGCGATGATCCGGATGCCCCGCTTCTTCGCCTCGTAGAGAACGTGTTCGCCGATCATGTAGTGGCTTTGGATGTGAACGACGTCGGGCTGCACCTTGTCGAAGAGCATCCGAATGTCGTTCTTGATTTCCCAGGGGTAGCAGATGCGAAAGTACTCGTGCGTAAAGACTCCGTGGGACTTCAAGCGGTGCACGGTGCCTTCATCCCCGAACTCGGTGAAGCTCTTGCCGTTGTCCGCCCGGCAGGCCAGCACATGGACGTTGTGCCCCCGCGCCTTCATGCCTTTGGCAAGCCGGTACCCGAACTGTGCAGCACCGTTGACCTGCGGGCGGTAGGTCTCCGCCGCGATCAGGATGGTGAGGGGTTTGTTGGTTTCGGGAACAGTCACGTGGAGAACTCCTGATGGTCACGGTGCGAACATCGCAAAACGTTTGGCCCTGCGGTGTCTTCGCCGGTTGCCTGCCGCGGGTGTGCGGGGCACGGTTGTCGAACTTTGCCCTAGGCCTTCCGGCTTGCAGCCGCCTTCGCGTCACGTTTTCGCTTGGTGACCTCGGGATGGTGCCGGCTCAGGGCAATAACCCCCACGATAGCAAGGGAAGCGGCCACGGCCATGCCGATTGCAAGCACGGCGTGGACATCGGGACGAAGCTCACCCAAAATTGCGATCCCGATGGCAATTCCGACAATGGGGTCCACCACAGTCAGCCCTGCGATCACCAAATCCGGCGGCCCACCGGAGTAGGCACTCTGCACGAACCACGAGCCGAGCCCGCCGGCGGCGGCGATTGCCACCACTGTGTACCACTGAACGTTAAGCAAAAAGTGCCCGTTCGGGTCCAGCAGGTGCCGGCCGATGATGCGCGTCAGCACCGCGACGAATCCGAACAACACCCCCGCTCCCAGGATGTACACGAAAGCACTCAAGCGGTGCCGGAACATGACAGCCAACGTTCCAAAAAGCCCGACGGCGAGGGTCAACAGGAGCACGATGGTTATTTCGTCCTCGCCGCTGACGTGGTGGTTCTCCTGGGTGGCGTTGACAGCCAGCAGGACGAACATCGCCGAGCCAGTCACGCAAGCAGAGATCGCCACCACCGTGCCGCGGTTGATACTGAGTCCCTGGTCCTTGGCGTTGACCACCGTGGTGATGACCAACGCGATGGCTCCAATGGGCTGCACCACCGTCAGGGGTGCCGACACCAAGGCAATGGCGTTCATGCACATGCCCAAGGCAAGCAACAGCAGGCCGAGCACCCACCTCGGATTTCGGAGAAGCCTCAGGAAACCCTGGGAACTGAGGGCGAGGCCACCGGTATCGGCCTTGACCGCGCTGCCCTGGCGCTGGGCGCCAATGGCGAGGCAGAAGGCGCCAAGCACCGCAAGAAGGACTGCGAACCAGGCCATCAGCTGCGACCGCCGTCGTTGGCTTTGAGTTCTTTGCCCTTACGGAGGATTGCCCAGAAATAGTTGTAGGCCGCCACCCAGTGCCCCAGCAGCCCCAGGCCCAGGCAGATCCATGCGATCACGAAGTACACACCGGTGTAGGGAATCGCGAGCCTCGAGAGGACCAGAAGAGGCGTGCCCAGGAGCAGGAACGCGGTCCTGATCTTACCGATCCGGCTCACCGGGAGGTCGGGGTGGCTATGGAAATAGAACAATGACGCAGTGGCAAGCACGACGTCGGGCACCACGAGGGCGGCCAGGTACCACCAATCCACCACACCGGCGATGGCGAGCGTGACAGCGACGGCGATGAGTGCCAGGCGGTCCGCGACGGGATCGAGGATGCGGCCCAGTTTGGAGGTTTGGTTGAAACGCCGCGCGACGTAGCCATCCACCCAGTCAGTGCCGCCCATGATGGCAAGAACCAGTACGGCGAAACCGTATTCTCTTTGCCACAGCACCAGCCACACGAACAGCGGGACGCCCATGAAGCGCAACACGGTCAGGAAATTGGGGACAGTGAAGATGAGATCGTGGTCGATCTGTGGCTGGCCCGGGCGTGCGCCTGCACCGATGAACCTCACCTGTCCCCCTTTCCGTAGTCCGCAGCTGACGCTGCTGCTTGCCGTCCCGATTACTTCTTGAACAGCTTCCGCAGTCCTACTGCGGCCACCGTGGCGGAAGCGGCGAAGAGAAACAGCTCTTTCCAGCGCGCGGCGAGCCGCTCCGGCAGTCCGGCAGGAACTTTCTCACTGAAATCTGCGAGCTTGTCGGCAGCGAACCGGCGTCCGTCGTCGAGCTTTTGCCCGGCAACGTCGCGGAGGACCTTTCCCTGGGTCTTGACGTCGAGCTCGACGCCGAGCTGATCGCGAACGTCGGCGAGGTGCTCGCGGCGCTGCTCCAGACGGCGGAGCAGCTCAGCTTCGCTTGGGGCGGGGGGTTGCTCTGCTTTGTGTGCTTCTGCCTTGGCGGCTTTTTCAGCCTTGGCTTTCTCAGCTGCGGCGGCTTTCGCTGCCTCCACTGCCTTGTAGGCTTCCGACGAGGGGTCGAGGATGCTGGCATCGAAAGAAGTGCCCTCCTTGACTATGCCGAGATCGTGCTTGATGCCGCGGATGGTCTTCTCAGGCACAAGCGGCATGGCGCCTTTGAACCCGCGGAATGCGACGAGTGCCCCGATAAGAATGATCAAAAGGAACGCGGCCGCAACCACAAGCGCAGCCAGCCACGGTGGCATGACCGTGGCCAGGCCCAAGATTGCCGCCACAACCAAAGCGATGACGAGCAAAGAGAGAAAGATCAGCGCAACGCCAGCGAAAGCGCCGGCAACACCCAGCTGTTTGCCTTTGCCCTTAAGTTCAAGCTTGGCCAGGCTGATTTCGTCGTTGAGCTGCCGCGGCGCGAGCCGGGCTGCAAGTTTCAGGGTGTTCGGCAACGCCGAAATGCCCGGGCGTTGGCCAGCCCGGCCGCTGTGACGTCCACTCATAGGTTCCGCCTCACTGCTTCCATCTTGCTCCTACCAGGCTCCGGCACGGAGACGAATACAGCCGCCCACGCGCACCTGTCCACAAAACTACCATTCAGCTTCAGCCCCAACTTCCGGGGCGGTCCTGCGGCGCGCCCCCGCCATCGCTGATAAATATGATCTGTCGCACATAGGATTGATAATCGTGAACACTCCCCCTGTACCGGGCGATTCCCTTAGTCGACGCGAAAAACTCCTCTATATCCTGCTACTTGGCGCATTGACCGCCTTGGGTCCATTCACAGTGGATCTCTATTTGCCGGCGTTTCCCGCGCTGGAGCATCATTTCGACGTGTCAGCGGCTGCGATCCAACTCACACTCACCGGCACAACGGTGGGCTTCGCCATTGGCCAATTGATGGTGGGTCCGTTCAGCGACAAGTTCGGGCGCCGCATGCCCTTGATCCTGGCAACCGCCCTGCACATCGGGTCTTCCCTCGGCGCCGCGCTGTCCACGGACATCAGCACACTTGCCCTCTTCCGCGTCCTCATGGGCGTCGGTGCAGCCGGCGGTGGCGTAGTGGCCATGGCGATGGTCCGGGACCTCTTCGCGGGCTACGCCATGGTGCGGATGTTCTCCCGCATGTCGCTGGTGAATGGCCTGGCGCCCATTTTGGCTCCTATCATCGGTTCACAACTGCTGTTGGTGATGCCATGGCCCGGGATCTTCTACTTCCTGGCGAGCTACGGAATCCTCGTGTTCATTGCCGCGGTTTTCCTTATCCGGGAAACGTATCCTGCCGAACTCCGCCGGCAGACGACGTCGACGGCGGGCCAACGCTACAGGGCCGTGTTCGCCGACCGGATTTTCGTCGGGATGCTGCTCGTAGGCGGGTTCAACTTCGGCGGACTGTTTGCTTACTTATCCGCGTCCACTTTCCTGTTTCAACAGGTATACAACTTCTCCCCGCAGGAATACGGCCTGCTGTTCGGTGTCAATTCCTTGGGCATCGTCGCTGGCGTCCAGATCAGCTCCAGGGTCATCCGGCGGGTGGCACCCCAATGGATCATGGCGTTCGCCACGGCCTGGATGCTGCTCATGGCCCTTTTGATTGTGGTGTTCGATCTGCTCGGCTTCGGCCTATTGGGCGTCATGGTCCCATTGTGGTTCTACATCCTTGCCACCGGGTTCATGTTCCCCTGCGTCCAGGTGATTGCCCTGGCTAACCATGGCGCGCAGGCCGGAACCGCGGCCTCCCTGCTGGGTGCCTCGAACTTCCTGATGGCCGGCATCATCCCACCCGTGGTTGGCTGGCTGGGCGTCGGTTCTGCCGTTCCCATGGGGGCCGTCCAGGCCGTGTGCCTTGCAGGCGCCGTGGCGACCCTCTGGCTCATCGTGCGGCCCCGGTCCGTCCCCTCCATCCACTGATGCAGCTGTCCACTGATTCGAGAAGCCCGGACGTCGGCACGGAGAAGTAGGCTCAAACCATGACGCGCAAACCGCACCGCAACGGCAGGGGACTTTTCCTCGGAGCGGTGCTTGGCGCCGTCGTCGGCTTCCTGCTGGGCCGTGGGGCCGGAAACCCTGTGTTCGGAGCACTGCTGGGCGCCGTCGTCGGTTCCGCAATCCTCTACAGGATCAATCCCGGGCCATGGAAACGGGACTAAGCAGGCCTTCCGTTGCTTCGAGGCCTGTTGCCGGTCATGGCCCGGCGATAAAGTTGAGATGTGCCCCGTTGGCAGGAACTACAGCCTATTCCAGCCCCATGGCAGCGCAAGGATGATGGCATCCTGCCGCTGTGGTGGGATCGTCTATGCACCGTGACAAGTCCGCAATCCGCGGCCCTTTACGCGGCCGGGCTCTTCACCGAGGACCGCCGCCGGCCGATAGCGCAGTGGTTCAATCCGACAAACGGCGCGGCCCTGCTCGTGGCTCCGGAGACCTCCCCCGAATGGCCCGTCCAACGCTTCGGAATCTTCTACGCACCACCTGGCGGCGGATTCACCCGCGTCCACTCCGCCGCGCACGAATGGCACCCGCGGGAGCCGAGGACGCCGCCCACCGAAGATGACGCCTTCCAGTCCGCCGTGGCCGAGGCAGCGAGATTCCTTCAAGTGGAAATGGATTTCGTTTGACGACTTGGCGATGAGAATCTGCCCATTCGAGCAATTGCGCAAAATCAGACAAACCGAGGCAAAAAAACAGGTCCCGCACCAACAAAACCGGTGCGGGACCTTTGCGCTCCTCCGACTGGACTTGAACCAGTAACCCTTCGATTAACAGTCGAATGCTCTGCCAATTGAGCTACGGAGGAATGAAGCGGTTATGACTTTAGCAAAGGTTTTGCCTCAAGTGAAATCGAGCCCCGGACCCTGCGAGAAGGGCAGCAGAATACCCCTCCCGGGTATCGCCAAATGCCGCGGAGCCGACGCCCTCACCGAGGATAGGATAGTCCGGCGCGCCTGAGGCGCATACGTGGAGCCTCCGAAACGCATCCGTGACGGAAAGGAACAGAAGGAAGCATGCCTAAGAACTGGTCAGCCGAGGACAACGTGACGGAAGTTGCCGAGCACGTCTTCTTCGTCCAAGGGCCTGCCGTCAACTGGACGATCCTCAAGCGGGGCAAGGAATTCACCCTCATTGACACGGGCTATCCCGGGAACTGGCCATTGCTCCAATCGAGCATGAATTTCCTTGGGCTGGCTATGGAAAATGCTGCCGGAGTTCTCCTGACGCATGGTCACTCGGATCACATCGGCAATGCCGCCAGAATATCCGCGATGGGTATTCCGGTATTTGCGTCCCATGCGGAGTTGCCGAACATCCGCCGGGAGGTCCTGGAACAAGTCACGGTTAAAGATCTTGGATCGCGGATCCTCCGCCCGAGGGTCGGCGCGTGGGCGGTACACGCCATCCGCTCGGGGGGCTTGTCCGACGTCGCGGTCCCGGGCGTCGCCGCGATGACCCAGGGCATTCTCGACGGGCTCCCGGGATCTCCCCGGGTCGTCGCCACCGGCGGGCACACCAGCGGCCACGTGTCCTTCTTCGTCCCTTCAGCCAAGGCCGTGGTCACCGGGGACGCGCTCGTCACGGGCCACGCCGTCAGTCCGGTCCGCGGTCCGCAGTTGTTGCCCGCTGTCTTCCATCACCGCCCGGCGGAGACCTTGGCCAGCGTTGAGGTGCTTAGGCAATTGGGCGCTGAGACCATCCTGCCGGGTCACGGGCCAGTGGTGAGCGTGCTCGACGGGACAATCGAACTCGTCTCAGAGGGAAGGTACTCCCCTTTCGCTTGAGTCGGCGGCCTTGGGGCCGGATACGCGCATCGGAGCCTGAGTGGACGAGCGGGAGACCGGGTCTAAAACGGGTACCACCCACTCTTAACCCGTGCGATGGATAACCAATAGGCTCCGGACCTGGGGATTCTGACCCGGTCTGTTCAGAAAAAGGGGAAGCCGATGCGGCTCCTGACCATACTGTTCCGGCGGCCCACGTGGTTCCGCTGGGCCACGGCCGCGTCCGTGCTGTTCTTGCTGGGCTACTCCGCTGTCTACTTGGCGCCTGCCGCGCGTGCGGCACTTCCGAAAACAATCATCAGCCTGACCTTCGACGACGGCAATGCCGATCAGCTCCCGGCCGAACAGTTACTGAAGTCGCTCGGATTGCACGGCACCTTCTTCATTACGACCAGCTGGATCGATAATCCGTCATGGCTCACCCGTGCCAACCTGAACAGCATCGCCGCGGATGGCAACGAGATCGGCGGCCACACCATCACCCACCCGGACCTCACCACGTTGTCCACTTCGGCCGCAACCAACGAGGTTTGCGGCGGGCGGACCACGCTCGCCAGCTGGGGATTCAACGCCACCAATTTCGCCTATCCCTTCGCCGCCGAAAACTCTTCCGTCGAGCAAATCGTGAAGAACTGCGGTTTTGCCAGTGCGCGCAATTTGGGTGACATCCGTTCGCCCGCGAGCTGCTCTGGCTGCCCCTTCGCGGAAACCCTCCCCCCGGCCAATCCATATAACACGGCGGCACCGGACGAAGTCGACAGCACGTGGACGCTGCAGAACCTCGAGGACCTGGTGACGAACGCGGAACCGGGAGGGGGCTGGGTCCAGCTGACCTTCCACCACATCGCCGTCGGGACAGATCCCACTTTGACCATCGATCCCAATCTCTTCAAGACTTTTGTCACGTGGCTGGCTGCGAGAACGGCCAACGGAACCACGTCCGTTCAAACGGTCGCCCAGGCCTTGGGCAACGTGCCCAGCCAGCCCCCGGTAGCCGCCTTCACATCCTCGACGGCGGGTCTCACAGCCACGTTTGACGGTTCGACTTCGACCGATCCGAACGGGACTGTGGCCTCTTACAGCTGGGACTTCGGCGACGGCTCCCCGGCAGGCACCGGCGTGAAGCCTTCGCACACCTACGCCACGGCGGGAACGTACCAAGTGAAGCTGACGGTGACCGATAACTCCGGCCTCACAGGGACCGTCACGCACGCGGTAACTGTAGCTGCCGCCGCGACGGCGCCTGCCGCACCAACCGGCGTGGGCGCGACGGCGGGCAACGCCTCGGCGGTGGTGTCCTGGGCGGCGCCGGCCAACGGCGGGTCCCCGATCACCTCGTATGCCGTGACGCCTTCGTCCGGTGGCACGGCTTTGGCTCCGGTGACGGTCTCCGGAAGTCCGCCCTCGACGACGGCGACCGTCACCGGATTGACTAACGGCACGGCCTACACGTTCACGGTCACGGCCACCAACGCCGTCGGGACGTCCGCGCCGTCAGCCGCATCGGCTCCCGTCACCCCGACGGCGCCGACCGCACCTGCCGCGCCAACAGGCGTGACCGCGACGGCGGGGAACGCCTCTGCGTCAGTGTCCTGGACGGCGCCGGCCAACGGCGGGTCCCCGATCACCTCGTATGCCGTGACGCCTTCGTCCGGTGGCACGGCTTTGGCTCCGGTGACGGTTACCGGTAACCCGCCCGCGACGACGACGACCGTCACCGGATTGACTAACGGCACGGCCTACACGTTCACGGTCACGGCCACCAACGTCGTCGGGACGTCCGCGCCCTCCGCGGYCTCGGCCCCGGTCACTCCCACCGCGCCGGTTCCCGGCGTCACCAACGGCGGGTTCGAATCCGGGCTCACGTCCTGGACCACCGGCGGGGCCCGGGCACCCGTGGCCTCCACCACCGCCCACACCGGCACCGGCTCGGCGCTCCTCGGCCTGGCATCCGGGGCCGAGC
Organism: Arthrobacter sp. 2MCAF14; assembly: GCF_052115645.1. Taxonomy (NCBI): domain Bacteria; kingdom Bacillati; phylum Actinomycetota; class Actinomycetes; order Micrococcales; family Micrococcaceae; genus Arthrobacter; species Arthrobacter sp. 2MCAF14. Next base: position 20 of record NZ_JBFRHB010000064.1, on the reverse strand, counting down.
CGCTCGGGGACAGCAGCCTG
>NZ_JBFRHB010000063.1:0-14186 GCF_052115645.1 Arthrobacter sp. 2MCAF14 | reverse complement strand
AACTTCAACCGATTCTCATCATTCAAAACCGGCGTCGACCACTTGTCCACACGAACATCCACCGCCTCCGAAGGCACGTTCAACATCTCTTCCGTCCTTGCTGACAAGACTCCACCTCGACTTAGCTCAATCATGCGCGGCGCCCGAAACAACCCAGACAACCACACCACCCAACACTTATGAATACGATACCATAGCAGCATTGAATGCGATACCGCATGACGTGCTCATAGAAGACCTTTGCGAAGCTGCAGTCGTGGCCACCGTGGGAAGTCTCCAGGAAGGCCCTACTTTGGATTCGATTCCAAGAATGGTGCCCACGTGGGCGGAAACGATTTTCACCTGTGGGACAAGTCCGATGGCTACCGGCGCATCGGCCTGGAGCTCCCTGACGGCGATGAGCCACGCACTATCGACCTGAACCAGCACCACGAGATCCTTGAACTCGTTACCGCCGGAGACGGGCCCGGGGCAGCAGGACTGGCCCGCGCGCACATCGCGAACAGTCTCACCGCATCGGTTACCGGAGGCGTGGAAGAACGTGAAAACTTCTCTCCTGCAGACTTCGAGAAGACCGCCTAGTACCTGCCTGCTTCGAGCCGCCCGTTGGGGTTTCCCGTGGTTGCGTCACTTTACCGCTGCCGAAAACCCGCCAAATACCGCCGCGAATCACTACCGAAAGGCGTTATACGGCAATCGATCAAAGAATCGATCGCCTCTTGATCAATATGACCATCCGCGAGCAGCTTCCGGGTCCCTTCACTCCGCGCATTAGCATCCACCGAGGCAGATTTCAGTCTGGGGTTTGTGCTGATCACAGACAACGCAGCGCGGTCTCCATCGTTCATCACGCTGTCCCATGGGGTATAGACAAACACAGAAGCCCAATTGCTGCAGCGCTGACGGCTACTGAGGCGCCATGCGGAGCGCTCCGTCCATTCGCACGGTTTCGCCGTTGATGTAGTCGTGCTCGGCGAGCATCATGACGAGTTGCGCAAACTCGTCGGGTCGCGCGAGCCGCTGGGGGAAGGGAACTCCCGCGGCGAGCCGCGCTCTGTAGTCGTCAGCCACGGTAGCCAGCATCGGAGTATCTACAATGCCGGGGGCAATCGTGTTCACCCGGATTCCGGACCGTGCAAGGTCTCGAGCGGCCACGATTGTCATCGCGGCGACTCCACCCTTCGATGCTGAGTATGCGATCTGTCCAATTTGGCCTTCGAACGCCGCAACAGACGCGGTATTGACGATGAGGCCGCGCTGGCCGTTTTTATCCGCAGATTTTTCGCACATTTTCTCGGCAGCGAGGCGCATCACGTTGAATGTGCCAACGAGGTTAATATCGATTGTTCGCTGAAACGTCGCTAGATCGTGGGTGCCTTTGGATGACAGGATCCGACGAGCCGGTCCGATCCCCGCGCAATTGACAGCAAGGCGAAGAACGCCATTTCCGACTGCATCGAGCGCCGCCCTCACCTCATCCTCGTTCGTAACGTCCGCGGCTACGTATGTCAGTCGATCCTTGCTAGGAGCCTGTTCGATAGAGGAAGGCAAATCAATGCCTACCACAGTGGCGCCTCTCGCGAGGAGGGCATTCACAGTTGCCGCGCCCAGTCCGGATGCAGCTCCCGTCACCAGCACGGTTGCGTCTTTCAGTTCCACGATTCTCCTTCGACTTAAATCATCAATCACATGTGTTCGGCATCTGCGACAGAGTCCCGGTGCTCAGTTCACGTCAAGCTACGGGAGGTGTTCGATTCCTGTTCGCGGAATACCGCAATCATCTCGGCGGCGCCGGCGCGGAAATCGGTCTGCGGTATCACGCCCAGATCGCGTTGAGCCGCACTGCCGTCGATGAGCGCCGTTTCCCAATCTCCGGAATTGGATTCGTGAGAGATATGCGTACCAGGAACCAACTCTTGAAGTGTGTGAATCACATCATGCCAGGTGATCGTCTCCACTACCGGGGCGTTGTAGAGCGACAGCGGTGTGGAGGGGCCGACCATGGCCGCCACAAAGGCGCGGGCCATGTCAGCGTTGTAGATCAGCTGGAGCCGACTCGACAAATTTTTGGTCTGGTTCAATACGGCGGGACGGCCCAGTGCCACATCACGGATCATTGAGTTGAATCCCCCCATGCCGCCCGTGTAGCGGCCCATCCCGTATGAGAGAACAGGTCGGATACCTACTACATCCAGGCCGAAGAGATCCCGATAGGCGTCAGCGGTGATTTCAACAGTTCTCTTGCTGGCGGCATACAGATGCATTGGTGACGTGGGTGAGTTCTCCGTTGCCAGCGAGTCTCCATACATCCCCTGCGGCCCCAAGACGGAGACCGTACTGGCGTAGCAAACACGCTCGATGTCGAGGGCTACAGCTGTATCTAGAACATTTCCAGAACCAACAATATTCACGTGGATTGTTCGCATCGGATTCGCATTGGACTCAACCGCTAGGTATGCGGCCAGATGCAGCACTCGAGTGACATTCTCGCGTCGAGCGAGTTTCATCAAGAAGGAGAGATCAGTAATGTCACCCTCTACCACCACAACGTCGTCAATGACATCCGCGATATTGGCTCTGTTCACTTTGAAGTCCAGCGCGACCACCCGATGGTCTAGTCCTACAAGCTGTCGCACGACTTCCGCACCGATCTGCCCAGTGCCACCCGTGACGAGAATACTGTCCGTCAACTAAAGACTCCCTTGTTGTATGCAGGAACTGCCGCTCGGCGGCACCCCGTCAATTCGGCGCTTCGTTCAACCCTTAGCTCGTCCAGCCAAGACCGGTTTGCCGCGCATGAACCGTCGCCTTGCCTGGGTCCGCTCGACATGTGCTTGATACTGCGATGGACTCATGTGTCATTCGCTCAATGCCGTAAAGAGCCGCTCACCATTGAGAGTTCTTATCGAGGCGATTAGTAGCCTGACTCAGGCGCCGCACCATTGAGCGCCTGTGGGACGACCACCAACACGCTACCCTGCTTTGAATACGATGTCAATCTATCGGCGAGACGCTAAAAGAGGATGATTAAAAAGGGCTCATCGCCAGACGGAAGGTGGGCGATCCTGAATCGACCTCCTTCGGCACCACCTGCATGGGGCTGCTCGAGTCGCCCGTCAATCGCCCTCCGTTGGTGGCTTTGGCTTCTCAGCCGCTGCCGACATCGATCGATGATGTGGTCGGTGAAGTGATGGACTCGAGCCTCGTTCGCGCTCACTTTCATAATGATCCGCGCGTAATTGAGGGTTCTTATATAAAGAGGCGATCATCACGTTCACTCAGGAACCTGCACCTGTGGGTTTCTGAGACGACGAACACTGAAGGTACCGGCGTTTGAATACGATGTCAATCAGAGCGCGAGTCGTTAGACGGTCTCGCATAATCAGGGCTGATCCAACACGAAAGTGTAGGTCGCATCCTGATTTGGCCAACCGTGGCGAGCGACGTCGCGATGTCGTGCGTGAGGTGGCCGGGGAAGTCGGGCACGAATCAGCCACAAACTTGACAGGTGCGAACATTGCGCGGAGTCGGAGGACCGGCTTTTCGATGGGCACGCAGATCAAAAAGCCGGGTGATCAGTCTGAGGAACGTCAGGGGTTCATTTTGCATGTCCAGTTTGTATTTGACCCCGGTGCGGGAAGATAGCCGCAGGAGCTGCCCCGGTCCCCCCTTGCCGGAGGTGCGACGCCGAGGCTGTTGTTTACTCCGACGCAGAAGCTTGATCATTTGGACGCATACGAGGCTGCCTACGAACGCGATCAGGGCGGGACCTATCTGCGGGAGCGGGGCCTGTAAGCATCTCTGATCCGGCGCCGACTGCGCGAGCAGGGGGTCCTCGAGGGCAAGAAGCCCACCGAGAAAGTCGGCAAGCTTACCGCGCAGCAAGCCAAAATCGCCCGTCGACGCCGGCGAGGGTGAGCGAACGCAAGCTGCCCCGGACTGAACCGCGTTGACAATCATGGAAAAGTACAGCAGCTCTTGGAAGACATCTCCGAGGACAATGAGCAGCAGCCCTGGTTCAAAAAGCGCTAATAGGATTCCTACGTAACCCGACTTCTGCCGTTATCGGTACCCGTGCAGCGCAGGCCTGACGGGACTCGCGCCACGGTGCCACCCGCCGTCAATCTACCCCCGGCTCCCGTGCTCTCCACACTCGTCGTTCCGGCGAACAAGCTCACCGAGGCTGAAGGCGCGCTCATCCTGAAAACAGTAAACTCGCCCGACTATATAATCCATCTGGCTCCGATCCAGATCTATGCCCGACTACTGGCGAGGGCATCTACCAATGGAATCGGTTTCCACCATCTACCGGGTCCTGGCCGCGATCGGGCTGATCGCCGACCACCGCCCGGCCAAGTAACCGACATGCAAGAACCCGGAACTGGTCGCCACAGCACCGGGGCAGGACATCACCAAGCTACCCGGCCGGGTCAGGGGCACGTACTTCGATCGCTACATGCTCGCACTCAAGGCCCCGAGCCAGAAGTGATAACCCGTACACGGGGCGTGGTTCAAGACCCTCAGATACGCACCGGCCTTTTCGGAGCGGTTCTGCTCCATCCTCGACGCCGGGAATTCGTAGCCGGCTTCGTGGACTGGTGCAAGGCCTGCACACCGCCACAGATGTGCACTACGGCATCGCTTTCGGCAAGGCCGTAGAAACGACGGAAAATATGACGGCCGCGCGGCGAAGGACCAGAACGCTAGCCAAAAACGGTAATACTGGAACAGTCCTTGAGCCGGCATGACCCAGCCAAAAATTGACGTGCCTGGCGGCACTGTCTTTCCGACGATCTGTCTGCCGGCTCAAGGTCCGTTAAAAGGGGTGTCGAGCCAGGCGGACATGACCTCATAGGAGCCTGATACGACCAGTCCCATTACCGTTTTGTCTGCCCACCTGGCCCGCGCCCGATCAATCAACATTCGACGCGACTGAGGGGCAATTTCCATCTTGGCAAGCGAACCAACAAAAGTCATCGCGGGCATCGACACCCACGCCGACACACACCACGTAGCCGTCATCAACGAACACGGCAAACCCCTCGCGGACAAGGAATTCCTGGCCGTGGGATCCGGATACCGGAAAATCATCGACTTCATCACCTCCTACGGCACAGTCATCGTCGTCGGGGTCGAAGGAACCGGATCGTACGGCGCCGAGCTCGCCAGAACCCTCCGGGGTGAAGGACTGACCGTGCTGGAGGTCAACCGCCCAAACCGGGCCGCCCGCCGACTCAAGGGGAAGTCCGACCCGCTGGATGCCTACCAAGCGGCCAAGTCGGTACTCGAAGGACGGACAAAGGCGATCCCGAAGGCCAAAGACGGCCCCGTCGAATGCCTGCGGATCCTACGTTCCGGGCGCGCATCAGCAATCAAGGCCCGCACCGCCGCCATCAACCAAATCAAGGCCCTCCTCGTATCAGCCCCGGACAATGTCCGGGCGAAATACCGAGCGCTAACCACCTCCGCGCTGATTACTGCCCTGCAGCGCACGAGACCTTCAGGACACCTGGCGGACCCCGAGTACGTGACCCTACTGACGCTGAAAGCATTGGCAGCCAGGTGCCAGGCCTTAGGAACAGAAATCGAGGCTGCTGACGCAGCACTCAAGGAAGTCCTCGACAGCTATGCTCCGATGCTCTGTGATCTCCCAGGAGTCGGGACCGAAGTAGCCAGCCAGCTGCTGATCACTGTCGGCGACAACCCGGACCGTCTGGGGAACGAAGCCCAGTTCGCATCACTCGTCGGGGTCGCCCCGGTACCAGCCTCATCTGGCAAGACAACCCGCCACCGGCTCAGCAGAGGCGGCGATCGCAGCGCCAATAACGCCTTGCATCAGGTAGTCCTGGTCCGCATGGCGTCGTGCCAACGAACCAAGGATTACGTGGCCAAACGGACGTCCGAGGGCAAGAGCAAACGCGAAATCATGCGCTGCCTCAAACGCTACGCAGCCCGCGAAATCTACCGCCAGATCACCAACCCCCGGCCGGCACCCAACAACTCCGACCTCCGCCGCATGCGGAACGAACTCGGGATCACCATCACGACCGTAGCCGGCGAACTTGGCCAATGGGTGTCCATCCTGTCGCGTCTGGAACGCGGACACATCCGTAATGACGACCTCGCGGCGACCTACCGACAATGGTTGACTGAGCAAGTCACACGTTCATTGAGACCCAGTCAGAACAGACAGCCAAAATCCCGAACTGACCGATGTTATGCATGAGACGAGAGCCGACGACATACCGGCGCCATCCCCACTAGTACAGGGAATGTCACCCGAGGCGACGCAAACGAGTCGTTGGCAATCCGTCACCTAAGTTTGTTCCGATGGGCTATACATAGGCATGGCACCGAACGGAAATCGACGATGAGCACGCACCCGGCAGTCCAGAGAGCCTTGGCCCAAGTCCTCAAGGGAGAAGTGCTCTCCTTGCCTGTTCTCATGTCCATTGACCACGTAGCCCTTCGTGAAGCTGCAGCTTCATTTGGCGGAGCCTTAGTCATTTCGCCGGGGGCTGTTGTTTCTGTCCTACGGGGGCTGGACCAGGGTGTCTACCCGAACGACCTGGTGCAATCTTGGGCATCCTTTGTACGCCGTGGCTATATCGCGAACCAGAAGGGCGGACCGATCCAGCCCTTGAACATCGACTATGAGGAAGTTTGGGAGAATCCCATTGTGGAAGCGGTGTCCAGACTGGATGAAATAGGAGACATCATCGATGGCGAGATCTCCAGTGACGAGGTCCGTGACCTGATTCAGCTGCTGGGGAGCCCTGAGCCTCACTGCCCGCCGCGGTCAATCCGTCCATCATGAGCAACCGTTAGCAGCGTTCAATGCCAGTCTCTGACTGATTTGACGACAATAGGAGCATCGACGGTCCCAAACTCCTCGCCCGATGCCGGTGGACCAACCGGCCCTCCGAAAACCCGCCCACCAAACTCAAATCCTTGACGAATATCGCCCCGGAGAGGAACTCAGCAAGCCCTTTCTCGCGACGTTTCTTGAATACGTACGCCATAAGACACCTGGGAACACTGTGTTGGGCAGGTTTCGACGCTAGTATCTGTGTTGTGACCATTACAAGTGAAAAAGCCATATTAACGAGCAGAGACATCGCGCGGCTGAGCGGCGTGTCGCAAAGTACAGTGTCGCGCGTCCTGAGCGGGCACCCCAATGTCTCGGCGAAGACCCGCGCCGCGGTCACGGAGGTCCTTAATCAAACTGGGTTTGTGCCTAACGCCTCTGCTCGAGCAATGCGTACCCAACGCTCAAGGTCGATCGGGGTCGTCGTGGCTACGCCTGTCAACTTGTACTCCCTGGAAGTGATGGGACAGGTCCACGAACACGTGTCCAGTCACGGACTCCGTTTGAGTGTATGGCTGGCCAACGCTGATGGTAGCGCCCCGGATGCTTTGCAGGCGCTGCGCGAGCGGTCCGTCGACGGCTTAATCTACACCACAGCAGTCGATCACATGCCGGAGCTTGAGGCCGATATAAATGCCGGTGCACCGATCGTGCTCATGGGGCGCACGATCCGCGGTGTGGCGACGGACACGGTGGCCGGAGCGAACGTACAAGGCGGCGGCCGGGTAGCTGACTACCTGATCCAGAATGATCGTCGTAAAATCGCGTGGGTAGGGGGTCGAGCGTTCAGCCCAGGGCGTGAAATCGAGCAAGGTTTCCGGAAGCGCCTAGCGAGCCTCGGGTCCCCAATAGACGAAAGTCGCGTCGTCTACGGAGACCTTTTCTACGCTTCCGGCGAGCAGGCAGTCGAGCACCTATGGAATAGCAAGAGCAAACCTGATGCGATCTTCTGCGTCAACGATCTTGTCGCCTACGGCGTACTCGACGCCGCTCGCAAGTCCAACATCCGTGTTCCGGAGGACCTCTGGGTGATCGGGTACAACAACATCTCGATCTCGGGCTGGGCTGCGTACGACCTGACCACGGTATATCAGCCGATTACAGACATGGCCCGGATAAGCGTAGAGCTACTCCTGCAGCGGATTGAGGGAACACAAGGGCCTTCGCCACAGCGGCGACGGCTCGAGGGGAAGCTCATCGTTCGAGGCTCCACCGCCCACGCGCCAGCCGAGCCGCAGTAGATATGAGGCGTACGCTAGCAAGAGACCTCGCCGACTGACCTACCGGAAGTAAGGGCGCTGTCGTCCACCGCTCCAGTCAATTACTCGATCAATGTAGCGGCAGTACTCTCACGCGGTCTTGGCGAATGCGAATTTTCGCTTGGAGCCTGGGTCGGGAATGCCTGCGCGTCCCGACTGCTCAAGGCTGCCGTGACACGGTCCATACCGGCGAAAGTCGTCTGGGCCGAGACGCGTCGCGCGGATCAACTCTGTGGAACGTCGACGCCAGGGCAATCGACTGCTCATGGCTTTGACATTAAATCTAGAAGCAGTCAATTACGTATTCAGCACTCAGTGCAGCTGAACCATGTCGTCGGTAGGCCGCACGGGGCTTATCGTCAAGATCACGCGGATCAGCTTGACCATCAGGTCTGGTCGCACGATCCGGTTAGCCGGATTGGCAGCCGCTAGAGCGTTGGGGATTTGCCGCTTGCGCAGACGGCATTCTTCGACGAGCGACATGGGTGTTTCCCGTTCGCCTTCGTAGTCTGCGGCAAGGGGGTATTGCCACGCGATCGGAATGACCCCCTGGAGTTGCCTTGGACGAGCCAGTCGAGATGGCGTTCCAAGCCTTCGTTATCGGCCGGCTGAACTGGGTGCTGACCTAATCGCTCTCTCCACCTGTCCGTCGTCCAGTGCCGCGATGTTGCCGTCGCGATGCGGGTAGTGGAGTGAAGTGTCGATGATCACGGCACGTTCGGGAGCATGCTGGACTAGGATCTTGATGTCCAGTATGCGACCAAACGGCACGGATGTGATGCAGCACAAGCTGCGGCATCTGCAGAGCATGGAAGCCGAGTCGAGGTGGGGGGTCAACCATCTATTAGGGCGGACCCCTTACACATCGATGAAACACCCTCTGCCTGTACCGATACGAGACACGGGTTCTCTTCCATTGGACGTCCACAGCGCTGCCTGCGTGGCGATTGCCGCGACCGTGTCCCGGTTCCAAATTTCTAGCCGAAGCCGCAAGCGGCGCGGAACAGGAAACCGCACATGTGTCCTTAGCGGACAAGTAATCCGGCACAAGAAACAGCGGGACGGTTCGGGTCAAATAAGCTTCGCTCGCTGCTTTATTGCGTCCGAGGAAGGTCCGAGGGCCGAACAACATTGAGTGCGAACGCCGTGAAGGCGTCTTCTACCTCTGAACGTTCCAATCGACCTCCGTCACGGAACCACCGAGCGATTGAGAACAACGAATCGCAAATGAACTGTTGCGCCATTCTTGCGTCGGCTTCGTAGAACACTCCGCTTCTCGTGCCGCGCTGAATTACCGCTGTCCAGCGGTTGCGGAAGTCCTCTTCCAGTCCCTTCAGCCGCTTCGACGCCCCGAGAGTGAGACTTGCTCGTTCACTCTGAAACATGATCGCAGCGGCACCGTACTCACGGAGGGTGTCCAACGACACTCTGACCAGTGCCTCGAGTTGCGCCTCGGGAGTTTGCGCCACATCGACCCGCTCGTCGAAGCGTTTCAGCAGAACCTCAAGAAACCCGACCAACAACCGCTCTATGACCTGCTCACGAGTCTCGGCCCAGGCACGTGCCTCGAATGCGTTCAAGCCCAGCAATGCGGCCACCTCTTCGGCGAGTTTCGCCGAAGAGTCATCCGCTGCGGTTGCACCCGCACCATTCCCTGGCGACGGGTCCGGCAGATGCACCTGTCCAAAGCGGCCACGCAGGAACGTCATTGGCAACTCGTCGGACTCAACGTTGAGGTCAATTACTCTGCCGACCACGATCTCGTGATCGCCCGAGTCGAAGACCTGCTCGATCTTGCAGTCGACCCATGCGGTCACGCCGCTCAAAATGGGGGATCCGGTTGGTGCCGGCCTCCAGTCGGCGCCCTCGAACTTTTTCCCGTCGCGGGCGGAGAACTGACGACTCAGTTCTCCTTGGCTGGCACCTAACACGTTCACGCAAAACGAACCCGATGATTGGATCTTTGGCCAGCTGGTTGATGACTTGGCGGGCATGAACGACACCAAGGGCGGGTCGAGGCTCAGAGAGTTGAAGGTGCCCACAACCATGCCCACAGGCCCACTACCGGCCACGTCGGCGGTAATGATGGATACCCCGGTGGGATAGTGACCGAGGACGTTCCTAAAGAGATCTCCGGCGATTGCCGGCGCTTCGTTTTCCATAAGATACCTTTCGTCGTGAAGCGATTCGAATCACGCTTCGGAGGACTAACTAGTTGGCGATAACTGGCTAGATACTTGCGCCCTCACGAACGCACCGATCTCGTCCAGTGCCTGCTGCCCCTGGGGCAGGAACGATGAGAACAGGGGCCAGACGTGGACCATGTCGGCGTACTCTTTGTAGTCGACACTCACGCCTTCTCGGCGGAGCTTGTCGGCTAGGTTCAGCGAATCATCGCGCAGTACCTCGGCACCGCCCACCAGCAAGAGGGTCGGGGGCATCCAGCTGAGATCGGACGACATGGGGAATGCCGCTGGAGCTTGCTCGGGACTTTGGCCGTTCAGATACAAGGCAGCATTCCGGCGGGTTCCCGCTTGCCTGCAAATGGGATCGATGCTCGCGAGCTCTTCGAAGCTGGGATTGGTGACCGTCAGGTCGATGAGAGGCGACACCATGGCCACACAGGCGGGCAGGGGCGCACCGACGCCGTGCATTTCGAGGAGGGAGCTGAGTACTAGTCCCCCACCCGCGGAGTCTCCGACCGCAAAGCAGGACTGCGGCCCGACCTCATCGAGCGCAGCTGCAAGTACCCGGCGCGTATCGTCGACACCCGCTGGGAAAGGGTGCTCAGGGGCGAGCCGGTACTCAGCAACAAATATTCGCGCGCCGGTCGCCGCGGACACCTCCGCGGCGAATGCGCAGTACCCCTTCGCCGAACCCATGACGTATCCGCCCCCATGTATCAGAACACCGGTGCGGGCTCTTGAAGTACCTTCAGCTTGGACCCAGTACCCGTCTACACCGCCATACGTCGCGGCGGCGATAGAGGCGTTGTGCCGCACGGGTAGCTGAGCGAGTACGAGCTCGAATCCTTCGCGTTGTTGCTCCAGAGTCACGCTCTCCCTAGGTGTCGCTTCGCGGAACATCGTCACTACGCGATCGATCAGAACGGCAGTGTTGGCTTTGTCGTCCTCAGCAGCCTTCTGCGCCTGGTGCAGCTTTGGAGCGCTCGAGTACCAGTACACGGGTTCGGCGATGACGACGGGCTTGTCAACGGTGTCGGTCTCGACGACCACTTTCAGCGTCACTCGCACGCCCTCGCCTTTGACGGTCGCGTCGAGCATCGTCACGCTGAGTCGCAGCTTCGAGTCGACCGGAATCGGGCTCGTGATGCGCACTCGTTCGCTGCCGTAGATCAGCGATAGCGTGACACCCTCCACCTTGTAAATCTTGTCCATCAAGCGCGGGATCATCGACAAGACCAGGTCGGCGTGCACGAGCGTTCCGCCGAACTGGCTATTTTCTGCCCGGATGGGGTCGGTGTGAATCCAGTCGTCGCTGCCCGTCAAGGTGGCAAATTCATCAATCATTGCCTGCGTTATGACGGGCCCATCGGCGCATCCGAGGTCATTGCCGACCTGCGATGCGAACTCGTCAATGCTGGCGAACACTCGGGGGCTCATACACTCTCCTTGCTCGGTGCGTAAATGATACTTCGCTCCTGGAGCGACTGCGCTTCTTCAGGAGCAAACCCGATTTCGTCCAGAAGTTCTAGCGTGTCTTCCCCGAGCCGCGGCGGGCGGTATGAGGCGACCCGATCCCACGTACTGGAGCGGTACGGTGTAGACGGCAACCAATGCGGCTCAGTCATGTCGTTATCAACCCAGGCGAAATCTCCGTAACCGCGCAGTTCAGCGTCACAGACGATTTCCAGGTGAGAGCGCACAGGCCCAGCAATGATGCCCGCTTCACCGAGCAGCTTCGCCCACTCCGCCCGCCCCTTCTGGGCAAAGATCGGTGCGAGAACCCCCTTGAGTTCTTTCTTATTGGCGATTCGATCGGCATTGGTGACGAAACGAGGGTCGTCATGGATCTCGGGAATCTCCAGCAGGTCACACAGCTTCCTCCACTGATCCGGATAGTAAGCGACTACCTGCAAATATCCGTCTGCGACGCGGAACATATCCGTCGGAGCACCCAGAGCACCAGCCGTGTTGCCGCCACGTTCAACCTCTTCGCCAAAGCGGGAGGCGATGGCGAACGCAGAGCTCTGCACATAGGTCGACACCTCGAAGAGTGACAGACGAAGGTCAGCACCCACGCCGGTAGAGGTGCGCTGGAGTAGAGCAGCGAGGATAGCTTGGCCGATGGCAAGTCCGGTGGCCGCATCGACGACCTGGATGCCGACCTTATAGGGCTCGCCATCCTCCGGTCCGGTTATGGCCATCAGGCCGGACTGTGCCTGCAATACCGCGTCAGTGCCTGGCAAGTTCCTTCCAGCACCGTCCGGGTTATACCCGGACAACGACGTGTAGACAATGCGGGGGTTCATTGCCTTTACTGCCTCATAGCTGAAGCCGAGCCGATCCATGACCCCGGGTCGGAAGTTCTGCAGGAGAACGTCACTCGTCGCGATAAGCCTTTTGATGATCTCGCGACCCTCGGGGGTTCTGATGTCTACCGCAAGTGCCCGCTTGCCGCGGTTGTACGCGGCGAAGATAGCGGGAATCCCCACTTCCGGTCCCACATTGCGCCCCAGTTCACCCTCTGGGCGTTCGATCTTGATCACCTCGGCCCCAAGGTCTGCGAGCATCACACCCGCCGAGGGACCCGCGATTAGCTGCGTGAAGTCCAGCACGCGGTGTCCAGCGAGTGGACCTTGAATCATTTCGTTAGGCATTTCTCTGGAGTACCTTTCATCGACCTTGAAAAGACGGCATGTCATTCTTCTGGATGAACGCGTTACGGGCGATCTCGTGATCCCTCGTTGACCACGCGTCACGCTGACTTTCTGCCTCGAGCTGAAGCGCGTCATGGATGCTCGACGACAAGCTGTCGTCGAGCATGCGCTTGGTGAGCCCGAGCGCAACAGTGGGACCAGCGGCAAGTTGCTTGGCAAGTTCCATTGCACGTCCGAGGACGGCGTCCGGTGCGCAAAGCTCTGTGACGAGTCCCCACTGGCTGGCTTCCTCGGCAGTCAATCGTCCCTTGATGAAGGCAAGTTCCTTGGCCCTCGCTGCGCCCACGAGGCGCGGCAGCGTGTAGGACACGGCAAAATCCGGCACAAGTCCAATACGGCTGAATGCCAAGACGAAATCCGCCTGCCTCGAAACCACGCGAAAATCGCAAGCAAGAGCTAGGCCGACGCCAGCTCCGGCTGCCACGGCGTTGACCGCTGCAATCGTCGGCTTCGCGAGCCGCAACAGAGGCAGGACGATGGTTTCGTGCAGTTGGCGCATCGCCTTGTCCGCCGCTCCGGGAGACTGCAGTTCATGCATTGCCTTGACATCGCCTCCGGCGCAAAATGCCTTCCCGGTTCCTGTGATGACTACGCAGCGAACCTCGGGCTTGGAAGCCTCGATGAGAGCTTCGCTTAGTGCGTGCTTCATCTCAGTCGTAAGAGCATTGCGGTTACTGTCCCGCACCATCTCGATCAGAAGCACAGAATCCTGTAGCGATAGTCGAACCTGCTCGTCCGTCCGGACTGCTGTGGCGCTTGTCGACATGTGGTGTTCCTCTCCATTAAGCGCGGTTGTGGGTGCACCGCAATAGGTGCTGTTCCGCCGGGCGGTCCGACCGTCCCCACGGGTAGCCGGGGGTCGGTCTGCTGCGGTTCAGCTGCGGAGGCCGGCTTGGATCATGAGGGGCAGGATGTCGTCTTCCATCTGCTGGAGTCCCTCGTCGTAGTCGACCCAGGAGATCGCCACTCCGTCGAGTCCGGCGTTGGTCAGCTCCAGCAGGGATGCGACGACCTGCTCAGGGGTACCAACAATCGTCATGGCACCACGGCCGGCAGCGAGCCGCTCGATTGTCTTGGCGTGCTCTTCCGGATCAACGTCGAAACTATCCGAGTTCGCGCTAACCCCCGCAAGCAACTTCTCGATCGCGGCAACATCAGC
>NZ_JBFRHB010000062.1:0-14816 GCF_052115645.1 Arthrobacter sp. 2MCAF14 | reverse complement strand
CCGCCCACCCAGCCACCCGGCGCAACCAGGACCAACAGTGGAACACCGAAGGGCAGCGAGGCCTGGCACCCCAGCATGCTCCCTGCCCGCACAACGAGCCGAACCGGATTCAAATCATCAGCCCGGGCACATCGGTGGATCGAGGCTAAAGCCGCCAGCCCGAGGGAATCCAGGTACGCCGTGATCCGTCCGGGCCCGCAACCGATGTCGGCAACCGCCCGGCCTCCGGAGGAACGCACGAGCTCGGCGAACGCGCCGAGCATGGCCCGGTCAAAGGGTTTGGTGTCGAGTTCGTTGCGCAGGAGTTCAGCGTAATCGGCGGCTACCGTGTTGTAGGCGGCGCGAGTGGCATGCAGATCCGAGGGTTCAGTCATGCAAAGAACCCTATTCTCTGCGGTCGGCGCATTCCTTGCGCCCTGCGGAAAACCCGGCCGGAAATGGCCTTGAGGTCGCGGAGCCGCAACGATCCGTAGATGTCGGTAACGATGTGCCTGCCAGTTGCAGATATCCCGTTCCGGGCCCCGGGTGCGGGATTATTCTCAAGTATGCGCAGGTTGTGGGCCGCCATTGCATTGACCACGACGGCGGCGCTCTGGTCGGGATGCGAACCTCAAGTCACCGTTTGTCCGGCAATTGCGATGGCCCCCGTGGTCTCCCTGACAATTACGGCAGAGTACGCGCCAACGATCAAAACCATCCATTTGAAGGCATGCCAGGACGGGAAATGCCGCGAGGGTGATTTGGAGCTGCGCCCGGGCAGCGTGTCGCTCCCTCAATCCTGCGGGCCGGAACCTGAAGGGTCATGCTCTGCCGTCACATCACCGGATGGCACCCGCTATGGCTTCCTCAACATGGGAACACTGACGTCCTCGCCTATCGATGCCGAAGTGACTGGCACGGACACAAACGGCGGGACCTTGCCCGTCAGGACACTCAACTTCACCCCGAAAAGCGCCAAACCGTGGGGCGAGCAGTGCCAGACCGCCATCACGGCAAGCCTCGTGCTCGATGCCCACGGTCTGCGGCAGTCCTGAACACCCCGCGCACCTCACCCCCGCACCACGGCAAATCCCGGCATGCAGCGACATCTCGGCGCGGCGTCAGATCTCGCCGAATCCCTGTTCCACCAGCCGCCTGACGTAATCCACGGCCTTCGATGAATCTTTGCCCCAAGCCTCGACCTTGAGCTTGCCGCCCTTGCCCACGGCGAGGCTCATGAGTTCCATAATCGAGGTGCCATCGACGCCATTTACCGTTGCCTCGACATCCAGGCCGGCAAGTCCGCCAGCAATTTTGGCCGCAGGCCTGGCGTGCATTCCCATGGGATTTACGAGCTCGAACTCACCGCTTTCCGCCGGTTCGCCCCTGCCTTGGGATTCTGCCGGCCCCGCCGCCTCAAAAACGGGCTCCTGACCGAAACGCACCGCCTCGGCGGCGGCCTTCACTGCGGCCGCCGGGGCACCACCCTGGGTGGCCACTGCGGCCGCAACGAGGCCCTCAACCAAGGGAGCGTCGGCAAGGAGGACCTTTTCCGGCTCGCTGCAGAACTCCGCGGCTGATTCTGCCGTCATGACCGCGGAACCAAGGTCCGTCAGGACCACCACACCATCCCCTGAAGCCTCCCCGAGTCCTGCCTCGAATGCGGCGATCGTTTTCTCCAGGTCCGTGCCAATCCGGCCATCATCCGTGCCGCCGACGGCGTAGAACTTCACATCGGGGGCCATCTGCGCCGCCAATTCCACGGCACCTTCCGCGATTTTCCGGCTGTGCGAGACCACCACCAAGCCCACCGTCATTCAGCGGCCCCTTCAAGAAATCCCGCAGCGGTAGCGGCTGCGCGCAACAACAAGGCAGAAGACGCAGCCCCTGGATCGCGGTGACCTGCGCTGCGTTCACCGAGGTAGCTTGCGCGCCCCTTGCGGGCTACCAACGGATCTGTCGTGACGGCACCAACCTCGGCAGCCTCGGCCGCCGCAGCCAACACCGCCACAGCATCTCCACCGGCCACCAGGACCTCGTCCGCGGCTTCCACAGCCGGAGACCAGGCGTCCACCATGGTTTTATCGCCAAGCTCCGCCTTACCGCGGGCAACAATTCCGTCCCGGGCTGCGGTCAGTGCGCCGGCGAGCGCCGCTGCATCAACGTCCGCGCTTTCTCCCAGCGCCGTGGCCGCCCGAAGATACGCGGTTCCATACAGCGGTCCGGCCGCCCCGCCCACCTTTGACATCAGCGCCATCGCGGCCAGTTTCAGGGCTGCGCCAGGTGTCTCGGGCGGAGTCTGGGCAAGTTTCTCCATGACGGCCTGGAATCCCCGGTCCATGTTTTCGCCGTGGTCGGAGTCGCCTATCGCACGGTCCAGCGCAATCAATTCCTCCCGATGCTCGGACATGAGCCGAGCGGAGAGGGTCAACCATTGGACCGCCCATTCGACCCCCAGGCCCACTGTCACATCCCCCAACGCAGGGCCGGAGTATGGACGGGTGCGTCCCACAGGGCGGTCAGTTCGTCATCGAGCCGCAGTACCGAGATGGAGCAGCCTTGCATCTCAAGCGACGTGACATAGTTGCCCACCAGTGAGCGCTCCACCTTGGCTCCTCTTTCCGCGAGGATCTGGGCCGCCCGGCGGTAGACAATGTACAACTCACTGAGGGGCGTACCGCCCATTCCGTTGACGAAGAGCAGCACCTCTTCACCGGCCTTGATCCCGAGATCCTCCAGGACGGGGTCCAATAGGCGGCTGGTGATGGCGTCGGCTCCCTCCATGGCGATCCGGTGCCTGCCCGGTTCGCCGTGAATGCCGATGCCGATTTCGATTTCGTCGTCAGCGAGTTCAAAGCTGGGTACCCCGGCATGCGGCACGGTGCAGCCGGACAAGGCGACGCCCATAGTGCGCACGTTGCGGACGACTCCCTCCGCCACACCCGCGACGGCCTCCAGCGAATCCCCACGCTCCGCTGCCGCGCCGGCAATCTTTTCGACCAGCACAGTGCCACCCACGCCGCGACGGCCTGCCGTATACAGGGAATCCTCCACAGCGACGTCGTCGTTGACGAGAACCGAGCGGACGCTGATTCCTTCAGCCTGGGCCATCTCTGCCGCGGTCTCGAAGTTCAGCACGTCACCGGTGTAGTTCTTCACGATGTGTATGACGCCGGCGCCTGAATCGACTGCGGCGGTCGCCGGAATGATCTGGTCAGGAGTGGGCGAGGTGAACACGGCACCCGGCACGGCGGCGTCGAGCATTCCGTGCCCCACAAAGCCGGCATGAAGGGGCTCGTGGCCGCTCCCACCTCCCGACACAAGCGCCACCTTGCCGGCCACGGGCGCTCCTTTTCGAACGACGAAGATGGGGTCCGTATGGACGTCCACGAGATCGGCATGGGCCATGCCGAAACCTTCGACAGACTCGTCCACCACCGAGCGGGGATCGTTGATGAGCTTTTTCATGGCGCGCTCCTGGGGCGTTGCTGGTAGGTGATTTGACCCTACTACCAGCGCCCCGGGCACGGTAGGGGAACGGTCCGTATGTGGGGACGTGCAACACAGAACCCAGCGACGGAAACGCAGAAGGGACAACCCCCAATGGTTGTCCCTTCTGAAAAACCTTCCGGCATCCGCCCGGTCAGTGCGGGGGCCCGCCCACCGTCAAACGACCGATGCTGAAGTTTTGGGGTGTTGCGTCTTTGGCCATCGAGTCGGGCCAAAGATCCATGCACCCGGACCGCATGCAACCTCCGGTCCCCTGCTTGCGCGACTCCGGTGTGGCGCCGGGACGCGGCATGTCAATTTGGAAACCTGAAAAGTCCGGAAACATAACGTGGTACTTCATTTCTCGCCTCCACAGTATGGTTGGCCCGCCGCAACCGAGCCTCAATTAGTTTATCCATCAAGTTGATATACGTAAAGAGGTCAGGGCTGGCACATACAGGAGCCAAGGAGAAGAAGCGGAGCTAAAGGACCTTGATCATGCGGGTGTTGCCCAGGGTATTGGGCTTCACGCGGGCGAGATCCAGGAACTCGGCCACGCCTTCGTCATGGGAACGCAGCAATTCCGAGTAGACCTGGGGATCGACGGCGGTTTGGTCCGCCATGACTTCGAATCCGTGGCGCTTGAAGAAGTCCACTTCGAACGTCAGGCAGAAGACACGCGCAACCCCCAAGGCCCGGGCGTCCTCCAGGAGTTGCTGGACAAGGACGTGACCCACGCCTTTGCCTCGCCAGTTGTCGTCCGCCGCCAAGGTGCGCACCTCGGCCAGGTCCTCCCACATGACGTGCAGGGCACCGCAACCGATCACCTCGCCATCGGACGATTCGGCAATCCGGAACTCCTGAAGGCTCTCGTAGTAGGCCACCGTCTCCTTGGCCATCAGGATTCGCTGCTCCGCCAGAGGCGCTACAAGCCGCTTGATCGCGGCAACATCGCCGGTGCGGGCAGGGCGGATACTGAACGTCGAAGTCACAGCCACAATCTTACGAGGCCGAAGGCGCCTAAAGCCCCAGGTCCTCAGGAAGAGGAACGTCCTGTCCAAGTACCTGCCTGGAAAGGAAGTGCTCCACGACGCCGTACCAGACCTTGGCGTGCTGCGGCTGCAGGATCCAATGGTTCTCGTCAGGGAAGTACAGGAAGCGGTGCTGGGTCTCACCGTTCTCATCGGCGGGCAGCCCGGAACTGGAAAGCAGTTCGTACCAAAGCCTCAGGCCCTCGCCGATCGGCACTCGGTAGTCCTTGTCGCCGTGGATCACCAGCATGGGTGTCTTGATCTTCCCGACATGGAGATGGGGCGAGTTGTCCAGTGCCATCTCTGCGGTCATTTCCTTGAGCCAGTACTGCGAAGCGTCCGTTGTGGGCCCGAACTGGTCCATGGCCCACAGACTGGCGTGCGTCACGATCGCCTTGAAACGATCCGTGTGCCCGGCCACCCAGTTGGCCATGTATCCGCCGAACGACCCACCCATGGCGGCTGTCCGCGCCTGGTCAATGTCGGGCCGCTGGACCACTGCGTCGGTGATGGACATAAGGTCCGTATACGGCGCCTTGCCCCATTCGCCCCAGCCGCGCTGGATGAATTGCTGGCCGTACCCGGTGGACAATGCCGGGTCCGGCAGCAGCACGGCATACCCCTTCGACACGAGCAGCCATGGATTCCACCGCCAGGTCCAGGCATTCCACGAGCCCAACGGCCCGCCGTGGATCCACAACAGCAAGGGCGCCGGATTCGCCCCCGACGCGCCTTCCGGGAGCGCGAGGTAGGCCGGAACCCTCGAACCATCAGCCGCGCTCGTCTCCACCCGCTCCAACTTGCCTTTGATCGTGGGGCGCTCAGCGGGCGCGGGGAGCCGCTCGACGTCGCCCGAGGCGAGCTCGATCCGGACGGCTTCCGCCGGGAATTCATAAGAGCTGCGCAGCGCGAACGCACTCAGCCCATCCGGCGAAACCACGACGTCGGTGTACGCCGCCGCGTCCTGCGTCACCCGGGTGACCGTACCGTCCGCGACGGCGACCCGGAAGACCGGCGTCGCGCCGTCGTCGTCGGCCGTGACGAGGAGCGAGTGCCCGTCCGGCAGCCAGGCTGCGGGGTTGCCCCAGCGGTCCCAACCGGGCGCGAGGGGCTCTAGGTCAAGGGTTTCTCCCGCCCCGACGTTCAAGAGGTGGAGTTTGACCTGGGGTGCCTGCCCGGGGGTACTGTCGCTTTCGCTGACTACCGAGAGCATCTTGTTGTCAGGGCTGACCGGGCCCGGGAAATAGCTCATTCCCTCATGGTCAAGGAGCACCTTGATCGAGCCGGAGGCCACATCGACAGCGGCGAGCACAAAGCGCGTGTCCGCCTTCGCGAGCGGCTTGGCCAGGCTCGTATAGATCGTCTTGCCGTCCGGGCTGACCACCGCGTGGGTGTTGCGGAGGTTGCCGCCGACGTCGGGCGTCAGATTGCGCAGCTTCAGGGGTGCGGTTGCGTCCACGGTCGCGGGCTTCCCGGACTCAGCCGCGCCTCCGTTTTCCACGGCGAACAGCCTGGGCTGGGCCGGGCCCAGATCTGCGTCCCAGTAACGCACCGGGTAGCCGGTGTGCAGAATGGCCGCTACCTTGTTGTCCTTGCGGCTCTTGCGGCGCTCCTCGTCATTTTCCTCATCGGTGGAACCGGCAAGGACCGAGGCCGTCACGAAAGTTGCGTCCGCGGCAGACGCGGCCATGACGCCCCCGATTCCGCCTGCACGGGAGTGCACCACCCGGGCCTCACCGCCGTCGGCCGGCAGGAGCCACAACGCACTCACGGGATCCGCTTCGGGGCTGTCAGGATCGGGCCGTGCTGAGGTGAAGTAGAGGTCACCGTTGGCGGCAAACACCGCGCCGGTTTCTCCCTTGGCGCTGCGGGTGATGCGGCGGGCGTGCTTCTTTCCGGCAGGATCAAGCTCCCAAAGGGCCGTGACGTATTCAGTGCCCTTGGCGTTGAGTGTGGAAACCGTAGTGACCAGGCGGCTTCCGTCCGTGCTGAGAGCCAGGCCGCCGACCCGGGGGATGGCCAGGTAGTGGTCGAGATCGTGGAAAGGAGTTTCGGGTTGCGTGCTCGGGGTCTCGGAGGCATTCGAATCCATGCCCTGATTCAACACGCAATGTGCCCCAGATCACAAAAAGTTCACTAAGAGTGAAACAGTTATTTCAGATATTCACCCAACTGGCTCGCAGTTGTTGACGTTATGAGGCGCCAAAACGACAACAACTGCGATCTACTTGGGTCGGGTTAACGCAAAAACCCCGCCAGCTCCTTGAGGGGAGCGGGCGGGGCCTTTGAGTCGGCGGAACCTGAACCTAGGCGCTCGGAGCGATTTCCGGGATGCGCGGCTTGGCGTTGCCGGCGAAGGTGAACTTGGCCTCGTCGCCCTCGCCGTCCACATCGACCACCACGATGTCACCCGGGTGGAGCTCGCCGAAGAGGATCTTCTCGGAGAGCTGGTCCTCGATCTCGCGCTGGATGGTCCGGCGCAGCGGCCTGGCACCCATGGCGGGATCGTAGCCCCGGGTCGCCAGGAGGACCTTGGCGGCCGTGGTGAGCTCGATGCCCATGTCCTTGTCCTTGAGGCGGCCCTCGAGGCGCGTGACGAAGAGGTCCACGATCTCGATGATCTCGTCCTGCGTGAGCTGCGGGAACACCACGACGTCGTCAACGCGGTTGAGGAACTCGGGGCGGAAGTGCTGCTTGAGCTCTTCGGTGACCCGTGCCCGCATCCGGTTGTAGCCGGTGGTGGTGTCCGTACCGGACTGGAAACCGGTCGCCACGCTCTTGGAGATGTCGCGGGTACCCAGGTTGGTGGTCATGATGATCACCGTGTTCTTGAAGTCCACCACCCGGCCCTGGGAGTCGGTCAGGCGGCCGTCTTCCAGGATCTGCAGCAGCGAGTTGAAGAGATCGGCGTGGGCCTTCTCCACTTCGTCGAACAGCACCACGGAGAACGGACGACGGCGGACCTTCTCCGTCAACTGGCCGCCTTCTTCGTAGCCGACGTAGCCGGGAGGGGCACCGAAGAGACGCGAAACCGTGTGCTTCTCGGAGTACTCGGACATGTCCAGCGTGATGAGGGCGTCCTCTTCACCGAACAGGAATTCGGCCAGCGCTTTGGCGAGCTCGGTCTTGCCGACGCCGGTGGGGCCGGCGAAGATGAACGAGCCACCCGGACGCTTGGGGTCCTTCAGGCCTGCACGTGTGCGGCGGATCGCCTGGGAGAGGGCACGGATGGCCTCATCCTGGCCGACGACCCGCTTGTGCAGCTCGTCTTCCATCTTGAGGAGACGGCTGGATTCTTCCTCGGTGAGTTTGAAGACCGGGATGCCGGTGGAGTTCGCGAGAACTTCGGCAATCAGCTCCTCGTCCACCTCGGAAATATCATCCATGCCGCCGGACTTCCAGTTGCGTTCCTTCTCGGCACGCTCGGCAATGAGCTTCTGCTCCTTGTCGCGCAGCGAGGCGGCACCTTCGAAGTCCTGGGCGTCGATGGCGGATTCCTTCTCCATCTTCACTTCGGCGATGCGCTCATCCATGGCCTTGAGCTCCGGCGGGGCGGTCATGCGGCGGATGCGAAGCCGTGCACCTGCTTCATCGATCAGGTCGATCGCCTTGTCCGGCAGGAAGCGGTCAGAGATGTAGCGCTCGGCCAGCGTTGCAGCAGAAGCAAGGGCGCCGTCGGTGATAGTCACCCGGTGGTGCGCTTCGTAGCGGTCACGCAGGCCCTTGAGGATCTCGATCGCATGCGCGACGGAAGGCTCCTTGACCTGGATCGGCTGGAAGCGGCGCTCCAAGGCGGCGTCCTTCTCAATGTGCTTGCGGTACTCGTCCAGTGTGGTGGCACCAATGGTCTGGAGTTCACCACGGGCCAGCATCGGCTTGAGGATGGACGCGGCATCGATGGCACCTTCTGCAGCGCCGGCACCCACGAGCGTGTGGATCTCGTCGATGAAGAGGATGATGTCGCCGCGGGTCCGGATTTCCTTGAGGACCTTCTTCAGGCGCTCTTCGAAGTCACCACGGTAACGGGAACCGGCAACAAGGGAACCAAGGTCAAGCGTGTAGAGCTGCTTGTCCTTGATGGTCTCCGGCACATCTCCCCGGACAATCGCCTGGGCAAGGCCCTCGACGACGGCAGTCTTGCCGACGCCGGGCTCACCGATCAGCACGGGGTTGTTCTTGGTCCGACGGGAGAGGACCTGCATGACGCGTTCCATCTCCAGCTCACGGCCGATCACGGGATCAAGCTTGTTTTCCCGCGCCGCCTGGGTGAGGTTGCGGCCGAACTGGTCGAGCACTACCGAACCGGCGGGGGTGCCTTCCTGTTGGCCGGGACCTGAGCCGGGACCCGCAGTTTCTTTGCCCTGGTAGCCGGAAAGCAGCTGGATGACCTGCTGGCGGACGCGGTTGAGGTCGGCGCCAAGCTTGACCAGGACCTGCGCGGCAACGCCTTCACCCTCGCGGATGAGGCCGAGCAGGATGTGCTCGGTGCCGATGTAGTTGTGGCCGAGCTGCAGGGCTTCGCGGAGCGAGAGCTCAAGCACCTTCTTGGCACGCGGGGTGAAGGGGATGTGGCCCGACGGGGCTTGCTGGCCCTGGCCGATGATCTCCTGTACCTGCTCGCGGACGCCATCGAGCGAAATGCTCAGGGACTCCAGCGCCTTGGCGGCAACGCCCTCACCCTCGTGGATCAGACCCAAGAGGATGTGCTCGGTACCGATGTAGTTGTGGTTGAGCATGCGTGCCTCTTCTTGGGCAAGCACAACAACGCGACGGGCACGGTCCGTAAATCTCTCAAACATTTCGCCACACTCCTAGCTACGACGTACTTTGATGCTACGTGGCAACGCTGGAATTTTGGGGCGTGTTCGCCACAGGGGAAACATGGCCGCACCGGGAATAAGTCCGCTCAACTCGTCCGTGGGCCTCGGGATCACGGCGGAGACCGAATCCAGGGCTTCCACGGTCACGCCGCGCTTCCGTCGATACCCCCACGGGCCGGCCGCCGTCGTTCTTCCCGGCAAACGTGGTGACTGTCCACCGGATATGCCGGGTCGGCTCCAAGTCTTCCGGGGAATAGTGGAGGCACAGTGCCAAACGACATCGTTATCCCGGCGAGCCGTGCGGTTAAAAAACAATACCCCGGCCGTAGGGCCGGGGTATTGATACTTGGTGTTAGGAATTGGCCTTCTGGTAGGCTTCCTGAATTTCGGCCTGAATGCGGCCACGGCTGTTTACGGTATAACCGTTGTCGCGCGCCCATTGACGGATCTGTGCGGAGTCCTGGTTTCTGCCTGCGGCAACGCGGCTACGCGTTGCACGGCCGGTCGATGTCTTGCGCGCCTTAGCGACAAATGGCCCAAGAGCGTCCCGCAGCTTCGCAGCGTTGGCACTGGACAGGTCCATTTCGTAACTGACTCCGTCAAGGCCAAAGCGGACAGTTTCATCCGCGGAGCCCTCATCCAGGTCGTCAACGAGGATAATTTTGACTTTCTGTGCCATGAAAAGACTCTCTTTTGGAGGGGTCGGATATGCAGAATAGCTAGACTACTAATTAAAGATTATCGTCCAACGCATGGCACATCGTCAAAGGCTCGGCCAAAGGCATCCTCAAAGGGATCGCCAAAGACACTATTAAATCTTCTGGAGCGCCCGGAGAAAGAGCTATTTGGCAGGGGTTGAGCCGTCGCCCGCCGGCTTGGCAATTCCGAATCCGGCTTCTTCCTGGGCGCGGGCTTCTGCTTGGCGCTCTGATTTGTCCGCGTTGAAGATAGCCTTCATGGCAAACCAAAAGAGAAGTCCGACAACGACGGACGGTGCAAGAACGGCAATGTATTCCATGGTCAGTGCCCTTCGGGCTTGAGGAGTGGGAACAGGATGGTTTCCCGGATGCCTGCTCCGGTGAACAGCATGACCAAGCGGTCGATGCCTAGGCCGATGCCGCCCATGGGCGGAGCACCGTATTCAAGGGCGCGCAGGAAGTCTTCATCCAGCTGCATGGCCTCGACATCGCCGGCTGCCGAACGACGCGACTGCTCCGTGAGGCGTTCGCGCTGGATGACGGGGTCGATCAGTTCGGAGAAGGCCGTGCCGCGTTCCATGCCGCCGATGATGAGGTCCCAGGCCTCGATCAGGCGGCCGTCCTCCCGATGCGGCCGGGCAAGGGGCTGCGCGGAGGGAGGGTAGTTGTAGACAAAGGTCGGGTTGAGCAGGGTGGGTTCGACGATCTCGCCAAACAACTCAACTACAACCTTTTCGGCATCCCACTTGGGATCCACCTTGACCTCGTGCTTGGCGGCAATCGCCTGCAGTTCCGCCACCGTGGTGTCCGGAGTGATTTCCTCGCCGATCGCCTCGGAGAGCCCGGGGTAGACGGCAACCCAAGCCCATTCGCCGTCGAGGTCGATCTCTCCGGCGTGGGTCTGGATGGTGCGGGTGCCCACGACGTCGGCGACGTTC
Source organism: Arthrobacter sp. 2MCAF14 (assembly GCF_052115645.1). Classification (NCBI taxonomy): domain Bacteria; kingdom Bacillati; phylum Actinomycetota; class Actinomycetes; order Micrococcales; family Micrococcaceae; genus Arthrobacter; species Arthrobacter sp. 2MCAF14. Next base: position 3,861 of record NZ_JBFRHB010000062.1, on the reverse strand, counting down.
AGGATGATTTCCTTCATGCGCTCGGCCATGACGAACTGGTCCGCCCACGCCTCGTAGCATTCCAACGTGGTGAATTCGGGGCTGTGCGTCGAGTCGACGCCTTCGTTGCGGAAGACGCGGCCCATGTCGTAGACGCGGTCGATTCCGCCCACGACGGCGCGCTTGAGGAAGAGCTCGGTAGCGATACGCAGCGTCATCTTCTGGTCGAAGGCATTCATGTGCGTCTCGAACGGGCGTGCCGTGGCACCGCCGTGGACGAGCTGCAGGATGGGGGTCTCCACTTCCACATAGCCGCGGCGGTCCAGGGTGTCGCGGACCGAGCGGGTAATCGCTGCGCGGGTGTAGACCATTTCCCGGGCTTCGTCGCGGACCATGAGGTCCACGTAGCGCTGCCTGACACGGGTTTCCTCATTCAGTTCGGCGTGCAGCACCGGCAACGGGCGCAAGGCCTTGGAGGCCATCGACCAGGAGTCGGCCATGACGGACAGCTCGCCACGCCTGGAGGAAATGACTTCGCCCTTGATGAAGACGTGGTCGCCGAGGTCCACCAGAGCTTTCCAGTCCGCGAGAGTTTCCTCGCCGACATTCGCGAGGCTGAGCATCGCCTGCAGGCGCACGCCCTTCCCGTCCACACCGCCTTCCTGGAGGGTGGCGAAGCAGAGCTTGCCCGTGTTGCGCACGAACACGACGCGGCCGGTGATGCCCACGATGTCGCCGGTGGTTTCGTCAGCCTGGAGATGGGCGTACTTCTCGCGGATCTCAGCGAGGGAATGCGTCCGCTCAACACCCACCGGGTAGGCCTCGGTGCCGCGCTCAATCAGCTTGCTGCGCTTGTCCATGCGGATGCGCATCTGTTCGCTGGCGTCGGCTGGCTCGGCGGCGGTGTGCGGGGATGGGGTGTTTGCGGAAGTCACAATCCACAAGTTTACCGGGGATTCCTTAGAGTTCCCTATCTTCCCACCCCGCCCCCGCGGCAACATAGACTCGGGCTGTGGAGACATGGACAGTTGAAACGGACGACGACGGCGGCCACCTCGAGGTGCACTCCTTCCGGCCGGTAGCCGAAGCGTCCATTCCCGGCGCTTCGAGCGCTACGGAGGAGCCCGGCGTCGTCCTCGTTCACGGCACCTTGGTGACCGATTCCCTTTACTGGCCATTCGCCCGGAACCTGAGCGTCCTGCTCGGCCGGCCGGTGCATTCCTACAACCGGCGCGGCCGCGGCCGGTCGGCACCGCAGCCGCCCGGCTACTCCGCTGCGACGGAGACCAGCGACTTGCTTTCCGTGATGGAAGCGAGCGGATCCACCGATGTTGTTGGCCACAGCTATGGCGGATTCGTCGCGCTCCAGGCGGCGCTGCGTGCACCAATTTCCCGCCTCGTCACTTACGACGCCGCGGTTTCCCTCTCCGGCAACTTGAACGGGCGCTGGCGACCGCAATTGGAAGAGGCCGTCACCGCGGGCCAGCTCGACAACGCCTGGGCGCATTTGGTCCAGGGGCTGGGCACGGCCGGCCCGATTTCCTATTTGCCGCTCGGGGCGCTGCGGGTGATCAGCATCCTCTCCGCCAAGACGAGGTTGGGATCCGAGATGCGGGAACTGCTCCCGACGGCGGTGTTGGAGATGCGCGCGATCATTGACGCCGACTCGCATATCCAAGACTATGCGGAGTTGAAAACGCCAACGCTGATGCTAAGTGGCGGATGGAGTCCGGCGTACTTTGCCGAAACCGGTCGGCAGCTTGCAGCTGCCATACCGGCGGTGGACTTCTCGATAGTCCCACTCCAGTTCCACGAGGGTCCTCTCCGGCCAGGCAAGCAGCTCGCTGTGAGGATTGCCCGCTACCTGGCACCTGGCGCCGTCACCCTAGGATGAAGCGGTGATAGAACGTGAGGTCCCCACCCCCGACGGCGGCAAGCTCGCCTTGTACAGTTACGGCTCGGCGGATGCTCCGGGAGAGCACCGCGTGGTGCTCATCGGGGGCGCATTCCTGACCGCGCTCATCTACAGGCCTTTTTCCATGGCGCTATCCAACGGACTCGGCGAAGGTTGGGCAGTCGACGTCTACGATCGCAGGGGCCGCGGCAGCTCGACGGAACTACCCGCAAACTACTCCATGGCCACGGAGATTGCGGACGTGCGGAGCATCATGGACGCCACAGGCGCCAGGAACCTCCTTGGCCACAGCCTTGGCGGATCCGTGGCACTGAACGCCGTGCAGGAGTTTGCGGGGACAAGCTACGAACCTGACAAACTTGCCGTGTACGACGCCGCCGTGAACATCGACGGGAGCATGGACATGGGCTGGTTGGAAGGCTTTGCCCAATCCGTGGATAGCGGAAATGTAGGGCGTGCCATGGCCAGGATGAAGAGGGGCATGCAGCCTGGCACCGCCTTGGCGCGAATCCCGGAGCCCATCCTGGCCGGACTCATGGCCCTCGTTTCCCACACCAAGGTCAACAAGGTCCTCAGGGGACTCATGCCAACGGGCGTGGCAGAACTCAAAGCCGCCTACGACGAAGCTGCGCGCCCGCGGGACTTCTCCGTGCTCCCCCGAAGCACGCAATTTATCGTGGGCAGCAAAAGCCCCGAATACTACAAGGTCACTGCAGAGCGGCTGTACGCAGCCGTCCCCGGAAGCACGCTGGTGGTATCGCCAAAAGGCTTTCACGGATCCATTCCTGCCGCGGTCAAGGAACTCGTGACGGACCTTTCCAGCTATTTCAAGGACTGACGGAACCCCGCGGCTCCGTTAGGCTCGAAGGATGACGCGCGAGAACATCACAACGGCCGACGGCGGAACCCTCGAGCTCTTCACGACGGGCGGTGAGCTTGCCGGTGGCGGCTCCGGCGTCGTCGTCGTGCCCGCCTCGATGGTGACCGCCGCAGACTACTCCAAGTTTGCCCAGAAACTCAGTGCCGCCCTTGGTCGCCCGGTCCACACCTTCAACCGCCGCGGCCGTGGTGAATCGTCGCCGCAGCCCGAGGACTACACCCTCGACGTCGACATCCGGGATCTTTCCGAAGTCATGAAGCACACCGCCAGCACCGATGTCTTCGGCCACAGCTTCGGAGGCGCAGTTGCCCTGCACGCGGCGCGCACGCTACCGGTGGAACGCCTGGCGGTCTACGACCCCGCAGTCTCCGTCAACCACAGCGTGAAGGCCGAGTGGACGAGCGAATACGAGCGCGCGACGGCGGCTGGAGACTTTGACCGCGGGCTCGCTGTGCTTGTGAAGGGCGTCGAGACGGAGGGCGCCTTCGCGCGGATGCCGCTGTCCATGCTGACACTCGTCACCAAGCTGACGTCGGGCACTCCCATGGGAAAGCAGATGCGTGAGCTCATGCAGGCCGGCGTGCGTGAGATCAAGGCAGTCATCGCCGCGGACATGCCCGCGGAGCCGTTCCTTGAGCTGCCGCTGGAAACGCTCATTGTGGTGGGGGAAAAGAGCCCCGCCTACTTCGGTGTGGCATGCGGCCAGATCCATGACGTGCTCTCCGGATCGAGCTACACCATCCTCCCCGGCCACGGCCACGACGGCGTGATCCGCGCACCCGACAAGCTCATCGCCGAGCTTTCCGACTTCTTCTCGGGCTAAACGCCGGCTCACTTATAGGGGGTTCTGGCGGGATGCCGGCTCACTTATAGGGGGTCCCGGCGGGATGCCGGCTCGTTTATAGGGGGGTTCCGGCGGGACGCGGGCTCGTTTTTGCCGGGGGTGTTTTAAATGGGTCAGGCCCCGACACGTGGTGTCGGGGCCTGACCGTTAATGGTTGTCCGGCGGTGTCCTACTCTCCCACACCCTCCCGGGTGCAGTACCATCGGCGCTGTGGGTCTTAGCTTCCGGGTTCGGAATGGGACC
>NZ_JBFRHB010000061.1:0-16510 GCF_052115645.1 Arthrobacter sp. 2MCAF14 | reverse complement strand
GAACCGCACCCGCCGCCGGACGCGTTGCTCGTCGAAGTGTTGCTAGTGGGAGACCGGAACGTAACGCTTGATGGAAGCTTCCAGCTCAGCTTCGGCTGCGGCGCGGTCGGCCCAGCCTTCAGCCTTGACCCATTTGCCGGGCTCAAGGTCCTTGTAACGGGTGAAGAAGTGCTCGATTTCCTTGATCAGGAATTCGCTGACATCGGTGATTTCCTGGATGTGGTCGAAACGCGGGTCGGCCGGAACGCAGAGAACCTTGGCGTCTCCGCCGCCGTCGTCGGTCATGTTGAAAACGCCGATGGGCCGGGATTCAACGATGACGCCGGGGTAGAGGTCGAAGTCCTGCAGGAGGACCAGTGCGTCCAGCGGGTCGCCGTCCTCGCCAAGGGTGTTCTCGAAGAACCCGTAGTGCGTGGGGTACTGCATGGAGGTGAACAGGACGCGGTCCAGGCGGACGCGGCCGGTCTCGTGGTCAACTTCGTACTTGACGCGCGACCCCTTGGGGATCTCGATCGTGACGTCGTGCTTCATGGAATGCTCCTTGACGGTATTGGCATGGGCGCGGCAACAGAGCAGCCGACGCCGCCGACTACTATTGAGGATATAGCGAGAGGCCCAAGTTTCTTGAAACGGTGGGGACATTCAAGACTTTGAGGACTAAAGCTGCATGAAGGGCGTTGACGAGGCGGGGGCTGAAAAGCAGGCTCCGGAACAGCAGGAGACTCCCGTTCTCAGACCCAGGAAGCCCAGACCCGCGAAGCCTGCGTCGAAGGGCGTCGTCCGCTTTCTGCCGCTGGTCTTGTTGACTTTGGTCATTGCGGCATTGGCGGTGCCGATGGGCGTCGGAGTCGCACCCGGATTCTTCGGTCCCGGCTCTTTCGGGGCCGCCGGTACGCCCGCACCCAAGGTGCCGGCCTGGCAACAGGTCCCCAAGCAGTTGAGCCGCACCCAGGTCGTTGCCCCCTTGGACGCTTCCGCCCCGGTCCCGCTGCCGGCCGATGTCACAAGCCAGCTCAACACCCTCCTGACCCCCGACGGCGGGGGAGACTTCACCGGCGTCGTAGAGGATGCGTTGACCGGGCTTCCGCTTTACGATCGCGACGGCGCCAAGAACCGGGTGCCGGCGTCCAACATGAAACTGCTCACCGCAGTCGCGGCGCTGCGGGCGATCGGGCCGGAGACACGCTTCAGCACGCGGGTCCTGGCTGGACCTTCGGCGTCGACCATCATCCTGAGCGCCGGAGGTGATGTCCTGCTCGGCGACGGACCGTCCCAGCCAAGCGAGGTGCTTGGCCATGCCGGCCTGGAGACCCTCGCGGCGGATGCGGCCAAAGCGCTCCAGGACCGCGGCGTGAAGGGCCCGGTCACCGTGCAATTGGACGATGGACTATTCACCGGTCCGGCTTTGAATCCGGCGTGGAGCCTCGACGACGTCGCTGCGGGCGAAACCGCGCCAATCTTTCCGCTCGCCTTGAACTCCGCCCGGACAAGCCCGGGTGCGACCACCGGTCCGCGTCCGCAAGACGCCGCGCTCACTGCCGCCGCGGCTTTCGCCGGGAAGCTCCAAGCCGCGGGCGCCGCTTCCGGATTCACGGTGGTCCCCGGTGTGGAACGCGCCACCGTTCCAGCCGGAAAGCAGGACGTCCTCGCGAGCGTGGTGTCTGCCACGGTCCGTGAGCAAGTGGACTTGATGCTGGAAACCTCGGACAACTACCTTGCCGAGGTATTCGGCCGGATGGCCGCTCTGTCCGCGGGAAAGCCGGGATCGAACGACGGCGCGACGGCGGCCGTGAGCGCCCAGGTGGCGGAACTGGGGATCGCCACGGATTCCATGCACTTGGCGGACGTGTCCGGCCTTGCTTTGGGCAACCAGGTGTCGGCACGGCAGTTCGCGGATGTGGTGCGGGCGATTACCTCGGGACCGGACACTCGTCTCCGTGCCGCCCTCGCCGGGTTCCCGGTGGCCGGGCTGACCGGGACGCTCGGCGACCGCTACGCTGACGCCACCACCTCCCAAGGGGCAGGACTGGTGCGGGCCAAGACCGGCACCTTGAATTCGGTGATCGCTTTGAGCGGCTACGTGGTGGACGCGAACGGCCGTCTTCTGGTCTTTTCCTTTCTCGGCAACGGGCTGACGCCGGGCGCGGCGGGGAACAAGGTAGCGCTTGACCGGTCCGCCACGGCACTCGCGTCATGTGGTTGCCGGGCCGGCTGACGTTCGCCGCTGCCTGACGTTCGCCGCTGAGCGAACTTAAGGGTGCAGATTCAGACTGTTGTGTTCTGATGGTTCGTATGGAGTCTCAGCAGCAAGCCCAGTCCCTCATCAACTGGGAGCTGGCCGCCTCCACGGCCGCCCGGCTCGCTCCCCCCGGCCCGGTACTTAGTCCGGCCCAGATCGGCAAAGCCGTGGACAGCCTGCGTTTCAGCGCGGACATCTCGGTACCGCATGTGCATGACATCACCGGTTTGGAAGCCGCACGCGATCTCCGCGATTCCCATGTGCTGGTAGTTGACCGGGCGTCGTGGGCAAAGGCCAACACCCAAAGTTTTGCCGTGATGCTCCAGCCGGCCCTTAAGCAAATGCTGGATTCCCGGCGGGGCCCGGCGATGACACCGGCCGCGGCGGCCGCGAGCGGCGCCATCACCGGCAGCCAGCTCGGGGCTGTGCTTGCCTTCTTGTCGAGCAAAGTCCTGGGCCAGTACGATCCCTTCGCCGCGCTCGCCCCGGACTCGAAAGCGCCGCCTGCCGGCCGGCTCCTGCTGGTGGCTCCGAACATCATCTCCGTGGAGCGCGATCTCAACGTCGATCCTGACGATTTCCGGCTCTGGGTCTGCCTTCACGAGCAGACCCACCGGGTGCAGTTCGCCGCCGCACCCTGGCTCCGGACCCACATGCTCGAGGAGATCGAACGCCTGAGCGCCAATCTCATCGGCAATGTGGACTCCATCATGGACCGCGCCACGGCCGCCGCCCGGTCCCTGCGCGACCGCTCCACCGGTGCCGTGCCCGGCCGCGGAGCCATCCTGGACCTGCTCCAAAACCCCGAGGAAAAGGCTTCGCTTTCGCACCTCACAGCCGTCATGAGCTTGCTGGAAGGCCACGCCAACGTGGTGATGGACGCCGTTGATTCCACCCTGATCCCTTCGGTGAAGACCATCCGGCAGCGCTTCAACGCGCGGGGCAAGGACCGCGGAATGATCGAGAAATTCATCCGCAACATCCTCGGCCTGGACGCCAAGATGCGCCAGTACAGCGACGGTGCCAAGTTCGTCCGCGAAGTGGTTGCGGTGGCCGGCATGGAGGGCCTGAACCGGGTCTGGGAATCGGCCGAAAAACTGCCCACCGAAGCCGAAATCCACGACTCCAAGCTGTGGCTTGAGCGGATGGGGCTGTGACCGCAGGTACCACACAGGGCCCCGGCGCAAGCAGTAGAAACTCACCAAGCAGTGGAAGCGCACCAAGCAGCGGACGACGGCGTCCCGGGCGTTTGGCGCCGGTTGTCGGCAAAGCACGGAATATGTTGCAGGACGCACTGGCCTCCGCGGGCTATCCCGAACGAATCCTGGTGGCATGCAGCGGCGGGCCGGACTCCTTGGCGCTTGCCTCAGTGGCGGCCTATTTTGCCCGTCGAGGCCATGTGCACGGCCGCCCCGTGAGCGTAGCCGCCGTGGTGGTCGACCACCAGCTGCAGGAAGGCTCGGCTGAGGTCGCCGCACGAACCGTGTCGATCCTGGGGGGGCTGGGACTCTCGCCCGTCCAGCTGCGGACCGTGGAGGTCGCCGCTACCGGGTTCGGCCCCGAGGCTGCGGCCCGGGACGCCCGGCACGCAGCCCTCGAAGCGGCGGCCACCGAACTCGATTGTGGAGCAATCCTGCTGGGGCACACCCTGGACGACCAGGCCGAGCAGGTCCTGCTGGGCCTGGCCCGGGGCTCGGGAACCCGTTCCCTCGCCGGGATGCGGCCAGCCCGCGGCAAACTCCTTCGTCCCTTCCTCGGGCTTCGCCGCGCAGAAACGCTCGAAATCTGCGAGGTCGAGGAACTCGAAACCTGGCACGATCCCAGTAACGCTGACCCTGCTTTCGCCCGCTCGCGGACCAGGGTTGAGGTGATGCCTTTGCTTGAGGACAAGCTGGGGCCCGGTGTTGCCGAATCACTCGCCCGCACCGCCGCGATCCTCCAGCAGGATGCCGACTTCCTGGAGCAGCTTGCCGCAGAGAGCTATGCACGCCTCGTCAACCGGACCGACGACGGGGTCTGGCTTCCCGAAGACGCCTTGAGGGAATTGTCCCCCGCGCTGAGGTTCCGGGTGATTGCCAAAGCGGCGGCCGACGTCGGGGGCCAACAGCCCGGCTACGGGCGGCTTCAGGCGGCCGAAGCCTTGCTGCGCCGGCAGGGATCTGCGGGTCCCGTGCAGCTTCCCGGAAGCGTCAGCGCCTACCGCGTATCCCTGAGCGAATTGGAGCGGGAGGCCTCAGCCGGGGGAACTGCCGTTCCCCGCGAAGGCGGCGGCTGTGGGAAGCTAGTATTCCGGCATCAAAGATCGCCCCAACAGTAGCCGCACCCACGCATCAACACAGGAGCCATTGGTGGATTCAAACGACGTCCAGGCAGACCTCAAACACGTTCTCTACACCAAGGAGCAGATCCAGCAACGGATCGCCGAACTTGCTGCACAGATTGACAAGGACTACGAGGGCCGTGAGCTGCTGATCGTCGGCGTGCTCAAGGGTGCCGTCATGGTCATGGCAGACCTCGCGCGTGCGCTGCACAGCCACGTCAGCATGGACTGGATGGCAGTGTCCTCATACGGCTCCGGTACCCAGTCATCCGGCGTCGTGCGCATCCTCAAGGACCTTGATACCGACCTCATGGGCAAGGATGTCCTGATTGTCGAAGACATTATCGATTCCGGCCTGACCCTCTCCTGGCTCAAGACCAACCTCGAGTCGCGAGGCACTGCTTCCGTGGAAATCTGCACGGCTTTCCGCAAGCCAACGGCTGCGAAGGTCGAGATCGACGTGAAGTATGTCGGCTATGACATTCCCAACGAATTCGTCGTCGGCTACGGCCTCGATTACGCCGAGAAATACCGCAACTTGGACTTTGTGGGAACCCTCGCCCCGCACGTTTACGAGTAACTCCTCTCGCAGCGAACCACCGCGGCATGGTTCGCGGAGTGAAAGCGGCCTCCTGTTCGGGAGGCCGCTTCTCGTTGTGCAGTGATGCGGGGCTCCTGAAAGAACCATGGATTTCCCCCGAGAGTTTCCGGAATTCCGCGATCATGTACGCCTAGAGGGAACTTTTGCCTCTCACTGTGCGTGAATCACTCCGAACGGTGTAAAGCTAGAAACTGACGCAGCACCACACGCGCGCAGAAGCTGCGCCGTGCAGCACTACCAGGAGGGACGGGGCGGAGCCCCCGAACAGATGAAAGCTAAGAGTTTCTTCAAGGGCCCGGGCATCTGGATTGTTGTCGTAGTCGGCTTGCTCCTGGTGGCATTTGCAACCCTTGCCCCCGGCGGATCCACCCGTATCGACACCGACAAGGGCCTCGCGATCCTCGCGCAGAGCGGCAAGGTGGACCAGGCCAAAATCTACGATGCCGAGAACCGCGTTGACCTGACGCTGAAAGACAACCTCGTCATCGATGGCCAGGACAAGGGTAAAAACGTCCAGTTCTTCTACGTCACCGCGCGGGCCGGGGATGTCGTCAAGGCCGTCACCAACGCCCAACCATCCGGTGGCTTCACGGACCAGCCCGTCGAGAACAACTGGTTCTCCGGACTGTTCTCGCTCCTCATCCCCGTCCTCCTGCTGGGTGTGCTTTTCTGGTTCCTGCTTTCGCGCATGCAAGGCGGCGGTTCCAAGGTGATGCAGTTCGGCAAGTCGAAGGCCAAGCTGGTCAACAAGGACATGCCGCAGGTCACCTTCTCGGATGTCGCCGGTGCGGACGAAGCCGTCGAGGAGCTCCAGGAAATCAAGGAATTCCTCGCGGAACCGGCAAAGTTCCAGGCCGTCGGCGCGAAGATCCCCAAGGGCGTGCTCTTGTACGGACCTCCGGGCACAGGCAAGACACTCCTGGCCCGCGCCGTCGCAGGCGAGGCCGGAGTCCCGTTCTTCTCCATTTCCGGCTCGGACTTCGTCGAAATGTTCGTTGGCGTCGGCGCTTCCCGCGTCCGCGACCTCTTCGAGCAAGCCAAGGCAAATGCGCCTGCCATCATTTTCGTTGACGAGATCGACGCCGTCGGACGTCACCGTGGCGCGGGTATCGGCGGTGGCAACGACGAGCGCGAGCAGACCCTCAACCAGCTCCTTGTCGAGATGGACGGCTTCGACGTCAAGACCAACGTCATCCTGATCGCTGCAACCAACCGTCCGGACGTCCTGGACCCTGCCCTGCTCCGTCCCGGTCGCTTCGACCGCCAGATCACTGTTGAAGCACCGGACCTGATAGGTCGCGAACAGATCCTGAATGTCCACGCCAAGGGCAAGCCCATGGCCCACGGCGTCGACCTCAAGGGCGTCGCGAAGAAGACCCCGGGCTACACGGGTGCCGACCTCGCCAATGTGCTCAACGAGGCCGCCCTCCTGACGGCAAGGTCCAATGCAAACCTGATTGACGACCGCGCCCTGGACGAGGCAATCGACCGTGTCATGGCCGGCCCGCAGAAGCGCAGCCGCGTCATGAAGGAAATGGAGCGCAAGATCACCGCCTACCACGAAGGCGGCCACGCCCTGGTGGCGGCAGCATTGCGCAATTCGGCCCCTGTCACGAAGATCACCATCCTGCCCCGAGGCCGCGCACTCGGCTACACGATGGTTGTCCCCGAGGACGACAAGTACTCGATCACGCGCAACGAACTCCTCGACCAGATGGCCTACGCCATGGGTGGCCGCGTCGCAGAGGAAATCGTCTTCCACGACCCCTCCACGGGCGCCTCGAACGATATCGAAAAGGCCACCGGAACCGCGCGCAAGATGGTGACCCAGTTCGGCATGAGCGAGCGCATCGGCGCAGTGAAGCTTGGCGCCGGAGGCGGCGAGCCGTTCCTGGGCCGGGACATGGCACAGGAACGCAACTACTCGGACTCAGTGGCGTACATCGTTGACGAGGAAGTGCGCCGCCTGATCGATCAGGCCCATGACGAGGCCTATGCGATCCTGACCGAGAACCGGGATGTCCTGGATCAGTTGGCCCTCGAACTGCTTGAGCGTGAAACGCTGAACCAGGCCGAGATCGCCTACATCTTCCGCGACATCCGCAAGCGTGACTTCCGCGAGGTGTGGCTCTCCAAGGAGTCCCGTCCGGTCCAGACCATCCCGCCGGTGGAATCCCGCGCAGAGAAGGCTGAACGCGAAGCACAGGAAGAGGCCAAGGCCGCGCGTCTCGAAGAGCCTTTGGACGCTCAGTCCCCGCACCCGCAGGGAGTCGGCAGCCAGGAGTCATTCACCGGCCAGGGACCTGACGCGGGCACCGACGTTTCGCATCAAGGCTAAGCTTTCTGCTGTGACTCACATCGACGACGACGACTTCAGCGGTGCCGCCAGTGATGACTTCGGCGGCACCTCCGGGGGAAAATCAGGCGGCCACGGCCACGGACACCACTCATATAAGGTCGACCGGCCACGCATCGAGGCGGCCGTCCGCGAGATCCTCATTGCCGTGGGCGAGGACCCGGACCGTGGCGGACTGGTGGATACGCCAAAGCGCGTCGCCAAGGCCTACGCCGAGGTCTTCGCGGGCCTGCACCAGGATCCCGAGCATGTTCTGTCCACCACGTTCGACCTCGACCATGAGGAACTCGTGCTGGTCAAGGACATCCCGTTCTATTCCACGTGCGAGCACCATTTGGTACCGTTCCACGGCGTCGCGCACGTTGGATACATCCCTTCGCACGATGGGAAAGTGACGGGGCTGAGCAAGCTGGCCCGTCTCGTGGACATTTATGCCCGCCGTCCCCAGGTGCAGGAACGCCTCACCACCCAGATCGTCGAAGCGCTCGTGACCTACCTCAAGCCCCGGGGCGCGATCGTGGTCGTCGAATGCGAACACATGTGCATGTCCATGCGCGGCATCCGCAAGCCCGGCGCCAAGACCGTCACCAGCGCAGTGCGCGGGCAACTTCATGACCCGGCCACCCGCGCCGAAGCCATGAGCCTCATACTCGGAAGGTAACAAAGACCATGGATTCCCTCGCAGCCGCACCAGGAACGGGCCCGGCTACCAGCCCCCTGCCCATTCTCCGCAAACCCCGTCCAGCCGCCCGCTTTGCGGACCTGCCGGCCGACCGCACGCTTGTCATGGGAATTCTGAACGTCACGCCGGATTCATTCAGCGACGGCGGCAAGCACCCCACGGCGGACACCGCCATCGCCCACGCTTTGCGCATGTTGTACGCGGGAGCGGACATCATCGACGTCGGTGGCGAATCGACCCGTCCGGGCGCCGAACCCGTCTCCCCGGAAGAAGAGCAACGCCGGGTCTTGCCGGTGATCCAGGCACTCGTGAAGGCAGGGGCGCTCATCAGCATCGACACGACGCACGCGTCGACGGCCGCTGCGGCTGTGGAGGCCGGTGCCGCGATCATCAATGACGTGTCCGGGCTGAGCCTCGAACCTGAGATGGCCGAACTCGTCGCACGTACCAAGGTGCCCTATGTCCTGACGCATCGCCGGGGCGACGCCGAGACCATGAACAGCCTTGCCGACTACGGCAATGTCGTGGAGGAAGTCATCGAGGAGCTCAAGGGCGTCCGGGACAAGCTCTACGCGGCAGGCGTCACGGCGGAGCAAATCATTGTGGATCCCGGCTTGGGCTTCTCCAAGGACGAGGACCAGAACTGGCAACTCCTCAAGTACATCGGCAAGCTGGATGAGCTTGGCCACAAGGTCCTGATCGGCGCTTCCCGCAAGCGATTCCTCGGGACGCTCCTGACAGTGGCCGGCAAGGCGGCAGCTCCCGAGGAGCGGGACCATGCAACCGCTGCCATCACGGCTATCAGCGCCGCGAACGGCGCCTGGGCTGTGCGCGTCCACGACGTCGGCCCCAGCCTTGACGCCGTCAAGGTTGCCGCGCGCATCAGACACTAAGTTTCGTGAACAAAGGGGGAGGAACCGGTTTGGACAGGATCACACTGACCGGAGTGACCGCCGTCGGGCATCACGGCGTCTTCGACTTCGAGCGCCGGGACGGACAGCCGTTCGTCGTCGACGCTGTGCTGTACACCGATTTCAGCAAGGCCGCGGAAACGGATGACCTGCAGTTCACGGCTCACTACGGTGAAGTGGCCGAGTACATTACGTCACTCATTTCGGGCGAGCCGCTCAACCTTATCGAGGCCCTCGCGGTGCGGATCGCCGAGGGGATTCTGGCGGGCTTCAACGTCGCCGCCGTCGATGTCACGGTCCACAAACCCAAAGCTCCCATCGAAGTGCCCTTCGGTGACGTCACTGTCAGTGTCCACAGGGAGCGTGCATGAGTTCCGGTTTCACGAAAGCCATCCTGGCCCTCGGCAGTAACCTGGGCGAGCGGAACGACACCCTGTCCACCGCCGTTGCCGACCTCGTTGATCGCCCGGAAATCCGCCTGCTCGGTGTCTCTCCCGTGGTGCAGACCAAAGCCGTGGGCGGGCCCGTGGGGCAACCGGATTTCCTCAACATGGTGATCGCCGTTGAGACCACCCTTGCGCCGCTGGAACTCTTGCAGCACTGCCACGACGTCGAACAAATGCACCACCGGGTCCGCGAGGTCCGCTGGGGCCCCCGCACATTGGACGTGGACATCATCGTCTACGGCGAACTCACGAGCGACGACGAAACGCTGACCCTGCCTCATCCGCGTGCTGCGGAGCGTGCCTTCGTGCTCTATCCATGGGCCCTCCTGGACCCTGCAGCGCGGCTCAACGGTGAAAGCGTCGCCGAGCTGGCCGCCAAGGCAGAGGACTTTCCCGGGCTTCGGCCTTTTGACGGGTTCGACGGATCCGGCAGCGTCGCTGCCGCGGGAGCGGTGGAATAGTCCATGAAGGCCATGCGTCCGCTTTTGTTGGCGATCATCGCCGTCGTTCTTGCCGCAATTGGTTGGGTGACCACCGTGCTCACCACGCGCTACAGCATGGCTACGCCTGTGCTTCCTCCGTCCGCGTTGGTGACCATGGGCTTCATCGCCGTGCTCACCTTGATCATGGGCATCCGGGTCCTGCGATGGCGCAACGGCAAGAAGAAGACCATGCTCAACCCCATCCTGGCCGCGCGAACCCTGATCCTGGCCCAGGCCTGCGCCTATGCGGGCACGGTACTGCTGGGTTGGCATGTGGGAATCGTGATAGAGCAACTCCGACTCTGGAGCCTCCGCAGCGACCAAGGCATCTTGTGGCTCGCGCTCATCATGGGCGGTGGCGGGCTCATCATGACCGTCGTGGGGCTCGTGGTGGAGCGGTTCTGCCGAATCCCTCCGGAAGACCTGGAAGGCGGCCCGGGCGTCAGGGATTCACGCCGTGGCGAAGCCAAGGGCGAAGGCGAATATGCATACCGCGGCGATTGATCCTCCAGGCATCCAGTGGCTGCGCATATCGCCGAAATACGTGACGGTGCGGCTCGTCGAGTGGGCCATCCGCAACGTGATCACGATCGGCCTGTTCAGCCTGCCCTTGCTCTTCGTGGAATTGGGATGGTGGAAGTGGCCACCGCTGTGGCTAGCCGTCGCCGTTCCCGCGGCCTTTCTGCTGCTTGCCCTGTGGCGGCTCGTGTTGATCCCGAGGCAGGTCAGGGCCATCGGCTATGCGGAACGCGACGACGATCTGTTGATCCGCCGCGGCATCTTCTTCCAGCGGACCATGGTGGTTCCCTACGGCCGGATGCAGTTCGTCGATGTAACGGTTGGACCCGTCGAGCGGCTCTTGGGGCTGTGCACCCTCAAACTCCACACTGCCTCGGCTGGAACCAACGCCCACCTGCCTGGACTTCCCGCCGCTGAAGGCGCACGGCTGCGCGAGCAGCTTTCGGCCCGCGGCGAAGCGAGGCTGGCCGGGCTGTGACGCAGGAACAGACCGTCGTCGACGGCGACTGGCACCGCGTCCACCCGGCGTCGCCCTTCGTGCGGGGATGGGTTGCGCTTGTGGCGATCGTTTATTTCTTCGGCCGCGATTCCTTTGAACGGGCCCTCCAAGGCCGCGGGACCATTGGCGACAACTTCAACGAACGCACGCTTTGGCTTCTGGCCGGGGGCGGCGTCGTGCTGTTGCTGGCTTTGGGGTCCTTCGTCCTCAGCTGGTATTTCACCCGGTACCAGCTTGCCGAAGGCTATGTCCGAGTCAATACCGGATTCCTGTTCAAACAGCAGCGCCAGGCGCGGCTTGACCGCGTCCAGGCCATCGACATCGTGCAGCCCCTGCTTGCCCGTATTTTCGGTCTCGCGGAGCTGAAGTTCGAGGTGGCCGACGCCGGCCACTCGGCGGTGCGGCTCTCCTACCTCAGGCTCGCGCAGGCCAAACAGCTCCGTGCCACCATCCTGGGCCGGGCCGCCGGTATTGCTGACGGGAGCGAAACGGTCGAGGTGCCCGAGGCGCCCGAACAGGTGGTGCTCTACGTGCCGCCTGGAAGGCTTGTCGGTTCGCTGATCCTGAGCGAGCAAAGCCTCTTCATTGTGCTCAGCGCCATCGCGTCGGTGCTGGTTTCAGTGCTGACCGAGTCCCGGGCCTTCATCCTCTACCTGATACCAGCAATCCTCGGCTTGGGGACCGCCTACTGGCGCTCGTTCAACACGGGCTACAACTTTACGGCGGCAATTTCCCCGGACGGCATCCGTGTGCGCTACGGACTCCTGGATACCCGGGCCCAGACCGTGCCTCCCGGCCGTATCCAGGCCCTCAAGGTCACGCAGCCGCCGTTGTGGCGCATTCTCGGCTGGTATCGGATCCATGTGAACGTTGCCGGCTACGGTGAACACCACCGCAGCGAAGGCGAGCACCGGACCATGCTGCTTCCCGTCGGCCGGAAGCCTGAAGTGATGATGATGCTCTCGCTCGTCCTGCCCGATCCCGGTATCGCGGATCCTGAGCGGGTGTTCACAGCCGGGTTGACCGGCCTGGATTCCGGCGCCGGCTTTGTCACCACTCCCAAGCGTGCCTGGATTCTTTCCCCGCTGGGCTGGCGACGCAACGGCTTCCTCTCAACGGACACGGCCCTGCTGCTGCGCTCCGGCCGCTTGTGGCGGAAGTTGGTGATGGTCCCGCATCAACGAACCCAGTCGATCGCCCTCCACCAAGGTCCGTTGGCCCGGCTGTTCGGCGTTGCCGACCTCGTGTTGCATACGACGCCAGGGCCGGTGGCGCCCCGGCTCATCCAGGCAGCCACAGAGGAAGCAGTAGGTTTGTTCGACCAGCAAGCGGCCCGGGCCCGGAAAGCCCGCAAACTGCAGAACCTGGCACAGGACAATTCCGAGCAATGGCTGGCGCAACGTCCGCCCGTGGCGATGCCGGCCCCGGCCCCGCCGACCACGCATGCCATGCAGCACGCACCGACCCAGGAGGAACCCCACCATGGCTAGGCCAGGACGACTCGGCGTAGGAATCATTGGCGCCGGCAAGGTGGGTGCCGTATTGGGTGCGGCCCTGCGCGGGGCCGAGCACGCCGTCGTCGGGGTTTCCGCAGTCTCGGAGGCGAGCCGGGAGCGGGCAGAGACGCTGCTGCCGGGGGTTCCGATCCTCGAAATCCAGGAAATCGTGGAGCGGTCCGAGTTGGTGCTCCTTGCTGTTCCGGACGATGCCCTCGGCGAACTCGTGGCAGGACTGGCCAAGCTCGGAGCATGGCAGCCCGGTCAACTCGTGGCACACACTTCCGGCCGCTTCGGCGTCGGAGTACTGAAGCCGGTCCGCGCGGCAGGTGCCATTCCGCTCGCCCTTCACCCGGCCATGACGTTCACGGGCATGAGCCTGGACCTGACCCGGCTCCTGGACTGCACCTTCGGGGTCACCGCCGACGCAGCGATGTTGCCCATCGCCCAAGCCCTCGTGGTGGAGATGGGTGCCGAACCGGTGGCCATTGCCGAGGCCGATCGCACCCTTTACCACGCAGCCCTCGCGCACAGCTCGAACCACATGGTCACCCTTGTGGCGCAGTCATCCCAACTGCTTCGGGACATCGGCGTCGACGCGCCCGAACGCATGCTCGGCCCGTTGCTCCGCGCCACCTTGGAAAACGCTCTGGCCTCAGGCGAGTCCGCGTTGACCGGGCCCGTGGCCCGCGGGGATGTGGGAACGGTGGCCGCCCATACGGAGGCCCTCAAGGAGTACGACGGCGGTGCCGGCGGCGATGTCCTTGCCGCCTACCGGGCCATGGCCCGCGCCACGGCCCGCCGGGCGGTCAATCGCGGACTGCTAAAGCAGGGCCAGTTTGGCGACATCAACAATGCCTTGGACGGCTCAGGCACGCCGGACAACGGTGAGGACCGTCCAGGCAACGACGCTGCCGGGACGCAGGAAGGAAACTGAGAATGGCCATCAAACTTGTGACCACCGCGGCGGAACTGCGGGCCGAAAGCGTGCGGTTGCTCGCGGAAAAGCGCGGCAGCTCGCAAGGCCTCGTCCCCACGATGGGAGCGCTGCACACCGGGCACGCCGCGCTGGCCCGCACCGCCGTCGAACAGAACGACGTGGTGGTGGTCTCCATCTTCGTGAACCCCCTGCAATTCGGCGAGGCCGCGGACCTCGAACGCTACCCGCGCACGCTCGATGCCGATATGGCCCTCCTGGACGCCGAGGGCGTGGATCTCGTCTTCGCCCCTTCCGTCGATGAGGTTTATCCCGGCGGGGAGCCGTTGGTCCGGGTGACTTCGGGACCGCTGGGCGAGAAATGGGAGGGTGCCTCGCGTCCCGGCCACTTCGACGGCGCCCTCACTGTGGTCGCCAAACTGCTGCACTACGGCCTGCCTGGCGGTCCAGCCGCCGACGGCGGTGCTGCCGCGTACCGCGCGTACTTCGGCCAGAAGGATGCCCAGCAGTTGGCCCTCGTGAGGAGGATGGTGGCCGATCTCAGCTTTCCGGTGGACATCGTGGCCGTGCCGACCGTGCGCAACGCGGAAGGGCTGGCGCTTTCCAGCCGGAACCGATTCCTTTCCGAAGAAGAGCAAGAAGCGGCACTGGTGCTCTCCCGCGCCCTCCGCCTCCTCGAGTCCCGCGCCCTCGCGAACGAACCGCTCGAGCTGGACTCCGCCGTCGCGCTCGTTGAATCCCAGCCCCTCGTGAAGCTGGACTATTTCGACGTCGTCGATCCCCGCACGCTCGAACCGCTCGCCGAAAACTGCAAGGAAACTCCGTTCCGCGGTGAAGGGCTTGCGATCATTGCAGCGAAGGTCGGGCCCGTGCGCTTGATTGACAACGTGCCGCTGAGTTCCTGAACACTCTTAACTTTCGGATGCCCGTACGCAAACGTTTGGATTAAGCTGCTGACGGGAATGCGGTTGAGGCTTAGACTGTTGCAATCTTCACCGGTGCCGAGCACCGGAAACCATCGCACCCAAAGCTGAGGGATCCTCATGTCTACCGACGTCACATCAGACGCGCACGGCAAACCCAGGCCGGAAACGGCGACACAGCAAGCCAGCGACAGGATGTCGCGCGAGTCTGTCACCATCATCGTCACGCTACTAGTGGCCACCTTCGTGGTGATCCTCAACGAGACCATCATGAACGTTGCCTTGCAGCGGCTCATGACGGACCTCAACGTCGACGCACCCACAGTCCAGTGGCTCTCCACCGGATTCATGCTGACCATGGCCGTGGTCATACCCACCACCGGCTTCATCCTTCAGAGGCTCACCACTCGAGCTGCGTTCCTTCTGGCGATCGGACTGTTCAGCACCGGCACCATGCTCGCGGCATTAGCCCCGGGTTTTGGAGTGCTCTTGTTGGCGAGGATCGTCCAAGCGGGCGGCACAGCGATCATGCTCCCGCTGCTGATGACAACCATTTTGACCCTGGTGCCCCTGTCCCGCCGGGGTGCGGTGATGGGTAACGTGACCATCGCAATTTCGGTTGCGCCGGCGCTGGGCCCCACGGTTTCCGGCATCATCCTTGACCACTTCTCGTGGCGATTCATGTTCGTCTTCGTGCTTCCGGTGGCCTTGCTGGCCATGGGCATCGGTGCCAAGTTCCTCACGAACGTTGGCGAGCGAGGCAATGTGAGGCTGGACTTCGTCTCGGTGGTCCTGACCGTTCCTGCGTTCGGCGGGTTGGTCTATGGGCTGAGCCAGATCGGCGGCCACGCGGGAGCAACTGCCGTGCCGATCGTTGCGCTGGTGATCGGTGTCTTGTGCATGGTGGCGTTCGTTTTCCGCCAGCTCAAGTTGCAGAAGTCCGACGCGCCCTTGCTGGACCTCAGGGCATTCAACTTCCGCATGTTCACGGTGTCGGTCCTGCTCATGGTGGTTGCCATGATGGCCCTGTTCGGCGGAGTGATCCTGCTGCCGCTCTACCTCCAGAACGTCCTCCACCTGCAGCCGATGGAGACCGGCCTGGCTCTCCTTCCGGGCGGGTTGGCGATGGGCCTGCTCGGGCCGGTTGTCGGCAGGTTGTTCGACAAGATAGGTCCGCTCCCGCTGACTGTGACAGGTTCCATCCTGCTGGTACTCACGCTGTGGCAGTTCTCGATGCTCACCGCGGATAGCCCCTTGTGGTGGGTCGTGGTCCTGTACGCAGTACTCAGCCTGGGCTTGGCTTTGCTGTTCACGCCGGCGTTTACCACTGGCCTCAACCCGCTCCCGCCCCACCTCTACTCGCATGGCTCGGCCATCATGAGCACGCTGCAGCAGGTGGCGGGAGCCGCAGGGACGGCACTTCTGGTTTCGATCTTCGCCGTGGTCTCGGCCTCGTCCGGCTTTGTCGCCGGGATGCAGGCCGCCTTCCTGACAGCCACTTTGATTGCGGTGCTTGCCGTAGTGCTGTCCACCATGATGCGCAAGACCGAGGGCGCAGCCGGGCACTAGTCCGCTTTGTTTGCTGGCGCGGCGCGTTGTTTGTGACGCACGGCATGTTTGTGGCTTGCGGCCCTAAAGGCTTTCACTCAGGTGGCGCTGGGCCCTAAATCGCCGTGTTGTAGCGGGTTTTGGAGCGCAGGATGGTGGTGCGGGGGTGATTTGCGTGGGGTCTCGGGGGTGTGTAAAGTAGTTCGAGTCGCCGGCGCTGATGCGGAAAAATTGCGACAGACTCCCTTCCAAATGGAAACCAAATTTCTGGTTCGCTTTTGTGCGTTCCGGTGTGGTTTCCCGGGGGTCGCGGATGATGTTTTGTCCGGCGCGGTTCCCGGGATCGGGAGTTGTGCGGAGAGAGCGCGTCTGGTAAGTTTGGGAAGTTGCTCCGGAGCGATCCTGGACCCTGTGGGGTGTGGGTGGTGCCGGGTGTGTCTGTTGTTTGAGAACTCAATAGTGTGCCAAGTTTGTTGATACCGATTTGTTTTTATGAATTGGTTGTTTTGGCTGGTCCTGTTTTATGAATTGGTTGTTTTGGCTGGTCCTGT
>NZ_JBFRHB010000060.1:0-17614 GCF_052115645.1 Arthrobacter sp. 2MCAF14 | reverse complement strand
TGCCGTGTCCCGGGGCGTGTTGTTGCTGCTTCGGTTCGTGCTGTCCAGCCTTTGAGTTCTTTGGTGTGGTTGCAGGCTTCGCACAGGCCCGCCCCGTTCGTCAGGCTCGTTGTGCCGCCGTCGTGCCAGGGGATGATGTGGTCGAAGTGTCTGATGGGCGCGTCGCAGTAGGGTCTTCGGCAGGTGTCGTCGCGGGCCTGGATGAAGCGCCGCAAACCGGCCGGGAAGAGCCGCGCCCTCGAATCGGCGGCGACGAGGTCCCCGGTCCCGGGGGCGGTGTAGAGGCGCCGGAGCCAGAGCTTGAGTTCTTGACCGCACTCAGGCTCGCCGGTCGAGAGCATCGTCCTCGCCCAGCCGGCGGGGACGATGCCGTAGCCGGGCAGGCGGGCCGGTTCGGCATCGCCCTGGAACAGTGTCCGGTCGGTCATGACGAGCTGGACCTCGACGCCGCTGATGCCTGCGGGGGTGCCGGTGGTGCGTTCGACGAGGGTGTCGGCCATGATCTGTCCCCGGGACCGGGTCTCCCCGCTGGAGCGCAGCGAGTCGGCGTGCCGGGTCAGGGCCGTGTGCACGGCCACGCCTTGGGCGACCGGGAGCAGGGCGGTCAGGTAGGTCATCGTGTCCGGCGCCGGGCGCAGGCTCACGTGCCGTTCGGTGGCGGCGTGGCTT
This sequence comes from Arthrobacter sp. 2MCAF14, assembly GCF_052115645.1. NCBI lineage: Bacteria > Bacillati > Actinomycetota > Actinomycetes > Micrococcales > Micrococcaceae > Arthrobacter > Arthrobacter sp. 2MCAF14. The sequence goes on along the minus strand of NZ_JBFRHB010000060.1, from coordinate 16,945 downwards.
GCGCGCTGGGTGACGGAGCGGGGGTCCCGGCGGTAGGCCGCGGTCCTGGCCGCGGCGATGATGGCCTTGTCCCCGGCGCCGTCGAAGACTCCGGTGTCGGCGGCGAGTTCCTCGTCCACGGCGCAGCGGTCTTCGGCGGACAGGCAGGCTGTTTCCTTCACCAGCAGCGTCGCCCGCCACTCGCTCAGCTGTCCTGACTCGAGGGCGGCGAGGGTGTGCGGCATTTCGGTGACGAGGGCTTTCGCGAGGCCGTGGAGCCGGGATCCGCGGGCCGGGGACTCCCGCCGGGCCAGGGCCACCTGGGCTCCGACGCCCCGTCCCTGTTCCTCGGCCTGGATGCCCAGCTCTTTCTCGGCGCTGCGCTGGGCGGCATCGAACGCGACAGCGATCCTCGCCTGCGCCGCCGCGGCCGCGGACTTCAGATCCTCCAGGGCACGCAACTGGTTTATCAGTTCGGTGCCGCCGGCGCCTGGCCGAAGCGATCTCACGGCATTGATCAGCTCTGGCACCCGGACGCGCGGGACAGCGACACAGGGGACAGCATCCGGAACCGCGCCGCCCGACGGCGCGCCCGCTCCGATCAGCTGTGTTCCCCGGTTCCCGGCCATAAACCAAGCATTTCAGGGACCTACGACATTATTAGGCCCAAAAGACCCGTCCAATCGAAAGAACTTAGAAAAAATTTGAAGAACCACATAGGCCAGGCGATCGATAGTGCACTGCACCCCTTGCCGTCTCCACAAAACCACGACGGCGGGGTGCCGCTTCCCGTGGAAGCCGCACCCCGCCGTCGGGATCGTTAAACCGCGCCCTCAGGGGCGGGGAGAAACTACGCCGAAACCAGGTTGTGCCAGTCGGCGACGAGGGGCAGGTTGTGCGCCTCGGAGACCGAGCGGTGCGTGACCTTGCCTGCGGCGATGTTGAGGCCGGCTGCCAGGGCGGGGTCGCGGTCGAATGCGGCCTTCACGCCCAGGTTGGCCAGTGACACCGCGTAGCGCAGGGTGACGTTGGTCAGTGCGTAGGTGGAGGTGTTCGGAACGGCGCCCGGCATGTTGGCGACGCAGTAGAAGATCGTGTTGTGGACCTTGTACGTGGGTTCCTGGTGCGTGGTGGGGTGCGTGTCCTCGAAGCAGCCGCCCTGGTCCACGGCGATGTCCACCAGTACGGAGCCGGGCTTCATGCGGGAGACCAGCTCGTTGGTGACCAGCTTCGGGGCCTTGGCGCCCGGGATCAGCACGGAACCGATGACGAGGTCGGCGTCGACCACTGACTTCTCGATCTCGTACGCGTTGGAAGCGACCGTCTTCAGGCGACCCTGGTAGAGGGCATCCAGTTCGCGGAGGCGGTTGATGTTGATGTCCATGATGGTGACATCGGCGCCCAGGCCCAAGGCCATGGCGGCGGCGTTGGTTCCGGCAACACCGGCCCCGAGGACAACAACCTTGGCCGGGCGGACACCCGGGACGCCGCCCAGCAGCACGCCTTTGCCGCCGGCCGGAGCCATGAGGGAGGAAGCGCCGACGACGACCGACAGGCGGCCAGCGACCTCGGACATGGGTGCCAAGAGGGGCAGCGTGCGGCCGTCCTGGACGGTTTCGTAGGCGATGGCCGTGACGCCGGAGTTGATGAGTTCCTGGGTCAGCTCGGGCTCGGCGGCCAAGTGCAGGTAGGTGAAGAGGATCAGGCCCTTGCGGAAGCGGTGGTACTCGGCCTTGATGGGTTCCTTGACCTTCATGACCATGTCAGCGCGTGCCCAGACATCGTCGGCTTCGGCCACGATCTCCGCGCCGGCAACGGCGTATTCCTCGTCCGTGATACCGGAGCCCAGGCCTGCGCCCCGTTCCACCAGCACGGTGTGGCCGTGGGTGCGGAACTCGTTAACGCCGGCGGCGGTGATGGCAACGCGGAATTCGTTGTTCTTGATCTCTTTGGGGACACCGATGATCATTTTGGGCTCCATGTTCGAAAGGCTTCAACGGCCTTTTTCTCTGCGGGGGACTGTGATTCCAGAATAAATCCGCTGTGAGCCAGGCGACAGGAAAGGCGATCGCCCCTGTCGCTGACTTCCCCGGAATTCCGGGGTTTTTGCCGCTCACGACTCGACATTTGTCGATATTGAGAGCGTCAGGTGTCGCCTGATGTTCGTGGGGCAAAGTAGTGTTTTCTCCATGCAGCAAGACGTGGAGAAGATCGTCGAGGACGTAGCACTCAAGTTGGGCCGCGGCCTCTCCCTGGAAGACCTCGACGGCGTGCTGCTCGCCTACAGTTCCAACCAGTCCCACGCCGACCGTGTGCGAGTGAATTTCCTCCTGAGCAAACGCGTCCCGGTGGACGTCAGTGCTTGGCAGCTCTCCCACGGCATCGCTACCGCGGTGCGTCCCGTCGTCGTGCCCGCCAATGAGGAACTCGGGATGGTGGGGCGCGTCTGCGTCCCGCTGCTGGTTCGCGGGTTCCGCGTCGGGTACCTCTGGGTCCAGCAAGACCTTGACGAGCAGACCGCGACGGCGATACTCACCGAGTTGCCGGGAGTCCGGGACGAGTTGGACCTCCTCGCGGGGTTGTTGCTCGATTCCAATACGGCCGAGTCGGAGTTCCGGCGCCGCCGTGAGCAGGAATTCCTGGCTGCATGCCAGGGCGAGTCCAATGCGGTGGCGGCCGTGGCGGGATGGAAGGAGATCCAAGGCCGGGGACCGTGGCAGCTGGTTACCGTGCTCGACGCGGAGGACAGTGGCGGCGTCTCGGATCCGATCGCGGCGACCCTGACGCACCGTTCCGCCGCGCTGCAGGCAACTATCGGGGTCGATTCCGTGCTTTTCAGCGCCGGGACCGAGACGCACTCGGTCTTGTTGTTCCGCGAAACCAGCGGACGGGCGGAGCATGCCCAGGTCTTGGTCCACTACCAGCTGGAACTCGCCAAGCGCGCTGGCCGGAAGGTGGACCGGGTCATTCTCGGCATCAGCGAGCCGTTTTCAGTCATCCGCCAACTGGGTAGGGCGTACCGGCAATCGAAGCTCGCGGCCCAGGCTGCCGCCGTCGATCCTCCGCTCGGCGAGCTCGTGGACAGCCGCTCGGCCGGGATTTACCAATTGTTCGAACGGCTACAGGCGCCCGGTGGCTGGGACGATTCGGGTTCGGCGCATTTCCAGGAGATCGAGGATGCGGACCGCAATGGCGAGCTGCTGCCCGTGCTCGAACTGCTTTACGACAGCGACGGTTCGGTCCAGGACGTGGCCACGAAGCTGCACTTGCACCGGAGCAGCATCTACAACCGGCTGGCCAGGGTCCGCCAGCTTATCGGTGCTGATCCGCTGAATGGCGCGACCCGGCTCGAACTCCATGCAACGCTCAAAGCGCGCCGTTGGGCGGGCCGCCCGCGGATTTGAAGCGGCCGGTACCGGAAGCCGCGCTGGCTTACTTGTTGAACTGCCGCAACTGAAGGCTGCAGCGCCAGCGGTCCGGGCGGTACTGAATCATCAGTGTCCGGGTGTGCCGGCAGCACCGCCCGTGCCATTCGACGGCGAATGTTCGATGCTGTCCCATCCTCATTGCAGGACCTTGGTTGCTGCGTCCAAAATCGACCCAAGATCAACGCCCGGCTGCGTGGGCTGTGGCGTGGGAGTAGGACTGGCCGGGGTCCGCGGTTTCCAAGAACCTGTGGGCGCAGGGGATGGAGTGGCGGTCTGGGGTGGAGTCGGCGTGGGGGTCGTTGGCCCTGTTGGAACCGGGCTGGGAGACGGCGCGGGCTGGGCCGGAACCGGACTGGAAGGAACAGGCACCGGAGTGAGGCTTGGGGGCAGTGCTGACGGGACGGTAGGGACCTGGACGGAGATCGACGGCGCCGAGACACTCGACGGTTCGACGGCGGCGGGTCCTTGCGGCGAATGTTGCGCCGGGTCCGCAGCGGTCTGGCCGGACTTGGCGCTTGGTGTAGCTGCTGAAGGTGATGCCGTAGCGCTGGGGGACGTGCTTGCCGTCGTGGACGGAGCGCCGGATTCGGTGGCGGCTTGGCTGTCAGCGCTGGCAGCGTCCTGGGCGCGGGATTCCTGGCCGAAGAAGGGCAACTCGAGGGCCTGGCCCAGGGAACCGGCGGCCAACAAGATGCCTAACGCACCTGTCACCACTGCCATTCGGTTGCTCATGGTCCGGACGGCGGCGGCCTTTTTGAGGACGGCGTGTGGTTCACGGCTGAAGGACGAACCGGTGAACGACGCCGGACCGACGCCGGGACGGGGTGCCGCCGGGATTTCCGTTGCAGCTGCGTTCTCGGCTTTTGTCGACTCAGCTGTCGCGCGAGCCAGGGTCGCAGCAGACACCGTTGGAATGGCTGCGGTTGCGGGTTCTGACGGCGCGGGGGCTACCGTTGGGGCGGACACTGTCGGAATGGCCGCGGTTTCGCTGGCTTGGGATGCCCGCTTCCGTTCGGCTGCGCGGGCGGCCGCGCGCGTCGTGGGCGCCGCCGTCGTTGGGGTTGCCGCGGGGGTGGGTGCCGCCGTCGAACTCAAAGGTTCGGATGCCGGTGCAGCGATGAACGGTTCGCTGTCTTTGGCCCGACGGCGTCCGGTTGCTTTGGTGCTCTCGCCCGCCACTTGGGCACGGCGAGGCTGATCCATGGTTGGGGACATGGTGATTGCCTCTCAACGCCTTCGAGGTTAGCTGTCGGGTTCGGACGAGGCCGTCCGGCCGCGCATGGCGGCTTCACCCCAAGGGCCTGAAGTGGGCCCGGAGACTCTGGGTCCCCCGTCTCTGCCGCGGGTCTGGCGGATTCCGTGTTGCGGCAGAGCTCGGCGTCAACCCGGAAGCGGCCCGGTTGGGGACTGGGTCGCCCCTCGACGTTACAACAGCCGGCATGCAAAGTCACATTTGAATAACGGGCGCGGTGACCCGTTTTTGCCCGGTTTGCCCGGCGATGAGTCCGGCGACGTGTTCGGCGTCGCGGCCGACCCCGCCAACGAGGCCAGAGGTCAACCCGTATTGGAAGGGCATGCCCACAAAGAACAGTCCCGGGAGTTGTTCCACGGCGCCCCGGCAAGTGAGCGGCCAGCCGTCCTCATCCGTGGGAAGTCCGTGGATCCAGCCAAAGTCCGGTTGGTAACCAGTAGCCCAGATCACCGTCGACATCGGGATCGCGTGGCCTTCCCCGGTCAGTGGTTGGCCATCGCGGGTGCCCGTCACGCGGGGCAAGCGAGTGACTCCCGCGGCGTCGAGCTCTCGGATTGAGGCCCGGATCAGCGGCGCGCCGTGTTTCGTGAACCCGACCGCGACTTTTCGGCCAATAGGGGTGGACCTGTTCAGCACCTTGTGGATGAAGAGCCACCAAAGCCCGCCCGCGTATCGCGTCACCGGGCCCGGAACGTGGAAAGGAGGGGTTCCGGCGATGTAGGTGCGGTGGGTGGGTGCGAGCTCCAGGGCGATTTCGACGCCGGAAGTGCCGGAGCCGATCACCAGGACATCTCCGGGCGGAACCGAGTCCGGGTTGGCGTATTCCGCTCCGTGCAGTTGGTGGATTCCGGGATCAAGGTCCTTCGCGAATGCCGGGATCCTTGGTTGTGTATTCGGGCCCGTGGCAACAACAACGTTCTTGGCCAGGATCGACCCGGAGCCCGACTGCACCCGGAACCGGCCGTCCTCCCGCTCGATGCCTACGACCTGTACGCCATGGCGTACCGGGAGTTCCCAGTTCCTGGCGTACTCCTCGAGGTATTCGGCCATGGCGTCTTTTCCGGGGAAGCTCCCTCGGCCGGCGGGAAATGGCATGCCGGGAAGGGAATCGTGCTGCGCCGGGGTGAAGAGCCGCAAGGAATCCCATCGGTTCCGCCACACGTCGCCGACGCGGTCCTGCGAGTCCAGGATGAGGAAGTCTTGCCGGTGTTTCTTCAGGTGGAATCCGGTGGCGAGCCCTGCCTGCCCGGCGCCCACAACTACGGTGTCCACTGGCTCATTGCTGTCCATCGCGAAGCCTCCTGAGGTGTTCGAAGTCATTAGAATAGCATTCCAGTCACTAGAATGCTATTCTTTTTCCGTGGAAATCCGGCACAATGACAGACGGGTAGCTCAAGCTGCCGCAACCAAGGCTGCCGTTGTCGAGGCCGCCCGGCAGCTGTTTCTGAGCAGGGGATACGTGGCCACCACCATCGGGGCCGTTGCCGAGCAAGCCGGCGTGGCTATCCAGACCATCTACAACTCCGTAGGCAACAAGGCCGCCCTGCTCTCGGCCGTGGTCGACGCGACGGCCGCGGGTCCGGATGCTCCCCGCGCCGTCCCGGAGACTATGCGCGAGCGGACTGCCGCAGCCGCTGACGCCGGCGCGGTCCTAACGTTGTTGGCCGACTGGTTCGCCGAGGTGCATCCGCGCAGCAGCCAACTGTTCAGCGTCATGAGGCAGGCCTCCGCCGTCGACGCCGAAGCGGCAAAAGTGGAGCGGGACCGGGCCGAAACTCGGCTGCGGAACTATGCGGAAGCCGCGGCTGCGCTCAGACGGCGCGGGGCACTGACCTCCGGCCTGAGCGACGAGCAAGCCGCTGCCGTGATCTGGTCGGTGGGTCATCCGGACACCTACCGATCACTCGTGCTGGATTTCGCCTGGGGGCTGGAGCGCTACCGGGATTGGGTCCACGCGGCGCTCAAGGCGGCCCTCGCCTAGCTTTCCGCTACTCGCTGGTGGATTCCTCGTTGCTCCCGGCCGTCTTCTTCTGGTTTTCCAGCCACGCCATGATGTCCGCAAGCCTGATGCGGCGGTGCGTGCCTCGGTATTCCACTGGAATTTCGCCACGGTCGGTCATGTTCCGCAGGTAGGTGTGCGAGATTCCCGCGAGCTCGGCCGCCCTCGACGTCGTGAGCATTTCCTCCACGCTGCTCACGGTCACCGCTTCGCCTCGGCCCAGCCTGCCGAGGAGGTCGACGACGGCGTCCCTCGCCTCATCCGGCAGCCGGTGGACCGTGCCGTCCACGAAGACGGTGATGTCGTTGCTGTCCTGGAGTGAGCGCGCCAGGTTCCGGGCGTCGTCCGCGGCCAAGCCAGGCGTCACGCGGGGAGCTATCAATGCCATGGCAGAAGCCTAGCCGCGCTCGAGGCTGCGCGCTGACGCCGCCGTGTTAGATTCACGCCTATGGTCAACTACCCCGCCAACCCGGATCCAGGCCCTGCCGTGGCCGCGGCAATCGAGTTACTGGTCCGGCAAGGTTACGACGCGACCTCCGTGGACGACCTCGCCGATGCTGCCGGGATCAGCCGGAGCACGTTTTTCCGCAAGTTCGGTTCCAAAGAGGACATCGTTTTCGCCGACCACGATCGTATTCTGGCGCGGGTCCGGGAGTTCCTTGCGGGGACGACGGCGGATCCGTTACGTGCCGTCGTGGACGCGGCGCTCTTGGTCTTCGGCCACCACGTGGGCAATCGGAAGACTTCCGTTGCCCGCTACGAACTTCTGCATCAAGTACCGGCCCTTCGTGATCGTGAACTGGTCATGACACATCGTTATCAGCGGGCATTTAGGAATCATCTCCTTTCTGCGCTGCCCGAGGGTGAGGGCCGGGAGGTGACGGCCGTGGCCTTCGCCGCATCGATAGTCGCCGTGCACAACAGCGTCCTGCGCCAATGGCTGCGGGCTGTTGCTGCCGGCGAACGCGTCGAGGGTATTGAGTGGGTCGAGCGTGTCGAGCGCGAGGCGCGGGAAGCTGAAGCCCATGAGTTGGCCGCCCGGCTTGAGCGTGAATTGGGCGCCTTGGCCGATACCTTTGCCCGTGTTTCAACCGGGCCGGAGGGTAGTGAGCCTCGTCAGGAAAGCAGCCGTCCCGCCGTCGTGGTTGCCGTCCTGGATCGGGCGGCGGGCACAGAACAGATCCTTCAAGCGGTCCGGGACGCCCTGGCTTGACGTTTGATCCAGCATAACCTCACTGACACTCAGTTCCTTGACATGGAACTGAGTGTCAGAGCATGCTGGGAGTCGTAGATCGCAAACCCAGAGCGAGGATTCCCCATGACGACGACGTCCGATAGCACTTCCGAAGAACTGGATGCAGTTTTCCCGGCGGGCACTGTTTTCCCGGCCGGCACCATGGAGCCCGAGTACGTTCTGAACGAATCCCTGGACCCGGACCCGGCCTCCGTTTTCAAGGACATCAGCGGCGAAGACCGCGCTTACTGGGACCGCGCGCGGACCTTTGTCCAGGACGAAGTGCTCCCGGTCATCGCGGGGTACTGGGAGCGCGCGGAGTACCCGCTGCACCTGGTGAAGCGCCTAGGGGAACTTGATCTGCTTCGCGACGGAATAAACATCGACGGATTCCCGGCAATGAGTAAAACCGCCGCCGGACTGGTCACGATGGAACTGAGCCGCGGGGACGGATCCATCGGCACGGTGGTCGCGGTCCAGGGCGGTTTGGCGCTGAGGTCCGTGGCCGAATGCGGTTCCCCTGAGCAGCAGGCCCGCTGGCTTCCTGAGCTTTCCCGAGCCGAGGAATACGGCGCCTTCGCCCTGACCGAGCCGGCGCACGGCTCCGATTCGGTGGGACTCGAGACGACTGCGACGCCCGTCGACGGCGGTTATGTCCTCAACGGTGAAAAGAAATGGATCGGCAACGGCTCGATCGGCGGCCTGACCGTCGTCTGGGCTCGTGCCGACGACGGGCAAGTTCACGGATACCTTGTCCCGCAGGATTCCCCTGGCTATTCCGCCACGACCATCGAAGGCAAGCTGTCGCTCCGGGCCATCTGGCAGGCACACATCCGCCTTGAGAATGTCTTCGTTCCGGCGGAAAACGTGCTCCCGGGTGCCCGGAGTTTCAAGGACACGGCCCGGGTGCTCTTGGCGACCAGGCTGGGAGTGGCCTGGTCCGCCGTCGGGCATGCCACTGCGTGCTACGAAACCGCGGTGCAGTACGCGGCCCAACGTCGGCAGTTCGGCCGCCCGCTGGCCGCTTCGCAGATTGTGCAGGAGCGTCTTGCGCGCATGCATTCCGAGCTCGCCACCATGCAGCTCATGGTCATGCAGATGACCAAACTGGACGAAGAGGGTGTGCTGACCCCGGCGCGGGCGGCGCTCGCGAAGTTCACGTGCACCCGCACTGCCCGCAGCATCGCCTCGAACGCGCGCGACCTGCTCGGTGGCAACGGGATCTTGTTGGCCAACCGCGTGGCCCGGCACTTCGCCGATATAGAGGGCATTCATACCTATGAAGGCACAGAGACTGTTCAAGCGTTGATTATCGGACGCTCAATCACCGGTATCTCCGCCTTCGCCTAAGCGGCGTCCCCCCTGAGACGCTCGCTCGGATATGTGGCCAAAATCCCGGACGCTCGCTCAGATCATCACTCGACCACGGCAATCGCGAAGCCACCCCATGCACGTCTCCTCTTGGTCTCGCGACCAAGCCCGCGCTGTTCGAGGAGCGCCAACCCGCCGGATCGGAGAAGTTCGCGCAGGCGCTCCCGCGACGGCGGTGTCCTGTTCACGCCGAACATCAACGGTTCGCCCGCTGCTTTGGCCGCCGCTCGCCCGAATCGCCAGTACAGCATGCTCGACTCGAGGGTCTCGGTTGTGAAGTAGTCGAAGGCAAGCAAACTGCCCTTGGCGCAACTCGCGACCTTGCGCAGCGTGTCCTCGATCGCTTCCCGGTCGAGGTACATCGTGACGCCTTCCCAGAGGAAAAGCGCCGGACGCCCGAGGTCGAACCCGGCGTCCACGAGTTTGGCGAGCCAATCATCCTTTTCGAAGTCCGCAGGCACGAACGCGACCTTGTGTACGTCGATGCCTGCCTTGTCCAGTATGTCGCGCTTGACCGCCTGGGTCTTTGGGGTATCTATCTCGAAGGAGTTGACCGGCGTGTCCCGCGGGAGGCGGTACGGGCGTGTGTCGAAGCCGGCGCCGAGGATGACCAACTGATCGATCCCTGGTAGGGCGCGCTCTACGGCGCTGTCGAAGAACGTGACCCTGGCCGACGCCTCGGCTTGCGGGGGTATCTCGCCCTCAAAGGGGTACCGGAAGGTCTTCGGGACGAAGCCCGTGACGCGGTGCGCAAAGACCGTCGGCCAGAATGCCAGCCGCATGCCCAGCCAGGGAATGTCGGGCAGCAGGGGCAACAACCGGTTCGCGGCCTGGTCTTTGCGCACGCCGAAATTGTGCATCGCCCACCTGGCCGAGAGCGGAGCCTGCGCGCTGGTCGACACGCCTGAAGGCTTCGCGGCCAGAAGCTTCCCCACCCAGATCACGTAGCCGAGTAACGAGACCGGCAGCAGCACGATGCTGAGCGCATAGAACGCGACGGCGGCGTCCGGCTTGCGCATTTCCCGCTCCTTTCAGCTAATCAACGGTGAGCGAGCGTTCGACGGGAAGCGGTTATATGTGAGCGAGCGTTGGGTGGGAGGCGCCTACTCCGCGTCGAGGTCCGTTTCCAGCAGTGTCACCAGGGAATCGAGGGCAGCGTCGGCGCCGTCGCCCTCGGCGCGAAGCACGACGACGTCGCCCTTTGCCGCGCCAAGCGTCATGAGCGAAAGGATGCTGGCGGCGTCGAGCGCGTCGTCGGCGGGCGAACCGGCCATCGCGATGGTCACTTCAACCGGGGATTCCCCCGCGGCTTCAGCAAAAATCGCAGCCGGGCGGGCGTGCAGTCCGGAGCGGCTAGCGATGGTGGCGGTGCGTTCGGGCATGGTTTCTCCTTGTGTTCAGGTAGGACAGTACGGCTGGGCTCAGAGCCCGAGTTCCTCGAGGATCGGCAGTTTGGCGCGGACCCAGGCCTTTGCGTCGAGCGCATCGGGTGCACTCAGCGCCAGCCGGGCCAGCTCTTGGGCTTGTTCCAACGTCACCGTCTTGAGCACGGTTCCGACGGCGGCCAGCGAGCGGGCGGTCATGGACAGTGTGGACACGCCCAGGCCAACGAGCACGACGGCGAGGGCCGGGTCCGCGGCCGCTTCGCCGCAGACGCCAACAGGTTTGCCGTTGCCCTCTTCCGCTGAGCCCGCGACGGTCAGCTGGACGAGTCGCAGAACCGCGGGCTGCCACGGGGTGTTGAGCTCGGCAAGGGGCCCGAGTTGCCGGTCGGCGGCCATGGCGTACTGCGTGAGGTCGTTGGTGCCGAGGGACGCGAAGCCCACGTGGCGCAGGACCGACGCCGAGGTCAATGCCGCGGAGGGAACTTCCACCATCACGCCGGGCGTCTTGATTCCCGCAGCATCGCACATCGACGCGAAGTGGGCAGCCTCGGCCGCAGTCGAGATCATGGGTGCCATGACCCACACCTCGGCTTCTGATTCGTCGGCAGCGATGGCGATGGCCTCGAGCTGGCGGTCCAAAACGCCGGGCGTGGTGAAGTCGGTGCGGTAGCCGCGCACACCCAGGGCCGGGTTGGGTTCGGTGGCGTCGGTGAGGAAGGGAAGGGGCTTGTCGGCGCCCGCGTCGAGGGTCCGGAGCACCACTTTCTTGCCCGGGAACGCGTCGAACACGCCCCTGTACGCGGCAGCCTGTTCCAGCACGGTCGGTTCTGTGTCGCGTTCCAGGAAGCAGAATTCGGTGCGGAAAAGGCCTACGCCTTGGGCGCCCAGCGCAGCGGCCGCGGCAGCGTCCTTGGCTCCGCCGACGTTGGCGAGGAGGGGCACCAAGTGGCCGTCCGCCGTCGTGCCGTTTCCGTCAAAAACCGCCAGTGTGGCGGCATTTTCGACCCACGCGATGGCGGCCGCGCGTTGCTCTTCGGTGGGTTCGAGGGAGAGTGAGCCGGCCGCGCCGTCCACGAAGACTTCGGCGCCGTCAGGAATTTCGTCCACTCCGCGGGCCGCGACGACGGCGGGCAGGCCGAGCGAGCGCGCGATGATCGCGGTGTGGGACTGCGGTCCGCCGCCCGAGGTGACCAGTGCTGTCACGATCGCGGGGTCCAGCGTTGCGGTGTCGGCGGGAGCGAGGTCTTCGGCCACCAGGATGAACGGAGTGTCCGACGCCGGGATCCCCGGGGCGGGGACTCCGCGAAGTTCGGCGACGATCCGAGCGCGGACGTCCAGGACGTCAGTGGCGCGCTCGGCCATGTATCCGCCCAGGTTGTGGAGCATTTCGGACACGGAGGCGCCGGCTTCCCAGATGGCGCGTTCAGCGGAGCTGCCGTTGTTGTTGATGAGCTTGGTAGCCGACTTCAGGAGCATGGTGTCCTTGGCCATGAGCGCGGTGGCTTCCAGCACGGCCTTACCGTCTCCGCTGGCCTTGTCCGCACGTGCTTTCAGTTCGTCGTGGACCGATTGGGCCGCAGCCTTCAGCCCGGCGACGGCTTCTTCCGCTGTGGTGGAAACGGCTAGCTGCTCGCCCGACGGCGGTTCGCTGACTGGTTTGGGCATCTGACGGATAGTGCCAATGACGCGGCCGGGGCTGACGCCTACTCCTTGGAAATTCTGCACTGAAATCCTCTGTTCCTGCTCTCGGATCGGACCCACCGGCTGCGGCGCCTCGGGGACCGAAAAAATCTCCTGTGACTTACTTCATATAGCGTTGCTATAGGTGCTAGGGTAGCGGCTATGAGTTTCGATGACCAGCTTCCGCCCAAAACTCGGCTGCTCCGTGCAGCTGCCGAGTTGCTGGCGAATTCGGAGGGGTCACCGGTCTCTACGCGCCAAATCACCAAACTTGCCGGCGTCACGGCGCCCACGCTTTACCACCACTTCGGCGACAAGGAGGGGCTGTTCGACGCCGTCGTTGCAGCCGGCTTCGAGGAGTACGTGGCGGGAGAGCGGGACTTCGCACCCTCTGGGGAACCCCTGGAGGATGTCCGCCGGATGTGGGACAACCACGTCCAGTTCGGACTTACCCAACCGCACCTTTACCTGGTGATGTTCGGCAACATCCGTCCGGAGAGCAGGCCGGCCATCGTGGCTGATGCCGAGTCGCTTCTGGAGGAGATGCTGAGCAAGGCGGCCATTGCCGGGCAGATCAACGTACCCCCGCGCGAGGCAGCCAGGAGCATCCTGGCGGCCAACGTCGGCGTCACGCTCATGCTCATTGCAGAGCCTTTGGAAGACCGGAATCTCGAGCTTTCCACCATGACCCGGGATTCCATGATTTTCGCCGTGTCCACGGAAACAGCCCGTGGCGCCGCAGCAGACGACTCCGGTAAGTCGTCGGTTGTTGTTGCGGCTATCGCGCTGAATGCGGCACTCCAAGCCTCACATTCAGACCAGCTATCCAGTTCGGAACTGAAGCTTTTCCTTGAATGGCTTCACCGAATCTCCAGCAGCTCCTAGAGCTGTCCTCCTTCGATAGATATCGACTGATCCCGCACTGATGCGGGACTCACGTTAGGAATTCACACAATGGCAACAGCGTCAGTTGCGAAACAGCGCACCAGCGTGCGCGTTGGTGTCCAAAAGTTCGGAACGTTCCTCTCCGGCATGATCATGCCCAACATCGGGGCCTTCATTGCATGGGGCATCATCACCGCCCTGTTCATCCCGGCGGGGTTCTTGCCCAACGCGGACCTGGCCAAACTCGTGGGTCCCATGATCACGTACCTGTTGCCGCTCCTGATTGGCTACACGGGTGGCCGGGCCATTCATGGCATCCGCGGCGGCGTGGTGGGAGCCGTCGCCACCATGGGTGTGATTGTGGGTACGGATATCCCGATGTTCATCGGTGCCATGCTCATGGGTCCGCTCACGGCCTGGATCATGAAGAAGCTCGACAAGGTATGGGAAGGCCGGGTCAAGCCGGGCTTCGAGATGCTGATCGACAACTTCTCCGCAGGCATCGTCGGTGCCGCCCTGGCCATCTTCGGCATGCTGGTGATCGGCCCGGTGGTGAAGGCCTTCAGTGACGGCGCGAGCGCTGTGGTCGAATTCCTGGTCCACAACGGACTTCTGCCGCTGACCAGCATCTTCATCGAACCAGCCAAGGTCCTGTTCCTCAACAACGCTGTCAACCACGGCATCCTCACGCCGCTCGGTACTGAACAAGCGCTGCAAAACGGCAAGTCCATCCTGTTCCTGCTGGAGGCCAACCCCGGCCCGGGCGTCGGCGTCCTGCTCGCGTACATGATCTTCGGCAAGGGCCTGGCACGGGCATCCGCTCCCGGCGCCGCGCTCATCCAGTTTGTCGGCGGCATCCACGAGATCTACTTCCCGTACATTCTCATGAAGCCGATCCTCATCCTCGCCACGATCGCAGGCGGCATGACCGGCATCTTCACCTTGGTGGTCACCGGCGCGGGCTTGCGTTCGCCGGCAGCCCCGGGCAGCATCATCGCTGTCTTTGCCGCAACAGCGAAGGATAGCTATTTCGGTGTGGCCCTGTCCGTGCTCCTCGCAGCCACAGTGTCCTTCCTGATCGCCTCCGTGATCCTGCGGACCAGCAAGACCACCGATGTGGACGCGCTGGGCCAGGCAACGTCCAGGATGGAAGAGCTGAAGGGCAAGAAGAGTTCCGTTTCCTCCGCCCTCCTGGGCGCCGGTGGCGGTACCGCCGTCCTGACCCGTCCTATCCAGAACATCGTGTTCGCGTGCGACGCCGGCATGGGCTCCAGTGCTATGGGCGCCTCGGTGCTGCGCAACAAGATCAAGGCAGCCGGTTTCCCGGACGTCAAAGTCACCAATTCGGCCATTGCCAACCTCAGCGACACCTACGACGTCGTGGTCACGCACCAGGATCTGACAGAGCGCGCCCGGCCGGCCACCTCCAGCGCCGTGCACGTCTCCGTGGACAACTTCATGAACAGTCCCCGGTACGAAGAGATCGTGGAACTGGTCAAGAGCAGCAACGCGGCTCCCGGCGCTCAAGGTTCGACTATGGTTGCCGAACCGGCCGCCGGTGCCCACGCTGCCCAGCCCGCCGCCGTCGGGGGCAAGGATGTCCTGCTCCCCGAAAGCGTGATCCTCAATGGTTCCGCGACGGACCGTGACTCGGCCATCGACGAAGCGGGCAAGCTCCTGCTGGACCGGGGTTCAGTGGACATGGGCTACATTCACGCCATGCATGAGCGCGAGGAATCCGTGTCCACCTACATGGGCAGCTTCCTTGCCATCCCGCACGGCACGAACGCTGCCAAGAACCACATCCTGCACTCCGGTGTGTCGATCGTCCGCTACCCCGAGGGCATCGACTGGGGTGGCAAGCAGGTCAAGTTCGTCGTCGGCGTCGCCGGCATCAACAACGAGCACCTCCACATCCTGTCCTCCATCGCCAAGATCTTCACGGACAAGGCGCAAGTGGCCCAGCTTGAGCAGGCCACGTCGGTTCAGGAAGTGCTGGATCTGTTCGGAAAGGTCAACGCATAGTGAAGGCAGTCCATTTCGGGGCAGGGAACATCGGACGGGGATTCGTCGGCTTGCTGCTGCACGAGGCCGGATATGAGGTGGTCTTCGCCGATGTCGCGGATGGCTTGATCAGCCAGCTCGCCTCCGCGACCTCTTACGAGGTCCACGAGGTCGGCGAAAACGCGGCGGTCAAGACCGTGTCCGGTTTTCGCGCCCTGAACTCGGGCACCGAAGAGGTTGCCGTCGTCGCGGAAATCGCGACGGCGGACCTCGTCACCACGGCGGTGGGGCCGCACATCCTCAAGTTCGTGGCACCGGTGATCGCGCGGGGCATCGCCGGCCGCTCGCCGTCGTTGGCTCCACTCCAGGTCATGGCCTGCGAGAACGCGATCAACGCCACGGACCTCCTGCGTTCCGAAGTGGAAGCCGCGTGGGACGGTGCGGCGGGTGACCTTTCCGATGCTGCGGTGTTTGCGAACACCGCGGTGGACAGGATTGTCCCCAACCAGGCGCCGGGCCAAGGCCTGGACGTCACTGTCGAGACCTTTTACGAGTGGGTCATCGACCGCACGCCGTTCGCTGGGGAGGCGCCGGTGATTCCCGGGGCGACCTTCGTGGACGAACTCGGCCCGTACATCGAACGGAAGCTGTTCACGGTCAACACCGGACACGCCTCGGCAGCATACTTCGGCTATGGCGCCGGCTTGGAGAAGATCTCCGATGCGATGGCCGACGCCTCAGTGGCCGCTCGCGTGCGGGCCGTGTTGGAGGAGACCAAGCAGCTTCTCGTGGCCAAACACGGCTTTGTCGAAGCCGAGCAGGAAGCGTACGTGCAGAAGATCCTGTCCCGCTTCACCAACCCGTACTTGCCGGACACTGTGAATCGGGTAGGCCGGGCGCCGCTCCGCAAGCTTGGGCGGCACGAACGCTTCATCGGCCCGGCCGCTGAACTCGCCGAGCGCGGAGTCACGCCCGTTGCCTTGTTAGACGCGATGTCCGCCGCCCTGCGTTTCGACGACGGAGCAGACGACGAAGCTGTGGAACTCGCCCGGATGCTCTCCGAGATGGACGCCGCCGAGGCGGTCGAGCGCATCACTGAACTGCCGCCGTCGCACCCGTTGTTCCCGCAGGTGCTGAAGCTGATCGAAGAACGGAAGGCCGAGGCCTAAACCCCGAACGCTCGCTCACTTATGCGGGCTTCCCTCTCCGTCAAGCTGGTTGTGAGTCATTCATTACCTGTTGATTGAAGGAGCCGGCGATGGCCGTTGATAACAAGGGTTTTACGCGTGAAGAGATCCGTGAGTTCATGCATGAGTACTATTTGCAGCCGCACGGGACGAGGAAGGAATGGCTTGCCTCGACGTCCGTTTCGGACTGGACGTTCCGCAGGTGGCGCACTCTGATGGTCCAGGGCGACATCGACCGTGGCCTGATTCCGCGGGAGCATGGAGGCATGGTCCCGACGAATCGTGAACTCTCCGCGTTTGAAAAAGCACGCGCGAAGGAAATGGCTGCCCACCGTGCCGAAGTCGAAAAACTCCAGAAGCGGGTGCAGGAGCTGGAGGACACGAATTCCGCGCTGGGAAAAGCTATCGGGCTCTTGCACGAGTTGAGCGTGCCAGAGCCCGATACAACCCCGACGAGCGCTCAGGACGGTTCATAGCGGCCGAGAACACTCTGGTCCTGGAGCTGCATGTGATCATCGGCTCCCAGCGGACAGCGCTCAAG
>NZ_JBFRHB010000059.1:0-19616 GCF_052115645.1 Arthrobacter sp. 2MCAF14 | reverse complement strand
TAAAGGACATCACCGCCGGGAACAGGTCCTTCAGCGCCGATCCCCGCGTCAGGGCAACCAAATCAGCTCACGCCGGCGCCGCAGGACCGCCCGGCGATAATGGACTGCCCCGGACGGGCAGGTGACCCGTTCCACTTCATATCGTCTAAGCAAATGAGCCAAGTCAGGAGCGATGGTCTTACGGAGCACGGCATACCGATCCAGCATTTCGTGCTCCACGCTGACCAGGCCACGCTCCGCGACCGCATACAGAACGACAAAGACCTCGGACCCTCGACGTTCCGCTTCGCGTACTTGGAGCCATACGCCGAGGCAGCTCGTACTTGGTTGCACGATGAAGCTGAGGTCATCGACACCACACACATCACACCGGACCAAGCCGCGCGGCAGATTGCGGATTCGGTGCTTGGCCGCTAAGAGAGCCCCAGACGGATCGACTGACGCGCACCACCAAGGCGCGTGAGGCGCCTTCCCGAGCCGCTCCCGCGCGCTCTCCGCTCAGGGCTCGATCTAAGGGATGACCGTAGAATCCAACGAGGCACCCCGACGGTTGCGCCGTGCTGCCCACCAGGCGGGCGGTTCACCTCCGATTCATACGATGACGCTACGGTTTGCCCGTGAAGCGCTTTTTTGGGCACCCCGTGACCTTGTGGCCGTCTATGCGGAACCGCCTGCACGTCTACGCGCTGCCCGCCCCCGACCTCCGATCGGCGCTGGGAGAACGTCAGCGCGTCCTGGCGGCGTTCGACTACTGCTCCATCCAGCCAGTCGACTACCTGCATGCAACGGTGCAGCAGTTCGCGGTTACCTCCGACGAGGTCAGCCCCGAAGATATGGACGCCTTCATGGCCAGGCTCAAGAGCCTCGCCGCCGAAACCAAGTCGTTCAGCGTCGAGCTGGGCGAACCGGAGGCGGATGATTACTCGCTCGGGGTCAGAGGGACGAATACGCCACCATGGGCGAAACTGACTGCGGCGGTCCGCGACGCCGCCGCCGACACCATCAACAAGAGCCAGTCGCTGCCCGGAGCCCCCTTTCAACCCTCATCTCACTTTGGGGTACGCCCTGGCCGAAGGCAGTACCGAACTTATTCAACAAGCGTCCGACCATCTGAGGGCACCTGCCCTGCCTCCCCTGACCATCAACGAAGTGCACTTCATAGCGGTCCACCAGGACGTCAACCGAGGCGCCTTCACCTGGGACACCACATCTCGCTTCCCTTTCAGCGAACCCCCGGCCAAATAATCGAAGCGAACGCCCCCTGGCTTCCGCGCGATGTGCACGCTGAAGGATCGGCTATCGGGCGTCCGCGCCGAGAACGCGCGCCACGATTCGGCTCGGCGATTCCGATGCATTGATGCGCTCTTCTTCTACGAAAGCTAACGGCTGCCAGCCGTGGTACCAGGCCCGCATCTCCTCCTCGCTGAAGGCTGTCGCTTGTGGCCGCATAGCGTGCCTGCGGACGGTTTCATCGAACGTAAGGTCGAAGGCAAAGAACCTCGCGTCGTTGCTCTGGGCGGCGACGCGTTCGAGCATCGCCGAATACCGCTCCGCGTTGAATATGCCTTCGAGGATGACGTGATGCCCTGCGCTGAGGCAGTGAGCTGCCGCGGCTTCAAGAAGGTCCGCGTGGGCGAGGCTCTCCTGTTCCCGCTCCCGGTACACGATCCGCCGGAAATGATCTTGACTGAGGATCGCAGTCGGCCAGCCCAGCGCTTGTTGTAGCACCGCCGCGATGGTGCTCTTACCGGAACCGGAGTTACCACGCAGGACGACGAGCATGTTTCGAACGTAACAGAGCGGTGCCCGAAGCGGGATCCCTCAGCGTGCGCTTGCGGACGGTAGCGCGATTCGCTCACTTCGAAACGCATCAGGCCCGTGAGGAGCCGGAGTCCACTCGTTCCTCCTCGGAGGATGCCACAATCTGTGCATGCCCCTCATTCAGGTTCTCAATGCATCCCCCTCCTCCACGGAAAAGAAGCGTCAGCTGCTGGCTGCGCTCACGGCCACTTACGCTGAGATTATGGAAATCCGTCCCGACACGATCCGGGTGATCTTGCACGAGCTCCCCCGCGAGAACTGGTCTGTTGCCGGCATCACGCTGGCGGATTCAGGACAGAACGAATCCGTCTGAACCAGAACGGCGCAATCCCCTCTGGAAATCCGTCGCCCCGATCACCGGAGTGGCCCGTTCGAGGATCCCCTGCGCGCAGGGTCGACATGTCCATCGGCTGGTGGGAGAGTGAGGGCCATGTCATTCTTTCCGGAGGTTGAGCGGTCGGCAGAACCGCGTCCCGCACCAGTAGAAACGCCGATCTGGGTAAGCCCGCCGGAGAACGAGTTGCCTGTTCCGGTCCCGGTGACGACAGTTCTTGCTCGCCGGCCTGGTGCCGCCTTGTGCCTGCGTCGCATCGACGTATACCGCGCGGGCTGCGTGTTCGCTTTCTCCGTACGCGCCAGCCGTCAGACCGACATGACAGACGAGCAATGGTTTGAGCTGATGGATAACCTCCAACCGCACCGTCCGTTCCGCAGAGGAACTGCCGAAGGATCCCTCCGGGTGGGAGTGGAACTGCCTGACGGATCCAAGGCCATCGGCGGCGTCATGGCTCACCGCTATCCGTTCGACGGAGCGGAACCACAGGGTACGCAGCTGACCATGAGCGGAGGCGGGGGCCGAGGCTCGGGCGAGAACTACGACTATCGCATGAACGCCTGGTTGTGGCCGGCGCCGCAGGCCGGTTCGCTGCGTCTGGTTTATGACTGGGCCGCCCTGGGGTTCAATGAAGGGTCGATCACCATCGAAACGCCACCGCTCATCACCGCGCAAGAAAACGTTCGGAGCATCTGGGCCCAATAACCCAAGCCCGCGACCCGTACACAGGCCACGCTATTGGTGCGACCACTACATCGACGAGCCTGCACGCCGAGTGGTATCGATAGCGTCCCGTAGAGGGATCGGATAATGGGACGCCATCACGGCCAGAGCTCCGCAAGTGTCCCGATGTGTACGCTATCCCCATGAGCAAGGCGACCTCGGAGAGCAGTTTGTGGCGACGGGTCCAGCATGCGTTGAGGAACCTGTTTGCAGACGGTGGGCCATTGGCGCCTGGATGGGGCTTCGCTCGACGGAAGAATTAACGAAAATGTTCGATAAATCACATTTGCGCCTCGGGAACCACTAGCCTCATCTGAGGACTAAGGGGGGGCCATGTTGGAAATCGCGTTGACCTGCGCAAACGCAATCTTGAATGTGGATGCGGAGGGTACGTTCCATCTGCGGTGGGTGCCGGGCTCGTCGGTGTCGGCCGATGATGTTCACGCTGTCGTCGCGGCCGTCCGGGGAGTGACCGGAGGCAGGCTGCAGCCGATGCTCGTCGAGGTCGTGGATGTGTTTATGAGTCTCGAGTCCCGAGTGACGCTGCAGGGGACGCGGTTTGTGTCCGCTGTGGCACTGGTCGGGGCCACAGTGGTCGACCGGGTGATGGCCGCGGCCCTGTTGCGTGAGCAGGAGTGCCCGCACGGATACTTCACGTCCGTCGAGGAGGCCAGGGAATGGCTGAATCGGTTGCCGGTGCCGGAGGCGTTGGAAGAATCCGCCGTCTAAGTGAGGAAAGAATTCGGGCACGAAGGCTGACCGCAGACGCTCCTGTCCTGCTTCGGCGTCATCCCCTCCGCGAAGCGTCCGGTACGGGTTCCCTCACCGGACGCATCATCGGGAGTGAGCGGTCTACATGCGCGCCCGGTTTGCTAGTCCAACTACTCGTGTCTTCTTCAACGAGCAGCCCGTTTGAACCGTAGAAACCCGAGTTGTCACGCTCGATGCCGAGAGCGCGGCAGTACTCGTTCAAAGACTCAAACGTGAACCGGTCCGGGATCTTCTTGGCCGTGTACTTATCGAGGTTCTCAAAAGGTTGAGGATCGCCGAAGAGCGTCCAAAGCCAGCGGGACTGATAGCTAGCCTGGATGGAACGAACATGCCGCGCTCCCGAATGGATCCAGAGCGCAGTGCTGCCGAAGCTGACGATCTTCCCATCGTGGGTGATGTGGGGTTGGTGGGATGTGCGGATGTTGAGGCAGTCGAGTCGCGTGCCGACAACATTCGCTGTCCCTATATCGCTGCCCTGGCTGAAGATGGCAGTCCATTCATCGGCGGTGGTCGACACCACGAGCTGCTTCCACGAGGGCATGGCCCAGGGTTCGAGGCGCTGAAGCATGGACGGGAGCGGTTCGCGGAGACGTGTGAAGCTTCTGCCTCCCGGCCGATTGAGCCATTCAGTCGTTTCGGTGACGACTCGCTCGAAAGGTGCCTTGATAAACCAGATTGGATCCATAGACGGCAGCTGCATCTCCAAATTATGGACCTTCCGTCGCACGGTGAAGGATCGGCTTACGGACGGAGCTAGCATCGAGTAATGGATGCCGAGCAGATACTCGAAGGTGGCAATGCCAGCGATGGCGTCGTACGCATTGGATCAACGGTCCGCAAGCCGTGGATGGACTCGACACCGAGCGTCTTCGAATTCATGACAGCTGTTCGGAAAGCTGGCGTCGAAGTGCCAGCGGTCCTAGGCCAGGATGAGCAGGGCCGACAAATCACCGAGTTCATTCCGGGGCGACTCGCGCTCGAGTCAGAGCCACTCACGCATTCGGAACTTCATCGTGTCGGAGCGATGGTCCGCGCGATCCACGACGCGAGCGAGTCATTCGTTCCACCGCGTGGCGCGCGGTGGACCGTGGCGATCCCATCACCGGGCGAAGAGTTGATCTGCCATAACGATCTCGCGCCGTGGAACCTCATCATCGGTGATCGTTGGACGTTTATCGATTGGGACGCTGCCGCACCGAGCACTCGACTGTGGGACCTGGCCTACGCCGCCCAAGCATTCACGCTCTCAGATACGAACCAGGCGCCAGAGGAAGCCGCGCAGAATTTGACGGCCTTCATTGGTGGGTACGATGCGGATCGACGTACGCGCGAACAACTTCCACAAGCGATGTCTCAGCGCGCCGCGGCGATGTATCACCTTCTAAAGTCTTCCCATGACTCGGGGCATGAACCGTGGGGCTCGATGTATGACGAAGGCCATGGGGACCACTGGCGGGCTGCAACGGAATACGCACAGCATCATCAGGATCTTTGGTCGAAAGCGCTTCTCACACCCCCACGCTGAGGGACCGTCAACCGGACAGGCTTCAGGCCGGATTCTTGAGCGAATACAGTTTGAGAGTGAATTTCCACGCGTTCAAGCGTTTCATCGACCTTGTGCCTGCTCTTGCCGATGCTCAGCCTGTCGTCCAGGTTGAAGAACAGAACAGTGACTACGAATCTGGGGCCGCCCGCATCGGGAACGAGCAGTGGCGAATCCGCACGGCCCGGATCACACCGACGAAACCCGGCGCCTTCGTCGCGGTGTGGAAGCGCGGTGAAGGCGGCTCGACCAGGCCCTTCACGGCTGAAGAGTCGATGTCCGGACTGCTTGTCTTCGTAGAGGGGCAGGAACGATTCGGGGTCTTCCAATTCACCAAGGCGCACCTGATCTCGCTCGGATACGTCAGCTCCGACCTTCATCCCGGCAAGCGCGGTTTCCGCGTCTATCCCGCATGGTGCACCGACCTGAATCCTCAAGCGTCACGCTCTCAGCGCGCACAGGGAGCTGCGTTCTCCGAGCTTCCTCCGAGTAACGCCTCGCGACCAGTTCAGCGCCCATCGGGCAACCTTGATCTGAGTTCTTCTGCATAGGAAGCGATTGCCTCACGCTGGTCGCGGGTGAATCTTCTGGCCTGCAGGTTGAGGACTGCACGGCTGCCCAGCTCTCCCACGCCCAACAGCTGACCCACCCGACGGATTGCTTCGTCCACGTCCTCTGAATCCTCGATCACCTGGAAGACCTCGTCCCGCCGATCCATCGCCCTCACCAGGGCCTCGTGGAGCATCAATTGTTGCCTCATCTGCCGCTCATCCTCATCCATGCCGCGATTCTTGCACGAATGGTTGTGTCAACTGATCGGGAATCGCTGGCCCCCACTTCGTGACTCGCCGGGCATCTTCTGAATGGCCCAGATTCTTTCAAGATTCTCGTTACAGTTTGTTGGCTGCCGGACATTAACTGGGCATGAGCTTGCAAACAATGGGGGAACGGGTGGATCTGGAGAGGGAAAAACGGTTCCTTGCCGCCCACACGGGGTCCCACGACCGTATCTACCGCTATTTCCGGCGCAGGACGGACGGCACCGCCACCGCCGAGGATCTGTGCGCGGAGGTTTTCAGGATTGCCTGGGAAAAGTCCGGACAGGAGGCTGAGCTCCCGGTGCTCGTCATTTTCGGAATAGCCAAGAACGTGCTCCGTAACCATGACAGGTCCTTGTCCCGGTCGGCGGGGCTCCTCGGTGCTTTGCTGTCGGAGCGCGTCCCCGGGACACCCACGGAGGAATCCGCCGTGCGGGATGCCATCGACCACCTAGGTCCGAAGGATCGGGAGGTGTTGCTGCTGACGTATTGGGACGGACTCACCGCCGTCGAAGTGGCCCATCTCCTCAACACGACGGCGACTGCCGTGCGAATGCGCCTGCACCGGGCTCGCAAGGAACTAGGCCGAATACTTCAGGAGCAGACAGTGTCAGAAGGAGCAACAGAATGAGCAAGGACCTTTCCCTCGCCGATCTGCTGTCAGCTGCCGATCCTGCGCTCATGATCACCGACGAGGAATTGGACCGCAGCCGCGATCGGTCTCTCTCGTTCGTGAATTCCGATGTCACTCACATCGCGGTCGGCGGATCTGTCCAGGACTTCCACCGCACACGGGCCAAACGTCATTGGGTGCGTTTCGCCGCTGCGGGGCTCGCGGCAGCGGCGGTCGCGGCCTGCATACTCGTGGCCTCGAGTTTAGTAACGGGTCCGGTCAACACGGCTGCGGCTCCGAGCGCCACCGCCATTGCGACGCCGTCCAGCCTCGGGAAGTCTTCCCTGACGGGGCCGACGGTTACCGATTCGTTTGGGAACGTGGATTACTACACCACCGTCTCCGGAGACACTGTTGCAGCGGTGGCCGCATCGTTCCACATCACGGAGAAGGAACTCGCCGAATTCAATGGACTTCAGCCCGTGAACGCATTGGCACCCAATACGAAGCTTCGACTGATCCCGGTTCCGGGTCCGATCTACGGCGCGAAGGGGACCGCTACCGTTGACGGGAACGGCATCCCCACCAGTTACGTCATCGAGGCCGGTGACACTCTGGGCGGGATCACCTACCGGTTCGGAATCACGGAGGAGCAGTTGGCGGAAGCGAACAAGGTCCCGTACGTGTACGAGAGGGGCAGCACTTACTTTCTCCGTGCCGGGAAGCACATCCAGCTACAGAAAAATCCCGTTGACAGCAGATCCGGTAAAGGAACGACGGTCAACAATTCATCCGGGCAGACCATCTTCTATACGACCGTCGAGGGGGACTCATTCGATAGCATCGGCTACAAATTCCGGTGCACCACCGAGCAGTTGCTGCAGTACAACACCTCCTTGGCCGGGGACCGGCCCATCCCCGCGGGGACCAGGGTGAGACTGATACCAGGAGAGCTGAAGATCGACGGGGCTCAAGGCAGCTTCACTGCCGACGCCGACGGGATCCCCCAGACCTACACCACTGCACCCGGGGACACCGAACGCCAGATCTCCTTCCGTTTCGGAATGCCTGATCTGGAGTGGGCGAACCGCCCGCTCACCGGCACCGACCGTGTCTGGTACGCCTTCATCGACCTACCCACTGGGGAGCTCGCCCCCGGCCAGACAATCAGCCTCGCGTTGACCAAGCCCATCCACAAGTAGCGGTCCTACCGGGGCCATCCAAACTGCCACGGCACTCCGCGCCCTGGCCTGCTCCTACCCCTCGAAGTGAGTTTCGATCCCGTTGCCGGAGAGCTGTTCGATCAGTTCGGTGGCTACGTCCCGTAGCTTGCGGTTGCGGTTGCTGGAGACCTTGGTAAGGATTTCCATCGCTTCAGCCTGCGAGCATCGGTTTTGCGCCATGATGACACCGCAGGCCACGTCGATGGCGGTCCTGCTTTGCATGGCTGATTCCAGGTCCTCTGCCCGGTGATGGGCGGAATCGATGCGCACGGACAGTTGGAGTATGTTGCGGGCAGCAGCGGCAAAGCCCACGGCCTTGTTGAAGACATCGGGGGTGAATGCACCTGGCTTGGATGCGAAAAAGTTCAGTGCGGCACTGGCGTCCTCGCTGATTTCCATGGGAATCCCCAACGAGCTATGAACGCCTATCTCTGCGAATTTCTTCGTGAGCGCCGGCCAGCGCAGATCTGTCGAACCGTCGTCGATGATCACCGGAGACATCTCCCGGAGTGCCGCGATGCAGGGGCCGTCACCGATCGCCTGCTCAAACCGGTCAATTTGCACGGCGCGTGAGCTGCCGCCCGCAGCAGTAAGGGGCCGGCGTCTGACTTTGACGGTGATGGCGCATTCGATCGCGTCGCCGGCCGCTTCAGACATCGCGGCAGCGGCGAGCTTAGTGAGCCCGGTAAGGAATTCAGAGGCATTCTCTGCGCGCACCAGAACAGACTGAAGATCAAGAATGCCTTGAAGCTGGTCTGCAGGTTCGTTTTCCGGTGAACTCGACATCCGCCCATCCTACTTTCCTCGTTTGACCTGTTCCCGTTTCATAAGGAGAACGGTGCCCCGACGCTGGCAGCCAGCATCCCGCCGTCGTATGCTGCATGCAGTCCTAGGCTTTCGATCCCCTACCGCGGAGTACGCACATGCAGATCCCCAAACCGTCCGACGCCGACAAAGACCGCTTCCGCGCGGTGGTGCCAGAGAACCCTGATGTCGTCGTCAAGCCGATGTTCGGGAACCTGGGCGCCTTCGTGAACGGCAATATGTTCGCCGGACTGTTCGGCCCGATGATCGGCCAAGCTTTCCGACGCCGACCGCGAGGCATTGGAGGCCTGTCACCAAACGCTTCCGTTCGGCCCGGAAGGTCGCGCCATGGGTGGTTACGTTGGCCTCCCCGAAGCTTTGAGTGACAAGGACGAGCAAACAGCGGAATGGGTCGAGAAGGCATTCGCCTACGTCGCAACTCTTCCGCCGAAAGCCGCGAAGCCGCGTTCGGCGAAGAAGTAACTGCTGCGGCGGCGGCGCACATAGCTCAGAATCGCGAGCGGTGGTCTTCAATGAGTCCGCTCGCCGCGATCTCACGGAAGGTATAGATCCTGCGGACCGCTGCGTCCGTGTCCCGGAATGGTGAGGAGACGGCAAGCTCTTTTCCGAGTTCGTCAACCAGCCGCACCCTGCAGCTACCCCCGTTGTCAGTGAACACTTCAAAGTGTCCCGCCATCAGAGAAGTTCTCGCCGACGGCGTCTGGGGGAGCAACCTTGGGCAGTGCGGGGTGCCCGGTAGCCGGGCCGTTGCTGAGCGGATGATAATGTCCCGATTCGCGTCGCCGCTCCAGCTCGCTCGTCACGAGATCCAGCAACGCCTGGGCTGGTTCGGAGAGGCGGTGGGTTGCGGCCGGGTGGGCTATTTCGTCGCAGTGAAGAAGCACGCGACGGATGCGTTCCAATTCCCGCGAGGGCACGAATGGCCATCGCCGAAACAGTTGTTGAACCGCGCTCGGCTTGGGCAGGTAGCCCCGCAGGGCTTCACTGGAAGTGTCCGCCGTCCAAACTGCACTCCGCCGTGCAGCTCGAACATCGAGGTGGCCGGCCCTTTGACCATGAAGATGGGGGTGACCGGGTTGAATAGGTGCCATGACTGACCTCCTCGTACTAAATCGAGAAAGCCAGCTGCTTGACCTATTCCAGCATATAAAAAGTGACTTACGTCATGTCAACCAATCTTCCCTTTGTTTCGGCCAGTAACGCGCTGGCGAGCCGGCCCGCTTGGATTCGATCAGCCTGACTAGACGGCGCGTTGCGTCGCGGAGGTGGATGTACGACGGCGCCCGGCACCCGGGCGGTTACGTTCACTTCCTGTGTGGTTCCGTCGCGGGAGCACAACGACGGCGTGGGTGACACTTAGACACACGTAGCACCAAACACGTAGATGCCGGCTCTTCTCCACTGAATTTGGCGATTTTCACACGGAGATTCGCCAAAAACGCACGGAGATTGACCGAATCCACACGGAGACGGGCATTCGCAGCTTTATCTTTCTTTCAGGATTGGGAGTCAGTAGCTCAACAACTGACCAATCTTCCTAACCAAACTATGTCGACCTAACCCTTGGGGGGATCATGAATTGGCACCAACTTGCCGGCTCATCGCTTGCCTTGGGACGTGGATGACTGCGTCATGAAACTTCTGACCATCTCCGCCGCCGTAATGCTCGTGATCGTTGCCACCATCGCGTCTTCTTTCAATCAGATCATCATGGGGATTCTGTCCCTAGCCGCAGCGGGAGCAAACCTCGCGACCTGGTTTGATCCGGTCAACCCAGCCGTCAACTCTTGGGCAGGTCCTGTGTTCGCCGTCTTCTATTTGGTGTTGGTAATCGTCGCACTTGCGTCGCTGATAGCGTCAAAATGGCTTCCCGCTCCAGTCAAAGTAGCGATTACCGTCGCGATCCTTGTGTTGCCGTTTGCAGGCTCCATTGCCTGGATCATCTACTCACAAATGCGGCAGCGGGGGTCCGAATGGCCGTCCAGAAGATCGTAGAGAGGCAGGTCTAAGTGAGCCTCGGGATTGGGGGAAGACGTGCTGATTTCAGAGGCCCGGCTGGCAGGTAGTTCCAAAGGCGTGATCTGGGGAATTGACGGCGCCTCAGTAATCCTCTTGGGCATCTCTGCACAAGCAGAGAACATCGTGTTGCCAGGAACCGTCATCGCGACCAGCGTCGTGGCCTGGACCTGGTTCGTTGTTCGCATGACGGTCTCCATCGCCGTCGCGGACGGGAAGATCGTCGGGCGCTGCAAGCCCATCGACGCGGCGACGATTCCGATCTCAGGCGTTTTGGCCGCAACGACTGCCCAAATACCTTTCCCTTCCCAGGGATACGGAATACGGGTCATTGCTAAGAGCACTCGAGGGGTGCTCGTGGGCGGTCCTGCGGTCGCCTTGGAAACGGCCTGCGGCGATGGATCATCTCAGCTTCACACGCCGAGGGGGTCGCCTCAACAATTCCAGAACAAATAGCGCCTAGGTAATGGTTTGAAAAGCTTGGGTTTGTCGCGACGACGGCGGACCCGGAGCCTCGCCGAGGCAGGTTGGAGACAGCAGTTCACCGTTTGGATGATTGGGGGGTTTTGCATGGATATTTTCTTGGATGTTGCCAGGCTTATTGGCGGTGGATACTTTATTTGGTCGGGCACATCAAAGTTCGGCCGTATTGCAGACTTTTGGACTCAAGTGATGGGCTACAGGCTCACTAGCCCGATCCAAACCAGACTCATTGCCTCGTATCTGCCTCCCACCGAGTTTGTTCTGGGCATGCTCTTTGCCACGGGCTATCTCACGATTGCCGCTGGGGTAATCCTGCTGCTTCTGCTACTCGTGTTCTCGATCGCGATCGGCACCGTCCTCATTCGGAAAATCGAGACAGATTGTGGATGCGCGGGGTCCGGAAGGCAGAAGGTTCGTCTGATCCTCTTAACCAGAAACCTGGGAATTGCCGCCATTGTCGTTCTCGGAATGTTCACGTCCGGCCCACTAGGTATCAGCAACGTCGTGATCACAATTTCGGGCGCGTTGCTGATTGGGCTACTCGGTACCGTCAACTATCGCACCCTAGGCAAATGACAGAACATTAGGGAGTAAATCATGTTCGGAAGAAGAGGAATTCTCAAGGGAATACTCGCAGGAGCGGCATCCGTCGCGCTCGGTACGGCCGGCGCGAACGCCGCTTCTGCGGCGCCAACGCCCAGTGACAATGTTCCGTGGGACAGAACGGGGCCAGGAAGTACGATCGAGATGCGATCATGGTCTTTTGGACCGATGGTGACGTTGTTCGAGAGGTGCAGCCGAGCGAGTACTCGAAAGGCCTCTTGTCACAGGGCGTGATCGCGGCTCGGGACAGCTGCTGCGTGCCATATGGTGCTCCAGTCGGTACCTGTTGCCAGTACAACTGGGCGGGACTTGTCCAGTGCTGTGCTCCATGTATTTTTGCTGGAACGGCGACTCTTCCCTGTGTACTTATTTGGTGCCCAATGTGCCACGTCATGAATTGCACTCGCTGGTGGTACAACTGTCCGTGATCAGGAGTTCGCCGTTCAGCGGCAATTGTTCATACAGTGAGTCGATGCCGTAGATCCGCCCGTAATCATCGTCCCGTTCGCGGCTTGCCATCCGCATCACCAGTGCTTCGAACGACACCAGCCTGGTTCCAATGGCTTTGCCTACTCCCCCGTAGCCAACCAGGAGAACGCGGCGGTCCGCCAGGCTGGGTCGCTGGCCGTAGCCCCACTTACCGGACGCCTGGTTACGCACAAATTCCGGAATCCCCCGTTGGCTGGCGATCATCATCCCCAAGGCGAGTTCCGCCGTCGACGTCTCATGGACTCCCGCCGCGTTGGCGAAAACGCATCCCGACGGCAAGACGTCAGCGACGCCGTCGTACCCTATCGACTGGCTTTGCACGAGCCTGACCGTCACGCGTTCCAGCGCCGTGAGCGCGTCTGGCCGCCCCATGTATGGCGGCACCAGCAGGTCGAATTCGTCCGCCGGGGCAGGACCGGTCAGGTCCCACACCACGAAGTCGACGTCGACGGAAGGTTCCATCGCGTCCAGGAGTTTCTGATCGGGCAAGCACACCCGCAGCGGCGCGGTCATCGTGCCACTACCTGATTGACATTCGTGGCGCGCAGCGCGGTTTTGCTCATTTCCCTTTTCCTGATTCCGTATTGCCGGTCGAATTAGCCGGAAGGCATGTCGTGTTCCAACACCAATTTACTTTCCCGCCGCGGTCCTGTGCCTGACGGCGGTGTCCACCTTCCTTGCCATCTGGTTCGGATTCGACTTTGATCCAGACGACAGGCCCGGCTCGCACTACAGTACCGAGATTCCCAAACGCCAGTGGGTGATGGCAGCGTCCGTCACCATTCCGGCAATGGCTGCTGTGGCGTCTGTGCGCTCCATTCTTACCCTGCCGCGAGAGGTTTTTTGGATCACAGCCGCGGCGGTTTTCCTGCTCATCGCGCTGGCCCCCGTCGTGTTTTGTTGGATGATAGGGATTGAGTCCATCGAATCAGCCAAATACTTCGCTGAACGCTTCGGCGCTTAGGACGCTTCGCCAGCGGGTCCATATCTGGGACACCGGGCAGGAACCCGGCCTATAGTGTGGCATGGCCGGGAAGGAACCGAGGATCAAACGTCTGATTGCGATCGGCCTCGGCTATGCCGTTAGCGCGGCTTTTGCTTTGATCGTCCTGCTGTCGCTCGGCTGGGAAAAACCCAACTCACTTCCCATATTCTTTATCATTTTGGTGGCCAGTTGGATCGTTTCGCTAGTGGTAGCCCGTGTAGTCAACCGACTCAGGTTCAAGCTATGGCGACGGCGCGGGTGGACGGAATTCTGGATTCGTTCGCCCGAACCATTACCCGGCGGCGTGGCCAACGGCTGGGTGCGCGGCCTGCTTTCCGTTCGCGCACCGCTTGTTGACTTCGTGACAAATGAGTCTCGGGACGGATCATGGGTCCATCCAGCTACTTTCCTCGTGAATGGCCGGATCCCACTTGACCGCAGGCACTTGGAGCTGTCGGATTTCGCCAGAGTCAACTTCGGCCCCGGTTTCCGGGTGGTTTCACTCCAGACCACACGCGGACCCATCGATGTGGCCGGGTATCCCGAAGCGCTCGACAAACTCGATGCAGAACTGTTCGGCCAATCCGAAGTTGCCAGTCAGTAGCTTGGCCGCTCTGCCTGCCCTCAACGTTGTGGCCTCATCGCGCACGTGCCTATAGTGGCCCTACCCGCACCCCTCTCTGAGCACCGTCCTGCCGTCCAGCACGTTCTGCCACCTACAGGAGAGAACCCCATGGAAAACCGCATACTTGGTTCATTGACCGTTTCTGCCCTCGGCCTCGGCTGCATGGGCATGAGTGAGTTCTACGGCGAGGGGGACGACCGCGAATCCGTCGCGACCATCAACGCCTTCCTCGACGCCGGCGGCAGCCTGTTGGACACCGCCGACATGTATGGGCCCTTCACCAACGAGAAGCTCGTCGGCAAGGCCATCGCTGGCCGCCGCGCCGATGTCGTGCTGGCCACGAAGTTCGGGAACGAACGCCGCGAGGACGGATCCTTCCTGCGCGTCAATGGCACCCCCGAATATGTCCGCTCCGCCTGTGACGCTAGCCTTCAACGCCTCGGCGTCGACCACATAGACCTGTACTACCAGCACCGCGTGGACAAGACCGTCCCCATCGAGGACACCGTAGGCGCCATGGCCGAACTCGTCCAGGCTGGAAAGGTCCGGCACCTGGGACTCTCGGAGGCAGCACCGGACACCATTCGTCGCGCCCACGCAGTGCATCCGATCACCGCCCTGCAAACCGAGTACTCCCTGTGGGAACGGGAGCCCGAAACGAAGGTCTTCCCGATCTTGGCCGAGCTAGGCATTGGGTTCGTTCCCTACAGTCCCCTCGGCCGCGGCTTCCTGACCGGGCAGATCCGCAGCGAGGCGGACTTCGCGGAGAACGACTTCCGCCGCCACTCCCCTCGCTTCCAAGGCGACAACTTCAAGCGCAACCTGGAACTCGTGGACCGGGTGAAAGAACTCGCCGACCAGAAGGGATGCACTCCCGGACAGTTGGCCCTCGCCTGGCTGCTGGCACAGGGTGAGCACATCGTCCCGATCCCCGGCACCAAGAAGCGCGAACGCCTGGCAGAGAACCTGGGGGCCACCGCCGTCGTACTCTCCGAAGAGGACCTGAAGCGGCTGGACGAGCTGGCCCCCGCAGGGTCAACTGCCGGAGCGCGCTATCCCAATATGGCCAGCATCGACACCTAGACACTGGCAAGCGAGGGCGGCCACCATGTTATCCGTGCTGGCCGCCCTTGCTTATGCCGATGATTGCCTAGCGTCGTTATGAATCTGCCCCTAGAGGGCCCTAACGAAAGATCGGACAAGGAGGTCATCCGGGCTGTAGTTTTCTGCCCAAGCCGCGAAACTCTCGTTGATCGCCATGATATTTATGTTGACGCAGAAGGTGCCGTTATCGGTACCGCTAAGTCCCGACGAGATACGCGGACAAAAGTCTTTACGCTCATCAATCATGGCAAAGATTCTCTCCAGGAACTCCTGGCGGTCTGGGCTAAGGAACCACTCGGTTGGCGCATGAGGGTCCGACTCTGAGTATCTAGAGGCTGCTCCCGCCCAGGTGTCGAGCCAGTGCTCGGGAGGATCGAGCACTGCGTTGGCTTCGATGCACATGCCTCTGAGAATGCCACGAATGGTATGCCAAGAGCCCTCGGCTCCGCCGAACTGCCGTTCTTGCGTTCCCAAGCCCGTGACTCTGATTCTGTTTGGCGTCGAGTCCCATTCGGCTTGTTCCCTCAAACTGGTGTGCGGTTCATCGGGGTGAAGTCTCGGACGCGCATAAGTGTTCCCGTCGGTTCCGGTGAACAGGCGTCCACATACTTCCACCGAGGAACCTTCGCGGACAGGGCGCAACTGCTGGCCGCTGGTTGTTTCACTCTTTGCCTTCATAGGGCGTGGCGACCTCCGCTTCGTTTAGACAGAATCAGGAACCAGAACCCAAAGCGACCAGCGGCCGGCGTTGAAAGAACCGGGACGATTCTGAAGACAGCGATAGTCAAGAATATAACGGTGCATATAAAGGATCGGGAAGGAGGCCCTTTTGCACGTCCCCTCGCTGTAAAAGTTGTCTTGCCAGACGTTCCGGACCTTGGCGACCTGCGGCTCCGTAGTTGCACCGACAATCGGAGCGGCCGGAGCCGCAGTCGACTCGGTGGTGACGGCCCGGGCGTTGGCGGCGTTGGTGCCCGAGAAAACCAGAACTGAAGATAGTGCGATTGAACAAAGGATATTACGACCATTAGGCATGACGAATTCCCCCAAAAGTCTGCCGACGGAGCGAGATTTTCTCGTTTCATCATCGGTGGTGGTCAGACACTAGTTGAGACTGATGGGAAAAATCAATAGCTCACTATCAATTTTGAGATCCGGGGCCGTTCCCGCGGCTCCGTTCGGACGAGGCTCTGATGGCCGCCAAGGGGTTGACCCTCCAAAGCGTCGTGGCCTAGTTTAAACAGACCGATCGTCCTGTTTTTGAACGCCGGCCTTCCGATGGAGATGAAGATGCGCCTCGTACGGAAATCGATTCTGTTCCTAGCGGTGGTTCCATGACAAGCCATGAAAGCAGAGCTTGCGACACGACCTACGGGCCTCTTCAACGAAAGAGCATCTGGCATGAGCATGAGCTAAGGAACTTCGACCTTATGGTCATAATGCAAATTTCCGGATGCGAGCACATTGCGGAGCGAGTGATCAGCGGTGAGTCAGTGTCCGCAAAGGATAAGTCGGTTTTGGTGATCGCGAATGAATTGGCGGGGCAAAAGGGCTACCTTCCTCTGTTTGACGTGACCGATGACGGTGCACGTATCTCGGAGAATGCAGGACCGGAGCTAGAAAAGTTCTTCAGGTCCGAGGAATGGCAAAAGAGGGATCGAAGCAGTACGCGGCAGCTCTAACTCCACGCCTCGACAAGTACCGGAAATTAAACAATCGTCCTGCGTGGAAGCGTCGAAGGCTGTCAGGGAGGTCTGCGAGATGACTGGTCGGGCTGTTGTATTTGCCGCGGTAGCAACGGGGTTACTTGTGTTCGTCGTTCCATACGTTGTCTCGGTACTGTTCGGTGTTGCTCCCAATGGGACCGAGACGTTGATCGTCGTCATCCTGCTTTGGATCACGGTGTGGACAGTCAGCAGAACAAGATTCAAGCGCGATACCCAACCGAGATGATGATCGCCTGTTATTTGTCGAATCGGAACTAGCTCTGAATGCCGGATTGCCCTAGGAGCATCAATCCGGCCTTCAGGACCTGCGCGCCTCTGCCTTCTCCGAGCCAATGCCAGCAGGAACACTACCGCGCTCAGCCCCATCATCGTCAGCCGCAGCCCTGACGCCAGAGCCAGAAGCAGGAAGGGCCACTAATGACGGATCCGCGACGTCATGCGGTGCACCTGGGCGAGCACGTCGTCCGGATCCGCTGCACCAAGAAGCGCGGAGGCTAGCAGAGAACCTGGCGGCCACCGCTGTCGAACCATCCGAACAAGACATGAAGCGCCTGGAGGAACTGGCTCCGGCAGGTCGAAACAACCTTGGAGTAGCGGCCTCATTCCAACAGTTCACATCGCCAAATTCGAAGAGTAAATGACAAAGGCGGCCACCACACAATGGGTGACCGCCTTTGTCTATCCGGCTGATTGCGTTTTCGCGTGATCCAAGGCCTTCTTGAATGGCTCAAGGCTTTGGCTAGTTGACCCACTTGCGGGTCTCCAGGGAGCCACTATCGTGTATGAATCTTGGGACCAATATTGCCAACCGGTTTCCCTCAATTGGGCTTCGTACTCGCTTCTTGCTTTGGGTGAGCCGTAGGCGAT
Source organism: Arthrobacter sp. 2MCAF14 (assembly GCF_052115645.1). Classification (NCBI taxonomy): domain Bacteria; kingdom Bacillati; phylum Actinomycetota; class Actinomycetes; order Micrococcales; family Micrococcaceae; genus Arthrobacter; species Arthrobacter sp. 2MCAF14. The sequence continues at coordinate 2,046 of NZ_JBFRHB010000059.1, read as the reverse complement.
GATTCCAAACATGTCGTCGTTGAATTGGCAGGTGAACTTCCACCGGTCCGGCGGTCCGTTCACGATGTAGTCCTCGAACGACCCGCATCCGGCTTTGTCGGCGACTGCCTGAGCGATTGCCCGCCCTTCATCTACGGTGGTTGGCGTATCCGAGACATTCGCTGCCGCTGAACATGCTGACAGGCCCAGCGACGCCGAGAAGCCAATCGCCGCTAAGCTAACAAGCCGCTTTGTCGGCGTCAGTCGAACCATCGAGCGCCTCCAGGATTGCAGTTGGAAAGGACAGTATCCCAGTACCCAACGTCCGGGCGCCATTCGTCAAGGTTCCACGTCGCCTTGTTGGGGGTACGAATGGCAACATACTCTTGGTGGCAGATGAGCTGGTCACGCATGCCGTTCAGGTTCGTATTTAGACCGGCGTACCTGTACTTTGTGTACAGCTCGTCCCAGTCGTAGGTACCTACCCAGTAGCTGCCTGGAAAAGCCCTCGCCCAGCCCGTGGGGGTCACTTCGAAGATCCACCCGTCGGCTTGCCGGGACCAGGAAGCGTGGTCGATGAGGTCGATTCCATAATATGGGTCGGCCACAATCGGGTAGCTGAAGCCCCGGCCATGATGTTTGACTACCTGGCGCAGGGTTGAGCCCCGGACCTCGTATGAGGTCTTTACTTCGCGACCTGATGCGTCCTTCGCCCAGGCGGGAGCGAAAGCAGCCATCAGGCTTCCAGCCCCATCTATCGCCAAAGCTCCACCCTCCGGCACCAATTTCAGACTCCCGCCTTCCGGAAGAGAGACCGGGTAGTCGAAGACTTCAGCGCCGGCATCCGAAGTGATCACGGTTGCGATACGCGCTCCGCCGTCGAACGCCTGCACTGCGAGGGAAGCGGAATCACCGGACTCACCAAACACGGCAGCTCCGTCCGTCGAAACCGCTGCGCTCTCCCCTGAGCCAACCTTCGGAAGGCCGACGGAAATCGACTTTCCCAGACCTTGGCTGATTGTGACTGCGCCCCCAATCCTGTCTGGGACAGTTACTGTGGCACGCGGGCCGTGTGCCGACTTGCTCGACGGGTCGAGTTTGAGCCTGCCATGTTTGTCAGACGATGGCGCTGCCGCCGTCACTTTCGCGGACACGTTGCCTGCCCAGGTTCCGCTCGCTTTGGGTACGGCATATGCCACCCCGGTAGTAGAAAAAGTGGCAGCGACGACTAGCGCGGCGATCCCAATACGGTGTTTCATTCCCCCAACTTTCTCGATACAAATGCGCCAGCGAACATCAGACAAACATCAATCCGCAACACAGAATAAGGAACGGCGATGTTTGCGCTGGGTAAACGAGAAATGGTCTCGTCTGCTGAAGCGGATGCCTCAGGACGAAAATATGCAGGCGTGGCAATTTAGTCAAGTACTTTTAGCAAATAAATCAAAAGAGTTTTAATTGAAGTCGACGAACGAAGATGATCCGTCTCAATCTCATCGTTGAAGATTCACTAATGAAATAGCCTCAGCGCAGATAAACACTCAATTTTCAATTCCGACACCACTCAGTTTCGAGGTTTTACACACTCAAATTGGAACTTCCGCCACTCAATGGGACAGGGGTGTGATATAAGCGTCCGCCGGAGACCCGCACACACTCAGCTCGGAAGAATGGGAAAATCGGGATCCAAGCAGTATTCGGAGGCTCCAACCACTTCGTCCCGAGCCTCGGCACGAAGAAGCGTGGACGACTGGCAGAGAACCCGGGGCCACCGCCGTCGTACTCTCCCAACAGCCCTCAAGCCGCCAAACCTGGCCCGCACCTGATCGACGGCCAAAGCACCCACAAACAAAACAATCGGCCTGCGTGGATTACCACGCAGGCCGATCGTTTGGGGGCTAGCTATAGAGGGAAGAGATTAGCCGTCGTTGCCGGCGGGGGTGGTGGTGGCGGTGTAGCCCTCGAGCTTGAGCGCGGCCTGGGCGTACTTCTGGGTGAAGGTGTCGGGGATGTTGACCTTGGAGGTGTCAACGCCGATGGTCTTTTCCTCGTCGAAGATCGTCTTGG